>NZ_JBWKXF010000079.1:3268-17540 GCF_059422645.1 Pseudomonas sp. GW821-FHT01C01 | reverse complement strand
GCCGATGGTAGTGTGGGGTTTCCCCATGTGAGAGTAGGTCATCGTCAAGATTAAATTCCGAAACCCCTATCTGCGTATGCAGGTAGGGGTTTTGTTTTTGTCTGCAGAAAAGCGAAATTACTGCCCCAGTCGTTCCAGCGTGTGCTCTAACGGTTCCAGTGACACGCAGATAAAACCATCAAGTGGTCGATTGAGTTCCTCCACCAGCAAGATTGTCGCTGCCGTCGACAGGGCGCACACCAACAACACGACGACAATGGTGCCATTGCGTGGTGCGAACAGGCCGAACGAGCCGAAGATAGTCGCCAACCACGTCACCAGAATCACCAGCATCACCGGTGGAATCGATTGATTGGATTGCAGCAGAGTCAGCCAGCGGTCGGCAAACACGGTCTCGATGTCTTGCAATGCCGTGGCTTTGAGCGCGCGCTGATCGTCGTTGGTGGGAGACAGTGATTCCACCTGGCGTTGCAGACTTTCGGAGCGACGGATCACTTCGGGGCTATCGAGTTTTGCAATCTGACTGCGATCGCGAGAAGCGAGAGTTTTTGTGACTTCGGCGTAGTTATGCTTGAGCTGAGTGCGGATGTCCTGGGTGTTGGCGTCGTAGCGGGCCAGCACGCGATCGAATTGAACCACTTTCGCCGCTGCCCCCTCCAGTTCGGCATTGGCCGTATCGAATGTGCTTTTAGCAGAGGAAACGAGCAGGCCGAGGACCAGCGCCGACATTGTTGCGATGAGGCCGGTGGCCAGCTTCACCACCGCCACGGAGTCGTCACTCAGATGATGGCTCGGTAACCGTTCCCTCACGTACGAACCCAGTAGTGCGCTGCCGAACAGGCAGGCGAAGACGATGAGGGCGATCACCACATCATTCAAGTTCAACCTCCGTTGACAGTGTCTGCGGGGTGTGGGGGGAACCTATACTTGATCACGATGCCATTGAGTTCGCCCCCTCTCGATGGCCCTCACATCGCGAGTCCACAGCTCCGCTTCTATCCATGCGGCTAGTTGACGGTAGCAGACAGGCCGGGAGTTGCCAGAACGCCCAACCTTTTCAGGTTGGGCTTTTTTGTGCCTTCAATACTGTCGTTCGACAAAAGCCGTTTACTGGTCCTTTTCGCAATTGACCATCCACGACACACCAAAACGGTCGACCAGCATGCCGAAGCGTGCGGCCCAGAACGTGGCCTCCAGTGGCATTTGCACGGTGCCGTCCTCCGCCAGCGCCTTAAAGACCCGTTCGGCCTCGGCAATGCTGTCGACGTTGAGTGAAATCGAGCAGGCACTCATTTTATCGACGGGGCGATCCGGCGTGGTGTCCGACCCCATGATCGCCTGATCGCCAACGATCAGGCGGGTATGAATGATCAGGTTGTGCAGATTCTTGGGGACATGCTCACCGGCAGGCGTTTCGCCGAAAGTCATCATGGCTTCGATCTGGCCTTGCAGGCATTGCGCATAGAACGTGAAGGCAGCTTTGCAGTTGCCGTTGAAGATAAGGTAGGGATTGATTTTCATGGTCGGCTCCAGGTGCTCAAGTGCACACATCGGTTTGGACGCCGGGTTTGTCGGCGAATTCCGATTGTGTCGAGCCGACAAGCAAAGCGCTAAATCGTCGCCGAAGCCTGGGTTTCTTTAGATGTTTTTTCTATAGGACGCGCAAGGCTTATCGCCTCTGGCGCACGCCGCGGCGCAAGCACACGTTCGATGGCACCGCTCACCATGCTTTCCAGCAGCTCCTCACGTTCCTGCTCGTCCAGCACATGGGGCGTCAGCCAGCTGGGGGCACTGTTGAGCAGCGCGCCAATGGCATGCCCGGCGGCCAGCAGGCCTTGCTCGCTGAAACGGGACTTCGCGCCCAGCATCTTCAGCAGCGTGCGTTCGTATTGCTCGCGCAGTTGCCGGACCCGAGCCTGTTGCTCCTCGTTCAGGCAACCGCTGTCGCGCTCCACCAGACGAAAATGCCAGGGCATCTCCCGATGCAGATTCAGGTGCGCGCGGATCAGGCTGTTGAGTTTGTCGCGTTTGGCCGGGGCTTTTTGCTGGATGCGTCCCAGGGTGGCCAGCAGTTCCTCGTAGAACTCTTCGATCAGGTCGAGCAGCAGATGCTGTTTGCTGGGGTAATGGTGGTACAGCGAGCCTGGAGAGAGCCCCAGGCACGTTGCGAGCTCACGCATGCCGACCTGACCGAATCCCTTGCAGGCAAACAGCTCCAGGACCTTGTCCCGGTACTCGGCAAAGCGCGAGCAACGCTCAGGCATAGGCATGGAAGCCGCGCCCCGTTTTGCGCCCCAGGTAACCGGCAGCGACCATTTCCTTGAGCAGTGGCGCCGGGCGATATTTGCTGTCGTTGAAACCGTCATAGAACGCTTCAAGGATCGACAACAGGGTATCCAGACCGATCAGGTCCGCCAGGGCCAATGGGCCGATAGGCTGATTGCAGCCCAGGCGCATGCCGGCGTCGATGTCTTCGGCGCTGGCCAGGCCTTCCTGGAACACCAGAATCGCTTCGTTGATCATCGGTACCAGAATCCGGTTGACCACAAAGCCTGGACGGTTACCGGCGGTGATCGCGGTTTTGCCGAGGGTGGTCGCCATGTCCAGCGCCAGTTTGTGGGTCGCGTCACTGGTTTGCAGGCCGCGAATGACTTCGATCAGGCCCATCACCGGAACCGGGTTGAAGAAATGCAGGCCAATGAAGCGCTCAGGTTGGCTGACACTGGCGGCGAGCTGGGTGATCGACAGCGACGAGGTATTAGAGGCAATGACGCATTCGCTGCTGACCTGCGCGGCGATCTGTTGCAGCACACGCAGTTTCAGGTCGAGATTTTCAGTGGCCGCTTCGATGACCAGTTGCGCGTTATGCAGGCTGCTGTAATCGGTGCTGGTGCGGATTTTGTCGAGGGTGGCCTGTTTCTGCTCCGGCGTCAGGGTTTCCTTGGCGATCTGCCGGTCAAGGTTTTTACCGACTGTTGCGACGGCTTTTTGCAAAGCGCTTTCGGAAATGTCGAGCAAGGTCACGTTGAAACCGGCCAAGGCGCAGACTTGCGCGATGCCGTTGCCCATGGTGCCCGCACCGATTACCCCGATGTTTTGCAGATTCATGTTTCCATCCTTCGATCAAACCCTGCGATACCTTGGCCGCGACTGCGGTCGAAGGCGTACTATTGCCGCGAGTCTAGAGCCGGCAGGGCGGTTGTCCTATGCCAAAACTGTTCAACGGCACTGATGTTTTTTGCCATTCGGGTGATGAGAGAGAAGCGTACCAATGCGGGAAAAGGACTCGGTTGCCGCCTATTTCGTGCAGGCAATGATCCATGGGCTGAGGGATGATCCGCAGCGCGTGACGGCAGTGCTCGAACAGGCGGGCATTGATCCTGCGGTCATGCAACAACCCACGGCGCGGGTGCCGGCCAATGCGTTTGCGGCGTTGTGGCTGATCCAGATTCGCGAGCTCGACGATGAGTTTTTCGGGCTCGATTCCCATGGCATGCCACCGGGCAGTTTTGCCCTGATTTGCCGGGCCTTGATTCAGGAACCCGATCTGCACAAGGCCATGCGTCAGTGCCTGGCCAACTTCGGGTTGTTCCTGCGCGATTTTCGCGGCTCGCTGGCCGTGCGTGGCAAGCGCGCGGTCATCAGCCTGGAAACCTGTTCGACGGACAACGATGCCAGCCGGTTTGGTGAAGAAACGTTTCTGGTATTGATGATCAGTCTGCTGTGCTGGCTGGGAGGCCGGCGCATTCCCATTGACCGCGCTGACTTCCGTCATGCGCGCCTGTCGCTTGGCGACGACCGCCTGCTCTGGGGGCCCAACCTGACATTTGGTGCCGAGCGCACCGAAATCGAATTTGCCAGCCACTACCTGCGTCTGCCGGTAGTTCAGGATCTGGCGTCGTTGAAAGTGTTTTTGCGTACTGCGCCGCAATGGCTGGTGATTCGCTTCCGTAACCAGCATGGCCTGGCATCACAGGTTCATCAGCGCTTGCGCGGCAGTCATTACAGTGAGTGGCCGACGTTGCAGGCCTTTGCCCTGGAGCAGCACCTGAGCCCCAGCACTTTCCGCCGCAAACTGGAACGCGAAGGTTGCTCCTACCAGGAGATCAAGGACGAAGTACGGCGGGGAGTGGCCTTTGAGCAATTGCGTCAGAGCGACGCGAGCATCAGCGATATCGCCGAGCAACTGGGTTTCCAGGAGCCCAGCGCCTTCCATCGGGCGTTCAAGAAGTGGACCGGGGAAAGTCCGGGGCGCTATCGGGCCCGTTACCAGGGGGAACAGATCGCCACCCTTCAGGAGCCCTGCGATCCCTGAACCACCGCCGGCCCGGCCAACTGACGGGGTCCTGCCTTGAGCAAGCGATCAAGTGCCTGGCGATACTGGTTTCCACCCAGGCTCATGCTGTTGTTGTGTGTACCGCCGGGTACCAGTAACAGGTGCTTGGGTTCCTGGGCGGCATTGAATAATTGCTGGCTGAATCGTGAAGGCATGAACGGGTCGGACAGGCCGTGGACCACCAACAGCGGCATGTCGATATCGACGATCTTGTCGATGGAGTCGAACTTCTGCGACAACAGCCAGCGCACTGGCAGCCAGTTCACGGGAAGGTTGTTGTCGGCCACTTCCGTGACCGCATCGCCCAACGACGTGAAGGAAGACTCGATAACCAGACCGCGCACTGGTACCGCGACATGCTGCTTTTTCGCCTGTTCAGCCAGGTCTGCCGCGAGGTTGATGGCCACTGCACCGCCCAGCGAATGCCCGTAGATCAGACGCTTGTTGGCGTCCGGTTGCATCGCGGTAAAGCGTTCCCAGGCAACGTGTGCATCTTCATAAACACTGGCTTCCGAGGGCAAATCCCCTTTGCTCTGACCGAAGCCGCGGTAGTCGATGGCTAGCACTGAATAGCCCATGGCCCGTAATTGCTCGATGCGAAACGCCTGGCCCGTGAGGTTCCAGCGCACCCCATGGAGGTAGAGGATTGACGGCGCATCGCGGCGGGCGGCTGGCCACCACCAGGCATGCAGGGTTTGCCCGGCCTTGTAGCTGGCAGGCTTGATATCGAACTCCTGAACATCTTGCGGCAGGCCGCGATACCAGCCCGCCGTGCCTGGTTCGATGCGGAACAGTAACTCGCGCTCTTTATATTTGAGCGCCCCACAACTTACCGGCAAGCCGACTACCAGCACAGCCATGCACAGCCACGACAGCCAGCGTCGGCGCAAGTGAGCGAGGAGGGGAGCAGACATTGATCGGCCCAACAGAATGTGAAGCACGGGTTTTAACAGATGAGGTCGTGCATCAGGAGATTTTTCCGACCATCGTTGAGGTGCAACGGTTACAAAATGCTGCCTCCCGATGCTGGTGTGATATCAGTCCACACGCAGGACTATCTTGCCGATGTGATCGCCCGCTTCCATCCGGGCGTGGGCTTGTACCGCGTCAGTGAGCGGGTAAACCTGGTCGATCATCGGCAGGCAGCGTCCGGCGGTCAGCACCGGCCATACGTGTTCGTGCAGTTGTCGGGCGATGGCGGCTTTTTCTTCCTGAGTCCGCGAGCGCAGCAGGGAGCCGGTGACGACGGCGCGTTTGGCCATGATCGCCAGCAAATCGACATCCTTGGCGTGAGCACCACCGAGGAAGCCGAGCATCACCAGGCGACCTTCCAGGGCCAGGGCGGCAACGTTATTGTTCAGATACGAGCCGCCCATGATATCGAGAATCACGTTGACGCCTTGGCCCGCGGTTTTTTCCGCGATGACCTGCACAAAGTCCTGGTCGCGATAGTTGATCGCCTCGGCACCCAATTCGCGGATTGCGGCGCATTTTTCGTCACTGCCGGCGGTGGCGAATGTTTCGATACCGAATTCGCGGCAAAGCATCAATGCGGTGGTGCCGATGCCACTGGTTCCGCCATGGATCAAGGCGCGCTGACCCTGGCGGGCGCCGCCAAGGCCGAACAGGTTGGCCCAGACCGTGAAGTAGGTTTCCGGGATGGCCGCGGCCTGCAGCCAGTCCATGCCTTCAGGGATCGGCAGGGCCTGACTGGCCGGGACCACGCAATATTGCGCGTACCCGCCACCATTGGTCAGCGCGCAGACCTTGTCGCCCAGAGCGAATTCGCTGACGCCCGCGCCAATCGCCACCACTTCACCGGCCACTTCCAGCCCCGGAATCAGGCTCATGCCGGGTTTCATCGGGTACTTGCCGGCCCGTTGAATCACGTCGGGGCGATTGACTCCGGCGGCGTGCACGCGGATCAGTATTTCGCCGGCATTTGCAGTGGGCACAGGCACCTGGCGCGGTTGCAGGACTTCAGGGCCACCGGGCTCGGTGATTTCGATCAGGGTCATGGTTTGGTGGAGTGTCATTTCATATACCTGTGGTGTGCGAAAGATTCTTGCGCCGGGGTGAGGGGAGCTGGTGAACGGTGCACGAGCGTTGTCCTGAGGTTACTCAGGCCTTCAGCATATCGAGATTCTACGAAGCAATAATGCAGCGATTTCGCGCTATTGTGATGCACAAATGCATCATCAGGAGAGCGCTATGAATTGGGATGACGCCCGGGTGTTTCTCGCGGTTTGCCGCGAAACCACGTTACGCGGTGCGGCGCGGGTGTTGGGGGTCGACCAGGCCACGGTCGGCCGGCGCATCACGGCGCTGGAAAAGTCATTGAGTGCGACGTTGTTCCTGCGCACCTCCGAGGGTTATGCGCTGACGGCGGTCGGCGAAGCGGCACTTAAAGCCGTGGAGAAAATGGAGCATTCGGCGCTGGAGCTGGAACGCCAGATACAGGGTCTGGACGATCGCTTGACCGGCACCGTTCGGGTCAGTACCACCGATTCCCTGGCGATTGATTTCCTGATCCCGGCGATCGCCCGCCTGCATCAGCAACACCCGGATGTTCGAGTGCAACTGGACGCCACCACACAGATTCTCAGCCTGGCAAAACGGGAAGCGGACATTGCCGTGCGTAACACCCGACCGGACAACCCGGACCTGATCGCCCGCCGCATCGCCCGCTGGCCGGTGGGGTTGTTTGCCTCGCGAGCCTATGTCGATGCCCACGGTGTGCCGGAGCCTGGCTCGGCGTTCGCCGGGCATGATCTGGTGGTGTATCAACCGTACTTGCAGGGCAACAAAGACCTGACGCTGATCTCGGAACCGGTGGCGCGCGGGCGGATAGTCGCGAGCCTCAGTTCCAGCCTGCTGGTGCGTCGGTCGATTGCGGCGGGGATCGGGATCGGGGAGATTCCGGTGTACATCGGGGAGAAGGAGGGGCTGGTCAGGTTGTGGCCGGAACGCACACGACCATTGCCCTATGACATCTGGCTGGTAACCCACGCGGACCTGCGGCATACCGCCAGGGTCCGGGCGGTGATCGACGAGATTGTCGCGGGGTTTGCGGGGACCGGCGAGTAAAGCCCGGGCGCTCGTGGGCCCTGTGGGAGCGGGCTTGCTCGCGAATGCGGATAGATATTCAACATCTATATTGGCTGACACTCCGCATTCGCGAGCAAGCCCGCTCCCACAGAGGGGCGTTATGGCATTTCCGGCAGTTCCTGTGGGCGCAGGTCGAAGACCAATACTTCGGCATCCACGCCGTTGCTCAAGGTCAGCGCCTGTTCTTCGCGGACCCGCACGCCGTCGCCTTCCTGCAACAACACTCCGTTGAGTTCAACGCTGCCCCGGGCCACGTGCACATAGGCGTAGCGGTTGGCGGCGAGTTCCAGGGTGGCGCTTTCCTTGCCGTCGATCAGGCCGGCATACACCCGTGCATCCTGGCGCACCTTCAGCGAACCCTTGGCGCCGTCCGGCGAGATGATCAGTTGCAGGCGCCCGCGTTTCTTCTGGGGGCTGAAGTGCTCTTGCTGATAGCGCGGTTTGGCGCCGCTGACATCGGGCACGATCCAGATTTGCAGAAAGTGCACGGGCCGGGTGCTGGAGTGGTTGAACTCACTGTGGGCCACGCCGCTGCCTGCGCTCATCAGTTGCACGTCGCCGGGGCGGATCACCGAACCGGTGCCCAGGGTGTCCTTGTGTTCCAGGGCCCCTTCAAGCACGTAGGAGAAAATCTCCATGTCGCGGTGCGGGTGCTGGCCAAAGCCTTTACCGGCGGCGACGCGGTCGTCGTTGATCACCAACAGGTCGGAAAAACCCTGCTCTTTCGGGTTGCGATAACTGGCGAAGGAAAAGGTATGGAATGACTTCAACCAGCCATGATTGGCCAGGCCACGATCCGAGGCTTTGCGAAGAGTCAGCATGATGAAATCTCCTGTGTGGACGTGAATTCGTCCGACTGAGGAGAAGGTTAATGTTTACTCGTCGGTGCAATAAGTAGATTAAAATTGAAATACTGTCTCTGCCAGATTGACAATCTTCGGGCGCGAATCAGTTATTCTTTTCCGACGTCTGGCCTGCGGCTGGCCATAATGCACAACACGACTTTTGTGGGAGCGGGCTTGCTCGCGAAGGCGTTGTGTCAGGTTACATGACGGTGAATGACACACCACTTTCGCGAGCAAGCCCGCTCCCACAAGGACTGGTGTGCCGACCCTATTGATCCCAGTGAATTCCAATCCATGAAAACCGTGGCAATGGTGCTGTTTCCCAACTTTCTCCTGCTCGACATGGCCGGGCCCATGGAAGTATTTTCCATCGCCAATCGTTATCTGAAACCCGACGATCACTATGTGCTGTCGACCATCGGTACCGAGCCCGGCGCGCTGCGGGCGTCCAATGGCGTGAGCGTGCACCCCGACCGGCACATCGATCAGGCCTGCGAAGGTTTCGATTTACTGCTGGTGCCCGGTGGCCCCGGAGCCTACAACGAAACGCATCCGCCGTTGCTCGGCTGGCTCAGGCACAACGTCAGCCGGTCCGCCGCTTATGGCTCGATCTGCACCGGGGCATTCGTGCTGGGGCATGCGGGTTTGCTCGATGGCTATCGCGTCACCACCCACTGGCACTACACCGAACGGTTGATCAAGGGTTTTCCGAAAGCGACCGTCGAGACCGATCAGATCTTTGTCCAGGACCGCAACCTGATCACCTCCGGCGGCGTGACTGCCGGGATCGATCTGGCACTGTCGGTGGTGGCACAGGACCATGGCAAAAAAGTCGCCCAGGACGTGGCCAAGGTGTTGCTGGTGGTCATGAAGCGCCAGGGCGGGCAAGCGCAGTTCAGCCCGCTGATGGCGGCGGTGGCGCCTCAGGAAACCGCGATTACCCGTGTGCAGAACCATGTGCTCGAACACCTCGACGAAACCTACACCATCGAGTACATGGCGAACCTGGCCAACATGAGCCCGCGGCATTTTGCCAGGGTGTTCGCCCGGGACGTGAACATGACGCCGATGGAGTTTCTGCAAAGTGCACGCATCGATTGCGCCAGGAACCTGCTGGAAACCACCGAGTTGCCGCTCAAGACGGTGGCGTTCAAAAGTGGCTTCGGCAGCGTGCGGCACATGCGTTTTCTGTTCAGTGAAAAGCTTGGCCTGACCCCGACTCAATACCGCGAGCAGTTCAGCTAGCGCGTGTGTCCGTTCTGCGCACCGCAATGGCCGTGACGCTCCCCCCGTGGCAGTTGTACCGTCACCGAGGCCTGCCAAGATACCAGTGAACTCATTGCAAGGAAGGTGCGGAGCCTGGGATGGACTCGCGTACCGAGCCAGGCTTCCAGCGGGTGACAGCGCATGAACAGCCTCAGAGATGTAAACAGCGAAGCGGTGCTGCGATTTGGTCCCTATGCCTTCCACCTCAGTCAGCGACTGGTGCTGGAGGGCGATCGACCGCTGCGCCTGGGCGGCCGCGCCCTTGATGTGTTGCAGGTATTGGTCGAGCACGCGGGCTCGGTGGTCAGCAAGGAGGAGTTGATTGCGCAGGTCTGGCCGCGCTCGGTGGTCGAAGAGATCAACCTGCGGGTGCACATCGCCGCCCTGCGTCGTGCCTTGGGCGACGGGCAGAACGGCCAGTGCTACATCGTCAATATTCCCCAGCGCGGCTACAGTTTTGTCGCCCCGGTGCGGCATTCGCCGGAGCCCGTATCGTTCCCGAGCGAGACCGTACAAAAACCCCTGCACAACTTGCCGGCGCGGCTCACGCCGATCACCGGGCGCGATGCTGTTGTCGGCAGCCTGGTGCGGCAGTTACCGGTGCGGCGATTCATGACCCTGGTCGGGCCTTGCGGGATCGGCAAGACCACCGTGGCGCTGCGCGTGGCCGAACTGTTGTTGCAGCACTATCGGCACGGCGTGTGGCTGGTGGACCTGGCGGCGATCGATGACCCGGCGCAAGTGACCGATCACCTCACACGAACCCTCGAACTGAAGGTCGGCACCACACTGCAAGCGCTGGCGCAGCGGCATGCCTTGTTGGTACTGGACAATTGCGAGCACTTGCTCGAACGCTGCCAGACGTTGGTCGAGACACTGCTGCATTCGATGCCGCGGCTGTCGATCCTCGCCACCAGCCGCGAGCCGCTCAAGGCGGCGGGCGAAACCGTATTGCGCCTGCCACCGCTGGCGGTGCCGCCGGCATCAGGGCTGCGCAGTGTCGCCGAAGTCATGGGCTATTCGGCGGTGCAATTGTTCGTCAGCTGTGCCCGAGCCCGTCAGCAAGGGTTCACCCTGCGCGAGCAAGACCTCAAGACCGTACGCGAAATCTGCCGACGCCTCGACGGCCTGCCGTTGGCGATTGAACTGGCCGCGGCGCAAATCGATGCATTGGCGCTGGTAGGGTTGCAGGCGCAACTCGATAACTGTTTTCAGCTGCTGACCCAGGGCCGCCGCACAGCCGTTCCCCGGCATCAGACGCTCAAAGCTGCGCTGGACTGGAGCTACGAACGCTTGACTGCCGTGGAGCAAACCGTGTTGCAGCGTCTGGCCGTGTTCAAAATGGCCTTTACCCGGGACGCAGCGATTGGCGTGGTCAGCTGCGACAGGCTGCCGGCCGCCGATCTGGTCAAGGTGATGGAAAGCCTGGCGCTCAAGTCGCTACTGTCCCTGGAGCAGGGCGGCGCCGTGACCCGTTACCGCTTCCTCAACACCACCCGCACCTACGCGCTGGAAAAACTCGAACTCAGCGGTGATTTGCGCGCCCTTGAAATGCGTTATGCCAGCTACATCAGTCAGACACGCTGGGCTTCAGGCCGGCAGGTGGCATTGCAACTCACCGAGTAAGCGGCGGACCGTCATCAGGTCAGCCGTGGCAAAACCTTCGGTGAAGCGCTGGTAGATTGGTGCCAACAGTCCATGTGCCTGTTGGTGGCGGCCCTGACGCTGCCACAGTTGCGCCAGCGAGGTGGCGCTGCGCAATTCCCAGGCCAGCGCACCCTGAATCCTGGCCACGCTGAGTGCCTTGAGCAGCACGGCTTCTGCCGTTGCGGTTTTGACCGGACAATCCGTTGCCAGCAGCGTCTGGGCCCTGGCGCGCAGAATCTCCGCCGTGCTCCAGCCTGACGCTCCGTTTTCTGCGCGTTCGAGCAAGGCGTCATCGACGCAGGTCGAGTCCAGCGTGACCATGATGTCTTTGATCAACCCGACACTTCGCTGCCTGGCAGGCGGGACCTGGCTGCCGCCGATCACCTGCGCGTAGTGTTGCGCCCAGTTATAGAACAGTTGAACCGAGTGTTTCTGCGCCTGTTCCAGCAGCAGCCGCAGGAGTTCGCGGGCGCTGAGGGTGTCGCCGTTGTAGTAAGCGATCAGGCAGCCGGAGAGCGCCAGGGTGTAGCAGATTGATGTGCCGTGGTTGATCTGCAACGCGATGTCCAGCGCCTGCCGGGCTGTGCGCCAGGCTTGTTCCGGTTGGCCCTGCAACCAGAGGATGCGCGCCTGAATGGTCAGTGCCGCGACACTCTGGTCGTACTGCACGCCAAAGCCGTGAGTGAAACGGTTGAGGTAACCGCTGTGGGCCATGCGTTGCAGCACTTGCTCGGCATCTTCCCGAGCCTGTACCTGGTCGCCGGAAAAATGCAGGGCCAGCACCCGCAATCGGTGCATGCTCAGGGACATCAGGGCGTCGTCATGCAGCCCCAGTTGATCGAACTGCCGACTCTGTTCCAGGGCCATTTGATAATGACCGCAGCTGAGGTTGACTGCCAGGTGCCCGGAAATCGCCCGCAATTGACCGGCTACATCGTTGCACTGTCGGGCCAGGGCTCTAGCGCTGACAAAGGCTCCAACGGTTTCGGCGGTACCGCCCTGCACGTGATAACAGGCGCTGCCCAGGGCCAGCTTGAGGGCCATCTTCAAACGCGGGCAAGGCTCCGGTGACTGGTCGAGCAAGGCCAGCGCCTTGCGCACATAACCGCCGTGTTCCTTGAGCAGTGACAGCTCCTGCCACAAGGGGGTGGACGTCGCGGCCAGGCGGATCGCCAGTGCCTGTGGCCCTTGCGCGTACAAACCCCAGTCGAGGGCCGCGCGGATGTCCTCCAGGACCCGGCCATAGCGCTCGAGCCACAGGCTGGTTGGAGTCTTCTCCCAGTCGTCCTGCGCTTGTTGCATCAGGGCCAGGCAGCGCTCGGCATGGCGCTCCCGGGTGCCCGGCAGGTCAGTGGTTTGTGTGAGTTTTTCCAGGGCGTAACGGCGGGTGGTGTCGAGCAGGCGGTAGTAAACATCCTCGTCGCCCACCTCGACGTTTAACAAGGACTTGGCGACCAGTTGGGTGATCGAGCCGAATACTTCGCGAGGTTCGATGTGTTCGCCGACAATCACTGCCGCTGCCGACTCCAGGGTGAAGCCGCCGCGAAATACACTCAGTCGGCGCAGGCAGGTCTTTTCGCAGGCATTGAGCAGTTCGAAGCTCCAGTCCAGTGTCGCGCGCAGGGTCTGATGGCGTGCCAGGGGCGCCTGGCCGGGCTGAGTCAGCACCCGGAAGTTGCTTTGCAACTGCGCCAGCAAGCTGTGCAACCCGAAGTGGCCCACTTGCGCCGCTGCCAGTTCGATGGCCAGCGGGATGCCATCCAGCCGGTGGCAGATCTCTATCAGCAGCGGTAGTTCGCCCTCCGTCAGTTCAAAGCTTTCGTGGCTGGCCATGGCCCGTTCGACGAACAGTTGCAGGGCGGAAAAGGTCATGGCCTGGGCGCGGTCGAGGACGGCGATGGGCGGCGGGCAGTCGAGTGATTCCAGGCGCTGGACGAATTCCCCTTCGGCCCGCAGGCTCTCGCGGCTGGTGGCGAGAATGTGCACGTGCGGCGCACTGCGCAGAATGTTTTCGCAGAGCTGGGCAATGGCGTCGATCAGGTGTTCGCAGTTGTCGATGACCAGCAGCATTTGCCTGTCGCGCAGGAAGGTTGCGAGGCAGTCCATTGGTTCGTCGTCGTGCAGGACCAGTTCGAGCAACGTCGCCAGGTGGCCGTTGATCATCAGCGGGCAGTTGATCGGGGCCAGGTCCAGCAGGCGAATGCCGTCCGGGTAGCGACCGATCATTTGTTCGGCGACCCGCAAGGCCACGGTGGTTTTGCCGATGCCTCCGGGACCGACGAGCGTGATGAAGCGCTGGCGTGGCAGTTGCATCATCAGATTGTCGATCAGCGTTTGCCGGCCGATCATGCGCGTGTGGCGCACCGGCAGGTTATGCCGGCTCGGCGCGGCAGCCGCCGGTGCCGGCGGTTGCCCGGCCTGTTCCACTGAGTACGGTGCGACGAAGCTGTACCCACGCTGGGCCACTGTGATGATGTAGCGCTGACCCGCCTGACCGTCGCCGAGCGCCTTGCGCAACGCCGCCATGTGCACCCGCAGGTTAATCTCTTCGACCACGCTGTTGGGCCAAACCCGGGCGATCAATTGTTGCTTGCTGACCACGTTGCCGGCGTGTTCCAGCAGGATCAACAGGATATCCATGGCGCGCCGACCCAGGCGCAAGGGATGGTCGGCCTCCATCACCAGGCGTTGTCCGGGGTAGACCCGGTAGGGGCCGAAGTGCACAGCCTGTTCGGGGGAAAGGGTCAACGAGTCGCTCCTGCTGAATCCGTCTGGTACACGGTTTTCGAGCATATTCCTCAGGTTTTTTACGTAGCGCAATGCGCCGCCCGGGTGACTGTTGGGTGCAGGCATTCACTGTAGCGTATCGCCCAGCGGCTGTCGGTCCCGTGAACATTGGGCGCGACAGATGGACAGGGCTTGCCGGGGCTTTTTGCGCGCCATGGAAAATTAACAACGTTTAACTCGTCCTGCATCCGGTCTGCGCTCAAAACTCTATCCCTGTAGGAGCGGGGGGGGGGGGGGGGGGGGGGGGGGGGGGGGGGGGGGGGGGGGGGGGGGGGGGGTACGT
>NZ_JBWKXF010000079.1:0-3263 GCF_059422645.1 Pseudomonas sp. GW821-FHT01C01 | reverse complement strand
AGCTTGCTCGCGATGGTGTGTCAGCCACATGGGTGTCGACTGATACTCCATCGCGAGCAAGCTCGCTCCTACAAGGGGATTCAACCCATCGCAAGGACAGAGCAATGAGCAACGTGGTGGTGGTCTATCACAGTGGCTACGGGCACACCCGGGTCATGGCCGAAGCCGTGGCCGCGGGCGTGGAACGGCACCTGGGCAGCACCTGCCAGTTGATCCCGGTCGAGGAGGTGGAGGAGCACTGGGAGCGGCTGCACAACGCCGACGCCATCATCTTTGGCGCGCCGACCTACATGGGCAGTGCCTCAGCGGCCTTCAAGGCGTTCATGGAGGCCACGGCGGCGTTCTACCTGGCCCAGCCCTGGCGCGACAAGCTCGCGGCCGGCTTCACCAATTCCGGCTGCCTGTGCGGCGACAAACTCAACACCTTGCTGCAGATGGCGGTGTTCGCCGCCCAGCATTCGATGATCTGGGTCGGCCTTGACCTGCTGCCGGCGCGTTCCAGCACTGGCGCGTTCAACGGACAACTGAATCGATTGGGCAGCTCACTTGGCGCCATGGCCCAGTCGAATGTCGAGCAATCCCCCGACGATGCCCCGCCGCCCGAAGATCGCTGCACCGCCGCGCACCTGGGCGAGCGGGTGGCGCGCCTGGCAGATCGCATGAACCAACTTCCGGTTTGATTCACCCCTCACACTCGTTAAGGAGGCATCACCCATGAGTACCTTTACTACCCGCGATGGCGTCGAGATTTACTACAAGGACTGGGGCACCGGCCAGCCGATTGTCTTCAGCCATGGCTGGCCGCTGAACGCCGACAGCTGGGAATCGCAGATGATCTTCCTGGCCTCCAAGGGCTACCGGGTCATCGCCCACGACCGTCGGGGCCATGGGCGTTCCAGCCAGCCCTGGTCGGGTAATGACATGGATCATTACGCCGACGATCTGGCGCAATTGATCGAGCTGCTCGATCTGCAAAACGCCGTGCTGTTCGGCTTCTCTACCGGCGGTGGCGAGGTGGCGCGCTACATCGGTCGCCATGGCACCGGTCGCGTGGCCAAGGCCGGGCTGATTTCCGCGGTGCCGCCGCTGATGCTCAAGACCGAAGCCAACCCCGGCGGCCTGTCGCTGGAAGTGTTCGACGGCATCCGCCAGGCCTCGCTGGCCGACCGTTCGCAGCTGTACATCGACCTCGCCAGCGGCCCGTTTTTCGGCTTCAACAAGCCGGAGGCGAAACCGTCCCAGGGCATGATCGACTGGTTCTGGATGCAAGGCATGATGGCCGGCCACAAGAACGCCTATGACTGCATCAAGGCGTTCTCGGAAACCGACTTCACCGAAGATCTGAAAAAGTTCGACGTGCCGACCCTGGTGGTGCATGGCGACGCGGATCAGGTCGTGCCGTACGAAGCGGCGGGCGTCTCCTCCGCCAGACTGGTGAAGGGCTCGACGCTGAAGATTTACCCGGGCGCCCCTCACGGTTTGACGGACACCCACAAGGATCAGCTCAACGCGGATCTGTTGGCGTTCCTCAAGGGTTGATGTCGTTGTAAAAGCAGGATCAAAAGATCGTAGCCTTCGACAGTTCCTACACGGTCGCGTGCATACCCGTGGGCGCTGGCGAAGGTTGCGATCTTTTGCCGTTGAGGGCGGTACCGCGGACAAACTGACAGCGCCAGGCAAACGGATTGATGCCTTCGCTGCGGGTGAAAATGTGGCAGAAGTGCGCCTGATCGCAGAAGCCGCATTCGAGACTGATTTGTGTAAGGCTCATGTTGGTGTACTGGATCAATTGTTTGGCCAGGGCAACGCGCTGCTGGCGGATCCATTCTTGCGGCGAAAGGCCGGTGCTGCACTTGAACGCGCGGGAAAAATGACTGCGCGAGAGGGCGCAGGCCTGTGCCAGTTCGGTGACTTCCAGGCTGTCGCCGAGGCGTTCGAGGATTAGCTGTTTAACCAGCCGTTCGCGCTGCGGGCTGAGGCCACCGGTGCTTTTCTTTGGCACAGGCGTGAATGGCGCGGGGGCGGCATTTTGCTGAACGTGAGCCATGGTGATTGTCCGTGTCGGTAGGCTTCATTTTTGGACCCGAAGGCTCTGGCTTGCGAGTTAATCGTTGTTAATTCCTCGTTCATCTCGGGAAGTATTGGGTAAAGTCAGACACAATCCTCATCCTCGCGCCTGGCCGAACACACAAGGGAACCGTGCCTATGAACCGTAACGATCTGCGTCGCGTCGACATGAACCTGCTGGTGATCTTCGAAGCCCTGATGTTCGAAAAGAACCTGACCCGCGTCGCCGAGAAACTGTTCATGGGGCAGCCGGCGGTGAGCGCTGCGCTGGGGCGTTTGCGCGATCTGTTCGACGACCCGTTGCTGCTGCGCAATGGTCGCGGCATGGAACCGACGGCGCGGGCGCTGGCGATTCTCAAGGAGCTGCAGCCGGCGATGGACACCATTTCTGGCGCGGTCAGCCGGGCCAGGGAATTCGATCCGGCAACCAGTTGCGATGTGTTCCGCATCGGGCTGTCGGACGATGCCGAGTTTGGTTTGTTTCCGCCGTTGTTGCGTCAGTTGCAAGAGGAAGCACCGGGGATCGTCGTGGTTGTGCGGCGGGCCAATTACCTGTTGATGCCGGCGTTGCTGGCGTCGGGGGAAATTTCGGTGGGCGTGAGTTACACCACGGATTTGCCGGCCAATGCCAAGCGCAAGAAGCTGCGCGATATTCCCTGCAAAGTGTTGCGTGGTGACACCCGGCCGGGGATGTTGACCCTGGATGAGTACTGTGAACGGCCCCATGCGATGGTGTCGTTTTCGGGGGACTTGAGTGGCAATATCGATTTGGATCTGGCGAAGGTCGGGCGTAGTCGTCGTGTCGTGCTGGGGGTGCCGCAGTTCAGTGGGTTGCGGGCGTTGCTTGCCGGGACCGAGATGATCGCTACCGTGCCGGATTATGCGGCGTGTGCGTTGGTGGAGGGGTGTGGGTTGCGGGCCGAGGATCCGCCGTTCGAGATTGAGGCGGCGCAGTTGTCGATGGCCTGGAGCGGGGTGCATGACAATGATCCGGCGGAGCGCTGGTTGCGCTCGCGGATCAGTCAGTTCATGTCTGTGGCTTTGGATGTTCGTTAGGCTTTTGACCTTGGCGGCCTTTGGGCCGACCAGGTTCTTGTTGTGTTGTGTACATATCCGTTGCTGCGGTAACGGCGGCTTATGGTTCCGCTCTTACAGCGGGTCACTTTTGGCAAACGCCCCAAAAGTAACCAAAAGGT
>NZ_JBWKXF010000078.1:0-17572 GCF_059422645.1 Pseudomonas sp. GW821-FHT01C01 | reverse complement strand
ATCACCATTGCCGAAGGCCAGAGTTCAGGCAGCCTGCCAGTGACCGTGGGCAACGACGTCTACCAAGGCCCGACCACGGTCACCGAGTCCATCAAGGACGCGGCCGGCGGCAACCTCGAAGCGATCAATCCGATCAAGACTCCGGTTGAAACCACGGTCAACGACGTCAACGACACCACCACCGTGACCCTGACCGCCACGCCGAGCGTGGACGAGAACGGCACCATCACCTACACCGCGACGCTGACCGATGCCCAGGGCAATCCGGTCACCGCGCAAAACGGTCCGGTCACCGTGACCCTCGACAGCGGCAAAGTGATCACCATCGCCGAAGGCCAGAGCTCCGGTTCCCTGCCAGTGACGGTCGGCAATGACGTCTACCAAGGCCCGACCACCGTCACCGAGTCGATTAAATCGGCCGACGGCGGCAACCTCGAAGCCATCAACCCGATCAAGACCCCGGTGAACACCACGGTCAACGACGTCAACGACACCACCACCGTGACCCTGACCGCCACGCCGAGCGTGGATGAAAACGGCACCATCACTTACACCGCGACGCTGACCGATGCCCAGGGCAAGCCGGTCACCGCGCAAAACGGTCCGGTGACCGTGACCCTCGACAGCGGCAAAGTCATCACCATTGCCGAAGGCCAGAGTTCAGGCAGCCTGCCAGTGACCGTCGGCAACGACGTCTACCAAGGCCCGACCACGGTCACCGAGTCGATTAAATCGGCCGACGGCGGCAACCTCGAAGCCATCAACCCGATCAAGACCCCGGTGAACACCACGGTCACCGACGTCAACGACGCCACCACCGTGACCCTGACCGCCACCCCGAGCGTGGATGAAAACGGCACCATCACTTACACCGCGACCCTGACCGACAAAAACGGTGCCTTGGTTACCGCGCACAACACGCCGGTCACCGTCACCCTGGACAGCGGCAAGGTGATCACCATTGCCGAAGGCCAGAGCTCCGGCTCCCTGCCAGTGACCGTGGGCAATGACGTCTACCAAGGCCCGACCACGGTGACCGAGTCCATCAAGGACGCGGCCGGCGGCAACCTCGAAGCCATCAATCCGATCAAGACTCCGGTTGAAACCACGGTCAACGACGTCAACGACAGCACCACCGTGACGCTGACCGCCACGCCGAGCGTGGATGAAAACGGCACCATCACCTACACCGCGACGCTGACCGATGCCCAGGGCAAACCGGTCACCGCGCAAAACGGTCCGGTGACCGTGACCCTGGATAGCGGCAAAGTCATTACCATCGCCGAAGGCCAGAGCTCCGGCTCCCTGCCAGTGACGGTCGACAATGACGTCTACCAAGGCCCGACCACCGTCACCGAGTCGATTAAATCGGCCGACGGCGGCAACCTCGAAGCCATCAACCCGATCAAGACCCTGGTGAACACCACGGTCACCGACGTCAACGACGCCACCACCGTGACCCTGACCGCCACCCCGAGCGTGGATGAAAACGGCACCATCACTTACACCGCGACCCTGACCGACAAAAACGGTGCCTTGGTTACCGCGCACAACACGCCGGTCACCGTCACCCTGGACAGCGGCAAGGTGATCACCATTGCCGAAGGCCAGAGCTCCGGCTCCCTGCCAGTGACCGTGGGCAATGACGTCTACCAAGGCCCGACCACGGTGACCGAGTCCATCAAGGACGCGGCCGGCGGCAACCTCGAAGCGATCAATCCGATCAAGACTCCGGTTGAAACCACGGTCAACGACGTCAACGACAGCACCACCGTGACGCTGACCGCCACGCCGAGCGTGGATGAAAACGGCACCATCACCTACACCGCGACGCTGACCGATGCCCAGGGCAAACCGGTCACCGCGCAAAACGGTCCGGTGACCGTGACCCTGGACAGCGGCAAAGTGATCACCATCGCCGAAGGCCAGAGCTCCGGCAGTTTGCCAGTGACGGTCGGCAATGACGTCTACCAAGGCCCAACCACCGTCACCGAGTCGATTAAATCGGCCGACGGCGGCAACCTCGAAGCCATCAACCCGATCAAGACCCTGGTGAACACCACGGTTACCGACGTCAACGACACCACCACCGTGACCCTGACCGCCACCCCGAGCGTGGACGAGAACGGCACCATCACTTACACCGCGACGCTGACCGATGCCCAGGGCAATCCGGTCACTGCGCAAAACGGTCCGGTGACCGTCACCCTCGACAGCGGCAAGGTCATTACCATTGCCGAAGGCCAGAGCTCCGGCTCCCTGCCAGTGACCGTGGGCAATGACGTCTACCAAGGCCCGACCACGGTGACCGAGTCCATCAAGGACGCGGCCGGCGGCAACCTCGAAGCCATCAATCCGATCAAGACTCCGGTTGAAACCACGGTCAACGACGTCAACGACAGCACCACCGTGACGCTGACCGCCACGCCGAGCGTGGATGAAAACGGCACCATCACCTACACCGCGACGCTGACCGATGCCCAGGGCAAACCGGTCACCGCGCAGAACGGTCCGGTGACCATCACCCTCGACAGCGGCAAGGTCATTACCATCGCCGAAGGCCAGAGCTCCGGCTCCCTGCCAGTGACCGTGGGCAATGACGTCTACCAAGGCCCGACCACGGTGACCGAGTCGATTAAATCGGCCGACGGCGGCAACCTCGAAGCCATCAACCCGATCAAGACTCCGGTTGAAACCACGGTCAATGACGTCAACGACACCACCACCGTGACGCTGACCGCCACGCCGAGCGTGGATGAAAACGGCACCATCACCTACACCGCGACCCTGACCGACAAAAACGGTGCCTTGGTTACCGCGCACAACACACCGGTCACCGTGACCCTCGACAGCGGCAAGGTCATTACCATCGCCGTCGGTCAAAGCTCCGGCACCCTGCCGATCACGGTGGGCAACGACGTCTACAACGGCGCGCCAACCGTTACCGAATCAATCAAGACCGCCAGCGGCGGCAATCTTGAAGCCCTCGGCACGGACAAGACGCCAGTATCGACCAGCGTCAGCGACTTCAAGGACACCACCACTGTCAGCATCAGCGGCAACAGTTCGGTAACCGAAGGCCAGACTGTGTCCTATACCGTCAGCCTGACCAACCCGGCCCAGACCGAAGTGACGCTGAAAATCGTCTACAGCGGTACCGCCGCCGACGGTTCGGACTTCACCGGTGTGTACACCGTGAAGATCCCGGCGGGTGCCAGCAGTGCCAACTTCAACGTCGCGACCATCGACGACAAGATCACCGAAGGCACCGAAAACTTCGTGGTCAAGATCGACTCGGCCACCGGCGGCAACTTCGAGAACCTGGCGATCAGTTCGTCCAACGGCAGCGTCAGCACTTCGATCATCGACAACGATGCACCGCCAGTGCTGGATCTCGATGCCAACAACTCCAGCGGCGCCACCGGGGCCGATTACAAGGTGACCTTCACCGAGAACACCCCGGGTGCGGGCGTGTCGATCGCCGACACCGACCTCAGCATCACCGATCCGGACAGCACCAAGCTGACCGGCGCAACGATCGTGCTGACCAACCGTCAGGACGGCGATGCACTGAACCTGGGCAACAGCGTCAACGGCATCACCATCAATGCCAACAGCACCAATGGCACCGTCACCCTGACCCTGTCGGGTAACGCGACGCTGGCCGACTACATGCAGCAGATCAAGAACATCACCTTCATCAACAGCAGTGAAAACCCGAGCACCGTGCCTCGCATCATCACCGTGACGGTGACCGATGGCAGCAACTACTCCAACACCGCGACCACCACGGTCAACGTGGTGGCGGTCAATGACGCGCCGGTCGCAGCAGCGGTCAACGTCACCGGCACTGAAGACACGCCGCTGATCCTCGGCTGGTCGACCTTCGGTGTCAGCGACGTCGACAGTCCGGCCGCCAGCCTGGGCGTGAAAATCACCCAGTTGCCGGGCGAGGGCAAACTGCAGTATCTGGACGGCTCGACCTGGAAAGATGTCGCCACCAATCAGACGTTCAGCAAGGCTGATATCGACGCTGGCAAACTGCGCTTCACGCCGGATGCCAACGAGTCGGGCGTGGACGGATATGGCGGTACCGGCCTGGGCAACAACCAGGCCGACTACGCACAGATCAAGTTCCAGCCAACCGACGGCCAGGCGCTGGGCAACACCGGTACGATCAAGATCGACATCACCCCGGTGGCGGACGCGCCGACCTTGAGCGTTGCCGACAACAGCGTGAGGTCCACCGGGTTGATCAAGGAAGTCTGGACCGGTCTTTCGGGTCTGGGCACCAGCGGCAACGGCGCGGACTCGACTACGCTGAAAAACGTGATCGACGCCGCTGGCACAGCGAACTCCAAAGGCACCGTGACCAACGTGCAGTCCGACGGTAGCGTGACCGCCGGGACGGCGTCGAAAACCTCCGGCCTGATCTACCTCGAAGCCGGCAAGACCTACACCTTCAGCGGTACCGGTGATGACAGCCTGTTGGTGACCATCGGCGGCAAGAACGTCGCCGCGATCACCTGGGGCGCGGGCGGCAATCTCAATGGTTCGTTCACCCCGACTACCAGCGGCTACTACACCCTGGACATCTACCACCACAACCAGAGCGGCCCGGGCAGCTACGATGTCAACCTGTCGGTCAATGGCAGCACGCCGATCGACCTGAGCAGTGCCGGCGTACCGATTTACACCGGCGTGTCGGATCTGGTGAATGCCGGCGTGACCGTGTCCGACTTGCACGGCACCAATGGCGAAGGCTACTACGACGGCTACAAACTCAATACCGGCGCCGAAGGCACCAGTGTGAAACTGTCCGCCATTACCACCGCGCTGACCGACACCGACGGCTCGGAAACCCTGGGCCTGAAGATCAGCGGCATGCCGGTCGGCTCGGTGCTCACCGACGGCGCAGGACATACCTTCACGGTCACCGCGACCAATGGCGAGGCCAACGTAACAGGCTGGAGCCTCGGCTCTCTGACCGTCACTCCACCGGCGTACTACAACGGCCAGTTCAACCTGACCGTGACCTCGACCTCCACCGAGGCCCTGGGTGGTTCGGCCAGCAGCACTTCGCAGATTCCCGTGACCGTGTACCCGGCGGTCTACAACGCTGTCACCGCCACCGCGGCCGATGACACTGTCACCGGCACCGACGGCAATGACATCATCGTCGCCGACATCGGCGGCCTGACCGTAGTGCCGGGCACCAACTACAACATCGCGTTCATGGTCGACAGCTCCGGCAGTATGAGCTCCTCGTCGATCAATTCGGCCAAGGACTCGCTGACGTCGGTGTTCAACACCCTCAAGCAAAGCCTGGGCAGCAACTCGGGTACGGTGAACATCTTCCTGGTGGACTTCGACACCCAGGTCAACAAGTCGGTGTCGGTGAACCTCAAGGACCCGAATGCGCTGACACAGTTGAAGGCGATTCTGGACTCGATGTCGTCCGGCGGCGGCACCAACTACGAGGACGTGTTCAAAACCACGGCCAACTGGTTCCAGAGTGCGGACGCCGTGGCCAACACCGGGGCGAAGAACCTCACGTATTTCATTACTGACGGCAAGCCGACTTACTACCAGAGCGGCGAGTCGACCAACCCGACCCTGTATGGCAGCACAACACTCGATAGCTTGATCACCACCAGCAACTATCAGTTGGGTAAAGCGATCAGCCTGTTCCCCGATAGCACACACCAGATCGACATTACCGCTTCAGGCTACGTGACGGTCTGGACCAAGAGCAGCAATGGCAACGGCAACGGCAACGGCAACAACTGGTCATCCAAGGACTTCGGCTATCTGCATGCCCAGGGCGACGGCACCTACGAGTTTTCGGGTCGCGACGGCGACGGCAACAGCACCGACGGGGACACCACCAGCAACTCCGGCAGCAGCTTTACACTGCTGAGCAACCTGTCGAACGTCGAGGCCATAGGCCTGAACAAGGACGTGACACTCAGCGACCTGAAGCCGTACGACTCGGATAAAACGCCACAAACCAACATCGACCCGAAGGATCTGGCCAACTCGATCATCGGCCATACCGAGGCGACGATGCCGGGTCACGACACCGTCAGCGGTGGCGACGGCAACGACCTCCTGTTCGGCGACCTGGTGAGCTTCAACGGCATTGCCGGCGAGGGTTACCAGGCGATGCAAGCCTTCGTGGCGCAGCAAACCGGCGTGGACGTCAGCAAAGTCACTACCAGCAACGTGCACCAGTACATCACCGAGCATTACACGGCGTTCGATGTGTCCGGTGCCCATGACGGCAACGACACCCTGTTGGGCGGTGCGGGCAATGACATCCTGTTCGGCTCGGGCGGTAACGACACCCTCGACGGCGGCAAGGGCAATGACATCCTGCTCGGTGGCACCGGCAATGACACCTTGATGGGCGGACAGGGCAACGACATCCTGATCGGTGGTTCCGGTGGTGATACCTTCGTCTGGAAAGCGGGCGACACCGGCAACGACGTAATCAAGGACTTCAAGGCCAGCGAAGGTGACCGGATCGACCTGCGCGATCTGTTGCAGGGCGAAACCGGCAGCACCATCGACAACTTCCTGAAGATCACCACGGTCGATGGCGTGTCGTCGCTGCAAGTCAGCTCGACCGGCCAGCTCAACTCGGGCAACGCGGCAGCCGCCACACCGGACGTGACGATCAAACTGGAAGGCAATAACTGGTCAAGCGCCAACCTGCACAACCTGATTGCCGGTAGCGATCCGACCATCAAAGTCGATCACAACAACAGCTGATGCACGAAAACGGCCGCCCCTTATGGGGCGGCCGTCACGTTTGCGTCCACTGCCCGGTGACGACTTCGTCGCCGCGCCACATACTGGCGTGCAGTTGACCTATGCTGCTGACAGCAAGACGCTGGTTCAATTCTGAGGGATGCTCAATGTTTTACGTGCAACGCGATGCGCAGGGCCTGTTGGTACGCGTGGAACCCGCCGCCTACGCCGAGGCCACGGAAACACTGCCGGCCGACCATCATGAAATCCAGACCTGGTTTGCCAATGCGGCTGTGGAAAACAGTCTCAAACAGCTCAAGCAAAGTGACCTGGAAATGATCCGGGTACTCGATGACTTGATTCAGGTGCTGACCCAGAAAGGCGTGATCCGCGTCACCGACCTGCCGACGGCGGCCCAGGCCAAACTCATGGACCGAAACCAGGCCCGTGAAGCCTTGGGCGGCTTGAGCCAATTGATCGATGACGAAGAGACCGGGCTCATCTGACGCGCCCCTCCGGTCATTCCCACGCCCTGCGTGGGAGCGATCACATCAGTCCCAGGGCTTGGGCTCGCCGAACAACTGGCCCTGCACACCGTATAACCCCATCTCGCGAATCACCGACAACTCGCCTTCAGTCTCGACCCGCTCGGCAATCAGCGGCAAATCGATGCTGTGCGCCGCTCGCTGGATCGCCTCGATGAACAGGCGTTTGTCACTTTCCAGGTCAATGGCCCGAATGTAGCTGCCATCGATCTTCAAGTACGCCAGCCCCAGCCGTGCCAGGTTGCCGATCATGCTGAAGCGCCCACCAAAGCGTTGCAGACTCAGGGAGAACCCGAGTTCGCGCAGGCGCCGGGTCAACTGCTCCAGCACCGCCTGATCAGGCAGTTGCTCTTCGCCAATCTCCAGGGTCAGACGCGGGCCGAGGTTGGAATGCGCACGCAGTATCTCGAAGATTTTATTTTGCGCCTGCGGGTCGGCCAGGGTAGCCGACGACAGATTCAGTGCCAGCGACTCCTCATGCCCGTTCATTTGCTCCAACACCTGTTCGAGCATCAGCCGATCCAGACGCGCGGTCCAGCCGAAGCGCTCCAGCCACGGCAGGAAACGCCCGGCGGGAATGGTCTGACCGTGTTCGTCGAGCAGTCGCGACAACACTTTGTAATGCAGTACCAGTAGCGTGTCCTGGGCGGCTACTACCGGTTGGAAATACAGCTCGAAACGCCGCTGTGTCAGTGCCTGGTCGAGCATGCGATGCCAGGCGTGGTGATCGTCGCCGACACTGGCCGCAAGGCTGTGTTCGATACAGGCCCAGTTCTGCTCGCCTTGACCTTCGGCCTGCGCCAGCGCCTGATCACCGAGGCTGAGCACGGTTTGCGGGGAGTCGCCATGAGCAAAAGGCGCCAGACCGATTGACGCCACCGCTGGCACGTCGGTAGCGCCGGTTGCATGAAGACTGGCCAAGGCGCTGTCGAGGTTCTGTGCCAGTTGCAGCGCCTCTTCGCGCACCAGTCCCGGGGCCAGTACGGCAAATTCGCCGCCGCGGATACGGGTCACCAGGTTCTGGGTTTCCGGGTATTTGGCGCATTCACGAGACAGTTGCTCACCGACGGCTTTGAGCACTTCATCAGTGCGCTGACCACCGAGACGCTGGTTGAGACCGGCCAGATCCTTGACCCGCAACAGCAGCAGATAACCGGAACTGGCCTGCTCCGGGTTGCTCACCCGTGCATTCAATTGCATCTCGAAATAACGCCGGTTGGCCAACCCGGTCAACGAATCCTGATAGGACTCGACCCGTAGTTTTTCACTGCGCTCGGCCTGCTCCTGGAACAGCGCCTTGAGCTTCTCGACCATCTGGTTCATGGCCTGCACTACCCGACGAAGCTCGGGGGTGCGCGGCAACTCCGGCAGGCTGAGGAACTCCCGCCGGGCGATCGCGTGGGATTGTTTGACCATGTAATCCAGCGGTCTCAATTGCTGACGCAGCAACAGCGCGCCGAGTACTGCACTGACCGCGCCACATAGCAGCAACCAGCCCAGGCTGCCCAACGCGCTTTGCCACAACTTGGCCAACGCGAACATCGGGTGGCTGACCACCTCGACCCGGGCAGCCTGCTCCCAGCCGCGGCTGACGATCGCGTCACCACCGGCGGGCTCCAGGCCGATCAGTCTGACGAACCAGTCCGGAACGTTGTTCACCGCCGGAATGCCCGTGCGCTCAACCAGCGTCTGATCGGTCTTCAGATCAACCACGCGGATGCTCGCGTAGTAACCGCTGTCGAAAATCGAGCTGACCAGCAACTCGACCATCGCCGGGTCGTCGATATTCGGTGTCAGGGAAAGCGCCAGCGCCGTCGCGGCGTCCTGGGCATGGGAGCGCAACTGGTTGACGTACTGAGTACGCGAGCTCTCCAGACTGACCATGAAACTGCCGGTGAAGGCGACCACCAGGAACAGACAGATAGCTATCAACAGCTGTTTGAACAAAGACATCTGAGCGTGTGCTCCTAGTTAGTCGTCTCGACCGGGAATCCTTCGGCCTGCATTTTTTTCAACACGTCCTGCCAACGCGAAAGGCGTTTGGTATCGCCGACCTTTTTGTTGCCCTTGGCACCCGGTAACCACAACCCTTCTGCATTGAAAGAGTAGACCGGCAGCAAATCCTTCCGCTGGCTGGCCGGCTTGATTGCATCAATCAGGCTGTCGAGCACCAGGGGCTCGGCCTCCGGGCTTGAGTAGTAGGTCAGCACCATGTGCGCGCGGTTCTGAGTCAGTGCCTTGACATAGGTAATGCGCAACTTTTCACTGGCTACACCGAGGTGACGCAGGCTGAAGTACTTGGCAATAGCGTAGTCTTCACAGTCGCCGGCACCTTTCCAGAGTGCTTCGATCGGAGTTTCCCAGTAGTCGACTTCGTGCCACAGGTCGATGTCTTCGACGTATCGCAGCTGCTTATTGAAAAAGCGATTGACTACATTGAGTTGTTCCAGCTCGCCGAGCTGTTTCTGGCTGGCCAACAAGTATTGCCAATCATTAATGCGTTGCTGACCTTCTCCCAAAGGGCCGTACAATGCCTGCGCCCGCCGGCTGATCAAGGAAAAATCCCAATCGGCACTCAAGCTGCCCAGCATCACGCCTGCCAGCAGCAACGCGCTGCACAACCAGCGTAAAATCCGGGGGATCGCTAAACTTGCCGCCAATGCGAGGCATCCAGGGTAAGCAGGAGGGAGTTGTTTGAATGGTGAAGGTTAGACCGGAAAAAAACAATGGCACGGTGAGATCACTGGCGGCGCGCTAAACTGCAAGAAAGGCACTCGTTCGCTTGTTTGACAAGCTGTCAGTCAGTCACTAGTGTCATTTGGATCCAAAAATCTCCATCAATCAGGGTGCGTTTAGTGACACAAAAGCCCAACCCTCTTAGCAGTATCAAGGTCAACGGGCCGATTCCCGCCCATGTGGCACGCTCGGTGATCGAGGAAACCCTGCGCTCGGCGATTCTCGACGGGCGCATTCCTTGCGGTGCAGCCCTGCGCCAGCAAGACCTCGCCGACCTGTTCGGCGTCAGCCGCATGCCCGTACGCGAGGCCTTGCGCCAGCTCGAAGCACAATCGTTGCTCAACGTGATTGCCCACAAGGGTGCCGTGGTCGCGCCTCTGGTCCAGGGCGATGCTGTGGAAACCTATGCGCTGCGCATCCTGCTGGAATCCGAAGCCCTGCGTCTCTCGGTGCCACTGCTCCAGGACGAAGATCTCGAGCAGGCTGCCCGTTACATCGACGAACTGGAAACGCAAAGCGACTACACCGAAATCGGACGGCTCAATCGCCTGTTCCACATGACGCTTTACAGCCGGGCGCCCAATCGTCGGCTGTTGAAACTGGTCGAAGACGGCCTGATCGAAGAAGAGCGGTTCCTGCGTTTCAACCTGGAAGCCATGGGCCTGGGCAAACTGTCCCAGGACGACCATCAGGCACTGTTGCGGGCCGCCGAAGACCGGGACGTCGAACGCTCCGTGAAACTGCTCGAACATCACCTGAACCGAGGGGTCGAGGTCATTACGCGCTTTCTCAACAGCCCTGAAGTCCAGGCCAGAAACAAGTCGAAGTAACCCGCAGCGGCAAGTCCCGGGAAGAGCATCGAACGGTGCATCCTTGCTTGCCGCACATTCCCCCGAATGGGCTCCTCGAATAGTTTGATTACAAATCCCCCGCACCCATACCACACCGCCCTCGCGGCGCCATACCGCGCCCCAACGCCCCGCCGTCTTCAAACCTGAGCATTGCAACGATTGCGTGATGCCTCAGTAATGGCGGCCACCTCGATTTACGCCCACTCTGGGTAACCAAGACACAATAAAACGGGGGACGCTCCGAGCGAATGGCGTAGCCCCCACCCCCAGAAGCGAAGGAAGGAGCCTCATCACGGGAACGGAAGGATCGGCATCACTCGCGACCCAATTCCACCCCCTCAGACATCCCCAACGACTCCCGCTAAAAAGTTATTTCGAGTGAGGCATTCACTCTTTATTTAATTCTGACTTATATAGGCCGGAAGGAGTAACTACGCCAAAATAAAACTCATATTAAAAGTTTTATTGGAACTTATCGCCCTTCAAAAAGTTGAATATCAAAATATTACCAAAACAACTTGATTGAAACTTTATACATGTATTAGTTTTTCTTCGCCGCCAGCCACAAGCGGCAGTAACGCCTCAGTTACTCGGCATCTATAGCACTGACAAAGATCAATTCGTTTGAGGTACCCGTTCGCCAGGAGAAAACCTCCAGCGAACTTCAGTGCTTGATTACTTCTCACCGCAGATTATTTACAGGCTCATCCATGAAACCAACTAAAGAACGTCTGATTCAAAAAAAAGCCGAACTTAGCGAACACCCGATCTTCTCTGAAATACACTCGCTGCCGGTCCTGCGACGCTTCATGGAAACCCACGTGTTTGCCGTATGGGACTTCATGTCGCTGACCAAACGCCTGCAACAGGAACTGACCTGTGTGCAGTTGCCCTGGTTGCCGCCGCAGGATCCCCAGGCAGCGCGGTTGATCAACGAGATCGTGCTGGGTGAGGAGTCGGATGATCGCCCGGCCCAGGGTCACTACAGCCACTTCGAGTTGTACCTGGATGCAATGCGCGAAATCGGTGCCTGCACCGTTGCCATCGAACGTTTCGTGGCCCTGCAGCAAGAAGGGGTGAGCTACGACGTGGCCTTGCAGAGCGTCAACGTCGATCCGGCGGCCGCAAATTTCGTTCGCCATACACTGCACACCGCGCTGCATGCGCCGGGTCACAGTGTGGCGGCGGCGTTTCTGCACGGTCGCGAGAGCGTTATCCCGCAGATGTTCCAGCGCATCCTCGACGATTGGGGCATTGGCATCGAGCAGGCACCGACCTTCCGTTACTACCTCGAACGGCACATTGAGGTCGATTCCGAGGACCACGGTCCGGCGGCGGAAAAGCTCCTGTCGCGACTGGTCGATAGCAACCCGCAACGACAGGAAGACGTGTATGCCAGCGCCATTGCGGCCGTGGAAAGTCGTATCGCCCTGTGGGACGGGTTGCGCCTGAGCATGAGCGAATCCGCCACGGAGGTGAGCGCATGAACGCCGCCGACTACCAATCCTTCGCCGATGCCTGGGAAAGTCGCGCGACCATCCGCACCCGCCCGCGCCGCGTGCTGGAGAACGACGACAAACTGATCTACCCCTTGAGCCGCCAACCGTTGGTGCTGAGCGAAACCTTTCTGCGCGAATGCCCGGAACAGCGCGATTTCGCCCTGGTGCAGACGCTCTACAAGTTCATCAACGATGTGGTGATTTTCGAAACCGAGATCGTCGACAAAACCGCCCGCAGCATCGCCAAGAATCGCTTCGCAGTCGAGTTCCCGTTTGCCTGCCGCTACGACGCAATGACTGTCGTGGTGGACGAGGATTACCACGCACTGGTGGCGATGGATTTCATGCAACAGACCATCGCCATGACCGGCATCGGCCCCATTGAATTGCCCGATGAGATAGAGCTGAGCCGAGCGATACCGGCGGCCGTGGCGCTAGCACCGGAGCACCTGCGTAGCGCCGTAGAACTGATCTGCGTGGCCATTGCTGAAAATACTGTGACCGGTGATGTTGCCGCGTTCGCCAAGGACGCCACGGTCAAGCAATCGATCAAGGGCCTGATGGCCGATCACTTGCTGGATGAAGGGCGTCACTCCGGTTTTTGGGCGCGGCTGGTACGCATCTACTGGCATACCGCAAGTGCAGACGACCGCCAGTGCATCGCGCAGATCCTGCCGGTGTTCATTGGCCATTACCTGACCAACGACATCCAGAAATCGTTCGACTTCCGCTTGGTCGACGCGCTGCAGATCAGCGATGCGGCACGCCACACGCTCAAGAGCGAAGTGTCGGGACTGGCCTTCCCGATCAATCGCCATCACCCGCTGGTGGCCAACATTGTGCGGTTTTTCCACAGCAGCTCGCTGCTTGATTCGCCGTGCGTACAAACCGCCCTCAGCGACTACCTGGTTTGACGAGGAGCCCATCATGAGACGTCTCGACATCTTGCTCACCGGACCAAGCCTGGCCCTGACCGACCTGGCGCTGGAACTCGAACAACACGGTCACTCACTGACGCGGATATCCGCATCCGGCGAAATGCCGGGGCATGCGGATCTACTGATCGACGATGGCACGCCGCTTCAGTTCAGCAGTCAGGCGCCACGACTGACATTGCAATGGGGTCTTGGCCTGCCGCAGGCCTCAGGCCTGCCATCGCTGGACTTGTTGTGCCGCTATGGCTCAACACTGCTGACTCGAGTACCCATCGCCGACGAACCGTCGGGTAACGGCCAGGCATTGCGTATGCAGGCCATGACGGCACTGGTTGATCACGTAGCGCTGCTGGTCAGCCGCTACTCGCGGGATGCCGACTATTTTCGACTCGCCGAACCTGCGGTTCCTGCCCGCTTCGAGCGCGTCGAGAGTCTGCGGTTCCTGGACAATCTCGCGTTCGTGCATCGCTTGAATGCCACCACCGATCCAAGACTGCAACAACTCGCGCAAACGCCGATGATCGAAAGACTGGAACAGCAATGCATCCAGAACGCTAACCGTCCGGCCTTGAGCATCGCCGGCATCACCTTCGACTATCGCCAGTTGTACGCCCACAGCCGCGCCATCCAGCAACGTCTGCGACCGCTGCTGGATCAGCATCAAGGCCCGGTAGTCATCGGGATTTGCCTGCCCAAATGCAGCGCGCTGTATGCGGGGATCCTGGCGATCCTGGGCAGCGGCGCGGTGTACTTGCCGCTGGAGCCGAGCCATCCGCTGCAACGTCAGCAGTACATCCTGTCGAATGCCGGGGCGGTGTTGTTGCTGCATGACGGCGAGCATCCCCTGGCGAGAGAGATGCCGGGGCTGGACATCAGCAGCATCGACGTCCATGACGCAGACCTCACTCAACCGTTGATGCGCCAACACCCCGACCTCGATGCGCCATGCATGGCGCTCTACACCTCGGGCACCACGGGCCATCCCAAGGGCGTGCTGCTCAGCCAGGCCAACCTCGCGCACTTCACCCACTGGTACGCCGACTATGTGCAGTTGACCAGCCAGAGCCGTGTGTTGCAGTTTTCTTCGTTGAGTTTCGACTCATCGCTGATCGACATTTTTCCGACTCTGTTGCAAGGCGCGGAGCTGGTCGTGCCCGACGAAGACCAACGTCGCGATCCGCTGCAACTGGTGGAGCTGATTCGTCATCGACAACTGAGCCATGCCTTCTTACCGCCCGCCTTGTTGAGCATCCTGCCGCTGGAACAATTGCAGTGCCTGGATCATGTGATGACCGGCGGCGATGTCTGCGAACCGTGGGTCATCGAGCAACTGAGCCACCAAGGCAAGCTCTACAACCTCTACGGGCCCACCGAAGCCACGGTGCTGATTACCGCGCGGCGACTACAGGCGGGCGATAACAACCGCTCGCTGGGTGCGCCTATCGCCAACAGCCAGGTGTTGATTCTCGATGATGAATTCCAACCGGTGGCCGAACAGACCGTCGGTGAGTTGTACATCGCCGGCCCGGGCGTGTGCCTGGGTTACCTGAACAACCCGCAACAAACCGCTGAACGCTATCTGGATCTGAACTTGCCTGATGGCCAGACCCTGCGCGTTTATCGCACCGGGGACATGGCGAAGTGGACGCCTGAAGGGATCGAGCTGTGCGGTCGGCGTGATAATCAGGTGAAAATTCGCGGCTTCCGGGTCGAGCCGGAAGAGATTGAGCGCTGCCTGCGCGACAGCCAGTTGTACCGCCAGGTTGCCGTGGTCATTGATAGCCAGCGACGAATTCTGGCCTTCCTCACCCAACCTCAGGAAGACCTCGCTGGCACCGCTCGCCAAGCGTTGAAGGCCCACGCGAAACAGCAATTGCCGGACTACATGCACCCCGTTGCATGGACCGAGCTGGCAAGCATGCCCTACGCCAGTAATGGCAAGGTCGACCGCAAGGCGCTGCTGAATCTGCCCGTGAGCGTCACTGAGAACACTCAACGGCGCCTGCCAGCCAGCGCCGATGAAGCCCTGCTGCTGGAAATCTGGGCCGAGTTGCTGGAGCTGCCGGCGAGCGACATTTCCACCGACGAAAGCTTCTTCAACCTGGGCGGGCACTCGATCCTGCTGTCGCGCATGCTCCTGCGACTGCGCGAGGAGTTCGGGCGCAGCATCTCGATCAACCGTTTCATCGAACTGCCCACCCTCGCGAAACTGGCGACACTGGTACGCGGCTCTGGCAGCGAAGAAGTGTTGAGCGAGCAGGCCATGCGCGATGCCTTCCGCGAACTGGATGTTCAGCCGCTGCCCGTCAGCCGCATGGGCGATGTGCACAAGGTGATCGTCACCGGTGCCAACAGTTTTGTCGGTGTGCACATCGTCGAGGCGTTGCTGGCCTGGGGTGCCAGCGAAGTCGCCTGCCTGGTTCGCGACGGCAACGGGCAATCGGCGGACGAACGCTTTGCCCTGGCGTTGCGAGAGAACCGTCTGGAGCATCTGGATATGAGCCGGGTGCGGGTTTACACGGCAGACATCACGCGGCCGGAACTTGGTTTGGCGGCTGAGGTTTACCAGCGACTGGATCAGGAGTTTGGCGCACTGGTGCACAACGCGGCCAACGTCAATCACGTCCTCGATTACGAGTCGCTGGCGCGGGACAACGTCGAGCCGATTTTCGAGTGCCTGCGCCTATGCGAAGGGCGCAGCAAAAAAATCTTCAATTTCGTCTCGACGCTCTCGGCCTCCAGCACGATATCCGCCGATGGCCGAGTGCTTGAGTTGCCGGCCGCCCCGACTCCACCGATCTACATCAAGAACGGCTACAACCTGTCCAAATGGGTCGGCGAACGGATCCTCGAACGGGCGCGGGAGCGCGGGGTGCGGGTCAATCTCTACCGTCCCGGCAACATCAGCTTCAACAGCCTCACGGGCGTGTGCCAGCCGCACAAAAACCGCCTGATGCTGATGCTCAAGGGCTCGATCCAGCTTGGTCAGGTGCCGGAATTCGCCTTGAACTTCGACTTGATGCCGGTGGACTTTCTTGCCCGATTCATCGCCTTCCATGCCAGCCGTTATCAGCCGAAACAAGCGGTGTTCAACCTGCACAACCCCGAGCCCCTGAGCTGGGACAACTACGTGGCGTCCTTCCGCGAGGCAGGGCGCGAATTCGCAATGGTCAGCGTCGCCGACTGGCAACAGCAACTGGGCCGGGTCGACAGCGACAACGCGTTGTTCGGCGTGCTGGGTTTCTACCTCAACGGCTTCGAGGAGGACATCGGCGACATCTCGATGATCGGTCACGACAACGCCCAGGCCGGTGTTCGGCTGATGGGCGCGCACTACCCGCAAAAGTCCCCGGCGCTGCTGCGTCGCGGCTGCGACTACCTCAAAGAAATCAACTTCATCTGACTCAACCCAAACGGAGCAAAACCATGAGCACTCTGCAACCCGATACCCTGATCAAAAACCCTCAAGGCTGCCAGGTGGTGTCCTCGGTGGACGTGCCCGCCGATGCCGCGCAGGTGTGGGCCGTAGTCGGTAACTTTGCCGGCTTCGATCGCTTCATCCCGGCGCTGTCACACATCGAGATGACTGGTGAAGGGGTTTCATCGCTGCGCAAAAAATTCTTCAAGGACGGTAATCTGGTAGTCGAACAACTCAACTCCCGGAACGACCAGGCGCGGCACATGACCTGGACCACCATCTACAACACCCTGGGCGTGGCCAATCTGTGGGCTGCGATGAGCGTTGAACCACTGGGTGTGGGCAAGTCTCGAGCCACCTGGACCATCATCGCCGAACCGGTACAGGGCGGTGCCGAGGCGCTGCCGGGCTTCAAGGATTTCGTACAGGGCTTTGCCGATGATGCGATGAACAACATGCTGAAACTGTTTGCGTAAGACGTAAAAAAGCCCGTTGTGGACATGTTCCACAACGGGCTTTTCAGTACCCCTGAAACGACAAAACCCCTGCCTGCGTTAGCAGACAGGGGTTTCGGAATTCAATCTTGACGATGACCTACTCTCACATGGGGAAACCCCACACTACCATCGGCGATGCATCGTTTCACTACTGAGTTCGGGATGGGATCAGGTGGTTCCAATGCTCTATGGTCGTCAAGAAATTCTGTGACCAGCCCGTTAGAACTTTAACGTGCCGGTGAAAACTGGTGACTTCTACTAAAACAAAACCCCTACCTGCGTACGCAGATAGGGGTTTCGGAATTTAATCTTGACGATGACCTACTCTCACATGGGGA
>NZ_JBWKXF010000077.1:11779-17800 GCF_059422645.1 Pseudomonas sp. GW821-FHT01C01 | reverse complement strand
AAGAGCGCCGCGTTTAGTCAGTAAACACGCGGCATCGTTAACGACCATCGCGAGCAAGCTCGCTCCTACAGTGGATCGTTCTCGCTTAACTGAACAGCATTACGGCGTGTTGCCGGGCATTTTTGTTTGCGGTGATGGTTCAGCGATTCTGGAAAGCCGTCCGGGCACGCTGTATCGACGGTCTGGACTCAATGGTGTCGAACCAGCGCGATAGTTGTGGAAGCTGTTTCCAGTCCAGTCGATCACGGAACGCTGTGACGATGGTGAAAGCAGAAATGTCGGCCATGGAGAACTGCTGTCCGGCCATGAAGTCGTCCGTCAGAAAGCTTTCCGAGTAGGTGAGCTGCTCGATCACGCGCAGATCGATGGCCGCTGCCGTCTTATCGTGCCCCGCCTGGTGCAGAAAAAACGCGGCATGGCTGGGGGCGATGACATCGGTCACGAAAAAGAAATAGCGGTCAATCACCCGGATGCGCTCAGGTCCGGGTTGCGCCGGTGCCAGCCGTCCGGGCGCTTTGGCCTCGGCGTAGTGGATGATGGCGTTGGACTGGTTGATGACCAGTGCCGGCGTCATCCCGTGATCGATCAGAGTCGGCACTTTCCCGGCCGGGTTCAGCGTCAGAAATGTCGGATCAAGATGCTCACGCGCATGCAGGTCCAACCAGCGTGCCGAATAAGCAATCCCGGCCTCCTCAAGAGCAATGGCCGCCCGTAGCGTATTGCCGGTGTTCGCGCCGTACAGTTCGATTTGATCGTTCATGGGTCATTGCTCTTGTTGGGACATACAGGCAGCCACTGCACACCGTCAATGATGTCAGTATGGTGAAAATCCGCCGCACTGATATTCAAAAACAGTGATCGTCCATACCCCTGCGCGACAAGCCTTATCCCTCCACGAAAACTACTTTCACCTCGTTTGATAATAGCGTCTCGAAATGTTTTAAGAGTTTCACAAGCCATTCAGTCCTCCCTCACTTCGAACTTCTGCTGCTCCTGTCGCTCAGCGGGCGTGCTTGATTACGCACTCGTGTTGAGAGCGCTCTCGTGGGCGGCAATCGGGTTCTGACTGGCGGTTGAACCTTCAAATAACGATAAGAAACACCCAGGAGCACCGTATGTTCAAACGAGCCATTCCCGCCGCCGTCCTGCTGGTCACCAGTTCGATGGGCGCACAGGCAGCAGACTCTGCCGGCCACGGATTTCTGGAGGACAGCAAAGCCAATCTTTCGATGCGCACCCTGTACTTCAACAGCGACAACCGCGACGGCGCCGCTGCCCCTTCGAAAACCGAGGAGGCAGCCCAGGGATTCTTGCTGCGCTATGAGTCGGGGTTCACACAAGGCTCGGTGGGGTTTGGGCTCGATGCCCAGGCGTTGCTCGGCATCACGCTGGACAGCGGGGCAGGGCGCCACGTTGGTAGCGGCATGATTCCTTCGGACGGCGACGGCGCTGCCGACGCCTGGAGCAGTTTCGGTCCTACGGCGAAGATGCGCCTTGCCAGGACGGAGTTTCGCTACGGCACCTTGCTGCCAAAGTTGCCGATCCTCCTGGCGAACGATGCACGTGTGTTGCCGCAATCGTTTACCGGCGCGCAAATTACTTCGAACGACATCGATGGCCTGACGTTGACCAGCGGTGTGCTTGAGCATGCGGTAGGGCGTGCCTCGACGGATCGCACAGGCTTGTCGGTCGCCGGCAGCACTCAGGACAGCAACAAGTTCTACTACGCCGGTGCTGACTACAGCCTCACCAGGAATCTGAAGACCCAGTATTACTTCGCGCAGCTGGAAGATTTCTACAACCAGAATTTCCTTGGCCTGACGCACATCCTGTCCATCGACAGCGCGAGCTCACTGATTACCGACCTGCGCTATTTCCATACCACGTCGAGCGGTGCCAATAGCTCTGCCTCCGGCCGCGCGCAAGGCTATCGGGTATCGGGTTACACCGACGACAACGACGGTGAAATCGACAACAGCACCTGGTCTGCGACGCTCACCTACACCCAGGGTGGACACGCGGTGACGGTGGGGCATCAGCGCGTGGGTGATGGCAGCAACTTCGTCCAGCCCAACCAGGGCAGCCTGGTGGACAAAGGGGCGGGCGGCGGCAGTGTCTACCTGCCCACCGACAAGATGATCCAGAACTTTGCCCGGGCCGGAGAACAGACGAATTTTGGTCAATACACCTACGACTTCGCGCCCTTGGGCATGCCGGGCCTGAAAGCCTCGATCGTGTATTTGAAGGGTACGGACATCAAGGCGCAAAACACGAGTGATCAGTCCGAGTGGGAACGCGACATGACCCTGGACTACGTGTTGCAATCGGGCACGTTCAAAGGGCTGGGGTTCACCTTGCGCAATGCCAAGTCCAATACCGATGCTGGGCGCAACGTGGATCAGAACCGGTTGATCATCAATTACACGTTGTCGCTGCTGTAATCACACCACACCCCCTGTAGGAGCGAGCTTGCTCGCGAAGGCGGTGTGTCAGGCGACATTGATATTGAATGTGCCGGCCTCTTCGCGAGCAAGCCCGCTCCCACAAAAATCGATGTATGGGCTGGCCGCCGCACTGTCGGCGAAACGTCCCGCAACGCTGATCAATGCGGACACGTATTTTGGCCGTTTCGATCTCCTTTTGGCCTGCCTCACGCTATGAAGCGGCCCCGCCCTCGGCAAGAATCAGACGCGGGTTGCCGAGTCAGCAACCCAAGTTGAAACCACAACCAGAATCTCCACTTCCTTGCCCTTGGTTATTTTCAAGGCTGCTGCCGTGTACAGAACATAAAAACCATCGTACTCACGCCACACTTGGGGAAACGATCCATGGACTCAATGAAACGCATGCTGGGCGCCACCGTTTGCGGACTGTCGCTGCTGGCCAGCGGGGTGCACGCTGAACCGCGCGAATTGCGGGTGTACAACTGGGCGGACTACATCCTGCCGTCCGTACCCAAGGATTTTGCCAAGGACACCGGGATCAAGGTGACCTGGGACACCTTCGACACCAACGAATCCCTGGAAGCCAAGCTGCTCACCGGCAACTCGGGCTACGACCTGGTGGTGCCCTCCAACCAGTTCATCGAAACCCAGATCAAGGCGGGCGTGTTCCAGAAACTCGACAAGTCCAAACTGCCGAACTGGTCGCACCAGGACCCGGCGTTGCTCAAGCTGCTGGACAAGAACGACCCGGGCAACCAGTACGGCGTGCCCTACATGTACGGCACCGTGCTGATCGGCTTCAACCCGGCCAAGGTCAAGGCGGCGCTGGGCGAGAATGCGCCGGTGGACAGCTGGGACCTGGTGTTCAAGCCCGAAAACATGGAGAAGCTCAAGGCGTGTGGCGTCGCGATGCTCGACTCGCCGTCGGAGATCCTGCCGCTGGCCCTGCATTACCTGGGGCTGGACCCGAACAGCCAGAACCCCGATGACTACGAAAAAGCCAAGGCGCTGATGCTCAAGGTCCGCCCTTACGTCACCTACTTCAACTCCGCCAAGTACATGACCGACATCGCCAACGGCGATATCTGCGTGGCCATCGGTTATTCCGGCAGCTTCTATCAGTTCGGCAACCGCGCCAAAGAGGCGGGCAACGGTGTGGTCGTCGACTGGCGCCTGCCCAAAGAGGGCGCGCCGATCTGGTTCGACACCTTCGCCATCCCGAAAAGCGCGAAGAACGTCGCCGAGGCCCACGAGTTCCTCAACAACCTGCTGGACCCGAAAGTCATCGCGCCGATCAGCGACTTCCTCGGTTACCCGAATGCCAACAGGGACTCGCTGGCGCTGATCAACAAGGACATCACCGGCAATCCGGACCTGACACCGACCAGCGCGGCATTGAAGACGCTCTACGTCGTACAGCCATTGCCGCAGAAGCTTGAGCGGGTCCGCACGCGGGTGTGGACCAGCATCAAGTCCGATCAGTAACACCGGAAACTGGTGGGAGCGGGCTTGCTCGCGAATGCATTGTGTCAGTCAATGCATGTGTGGACTGATCCACCGCCTTCGCGAGCAAGCCCGCTCCCACAGGTTGTACGGTGCAGGGTTCAGCGGAAGAATTCTCCGGGTGTTTCGCCGAACTGCTGACGAAACGCGGCGATAAACGCCGACGTCGAGTCGTAACCGCAGGCCAGCGCCACGTCGGTCACTCGCTCACCCTGTTCCAGTGGCGTCAGGGCGCCGAGCAAGCGCAAACGCTGACGCCAGGCGCGAAATGTCAGGCCGGTGTCGCGCAGGAACAGGCGACTGAGGGTTTTCTCGGTGACACCGAATTTGTCGCTCCAGTGGCTAAGCGTGGTCTGTTGCTCCGGGTGCGACTCCAGGCTTTGGGCGATTTGCCGCAACCGGCTGTCCTGGGGCAGGGGCAGCATCAGGTCGATCTGTGGCGCTTGCGCCAACTGATCCAGAATCACCTGGGCCAACCGGCCGTGCGGACCGTCCTGATCGTATTCCACTGGAATCTGACTGAAGGCACGGATCAACTCGCGCAACAGGTCGCTGACCCCCAACACATGACAACCCGGCGGCGCCCACGTCGAGACGCTGCAATCGATGTACAGGCTGCGCATTTCCGTGCGTGGCGAACTGAACACCCGGTGCGGCATGCCTGCCGGAATCCACACCGCACGCTCCGGCGGGGCGACGAAGCGCCCGACGCTGGTCTGGATTTCGAGCACGCCCTGGATCGCATAGGACAGCTGCACCCACGGGTGGCTGTGGCGCCGGGTCAGGGCGCGATTGGGCAGCGATTCGGTACGGCCGTAGAGCGGTCTAGGCAGGCTGGACAGCCCGGGAATACTGCGCCGGATACTTTTGTCATGTCCTTTAGGCGGCATCGGTGGGCTCATCGGCGTTAGTCGGTAATATCCAGTCACGTTAGAGTCGCTTTCACGTACTGGCAACCCCTCGGATGATCAACCCATGACGCGCCCCCGTTTGTTACCCGACAACTTCACCCTGACCCTGATCGGCGTGGTGACGCTCGCCAGCCTGCTGCCCGCCAGCGGCCAGGTCGCGGTCGGTTTTGGCTGGCTGACCAACATCGCCATCGCGCTGCTGTTTTTCCTGCATGGCGCCAAGCTGTCCCGCGAGTCGATCATTGCCGGTGCCGGGCACTGGCGCCTGCATTTGCTGGTGTTCGGCCTGACCTTCGTGCTGTTTCCGTTGCTCGGCCTGGCGCTCAAGCCGCTGCTGTCGCCGCTGATTGGCAATGACCTGTACATGGGCATGCTGTACCTGTGTGCGCTGCCCGCCACGGTGCAGTCGGCGATTGCCTTTACTTCGCTGGCGCGAGGTAACATCCCGGCGGCGATTTGCAGCGCGGCGGCGTCCAGCCTGTTCGGGATTTTCCTCACGCCGTTGCTGGTGACGCTGCTGCTGAATGTGCACGGCGAAGGCGCCTCGACCCTCGACGCCATCCTCAAGATCAGCGTGCAGTTGCTGCTGCCGTTCATTGCCGGGCAAATCGCGCGGCGCTGGATCGGCAACTGGGTGGCGCGCAACAAGAGTTGGTTGAAATTCGTCGACCAGGGCTCGATTCTGCTGGTGGTTTACGGCGCGTTCAGCGAGGCGGTGATTGAAGGTCTCTGGCACCAGATTCCGCTGCTGGACCTGGTCGGGCTGGTGGTGGCGTGCTGCGTGGTCCTGGCGCTGGTGTTGGTGGCCTCGACCGTACTGGGCAAGGCGTTTGGCTTCAATCAGGAAGATCGCATCACCATTCTTTTCTGCGGCTCGAAGAAAAGCCTGGCGACCGGTGTGCCGATGGCGCAGGTGTTGTTTGCCGGTAGCACGATTGGTGTGTTGATCCTGCCGTTGATGCTGTTCCACCAGATTCAACTGATGGTCTGTGCGGTACTGGCGCAGCGTTTTGCCAATCGGCCGGAATCGATTTCGGAGCTGATGGCTCAGGTCGATCCCTGAAAATCCGGGAAAACTGTAGGAGCCGGCTTGCCGGCGATGGACTCAAGTGCGCCGCGTTTATCCAGTTCATACGCGTTATCGTTGACGACCATCGCTGGCA
>NZ_JBWKXF010000077.1:0-11683 GCF_059422645.1 Pseudomonas sp. GW821-FHT01C01 | reverse complement strand
GGCAAGCCAGCTCCTACAGAGGACCGCGTCTGTAGGAGCCGGCTTGCTGGCGATGGACTCAAGTGCGCCGCGTTTATCCAGATCACACGCGTTATCGTTGACGACCATCGCTGGCAAGCCAGCTCCTACAGAGGACCGCGTCTGTAGGAGCCGGCTTGCTGGCGATGGACTCAAGTGCGCCGCGTTTATCCGGTTCACACGCGTTATCGTTAACGACCATCGCTGGCAAGCCAGCTCCTGCATTACCGCTTGTCAGCCGCCAATGGCGGGGTGCGCGGTGGGATCATGCGCTGGTTCCCGGTCGATTCGAACGCCGACGCCAGGTGCAGCAGCGACGAGTCGTCATAGGCGCGCCCGGCAAACGTCAGGCCGACCGGCATGCCGATGTCCGGCATTACGCCCATTGGCACGGTGACCGTTGGCACGCCGAGGTGACGGATGGCGAGGTTGCCGTTGGCGACCCATATACCGTTGCTCCAGGCGATATCCGCCGATTGCGGATCGACATCGGCATTCGCAGGCGCTACATCGGCGACCGTCGGGAACAGCACCGCGTCGAGTCCCAGGCGATCCATCCAGTCTTCCAGATCGATCTTGCGGGTCTTCTCAAGCCCGCGCAGGCCGTCGGGTACTGTGCTGATCTGGTCCCACGGCGTGATGCCGCGCTCGGCCATGCGCACGTATTCGTCCATGCCGGCGACCAGGTCGCCCTCGCGGTTGGGCAGGGTGCCCGGGTCGTGAGGAAAGATCTGCGGGCCGTCGACATCGACCAGGCGATTCAATTTCGGATCGCCGTTGGCCTGCAGGAAATCATCGAACGCCCAGGCCGTCAGGTCCCACAGTTCATGGTGTAAAAATTCTTTGGAGACGATGCCGCGATTGAATACGGTCGGCGCGCCAGGACGATCGCCTTCGCAATTGGAGACCAGCGGGAAGTCCACTTCGAGCACTTCGGCGCCAGCGGCTTCGAGGGCCTTGCGCGCCTGTTCCCAGAGACCGATCACCGACGGGCGGGTAATGATGCGTTGGCCAGTTGGCCCGCCGATGCCCGGCGCTTCGGATGTGCCGGCTTCAGGGTCGGCGTTGATGTACATGCGCGGAATGCCGAACTTCTTGCCTTTGAGTGCTTCGCTGTTCGCCGCCAGCGCCACGTAGGATTCGGGACGCACCGAGGATGAGCTCGGGATCGGCACCCAAGGTTGCAGGCGCCACAGGTCGCCGCGGGTGTCCGGGTCATCGGCCACCACCACGTCGAGCACTTCGAGCAGGTCGGCCATGGTCCGGGCAAACGGCACGACCACGTCCATGGTCGGCGTCAACGGCCAGTTGCCGCGTACCGAGATCACGCCGCGCGACGGCGTGTAGGCACACAAACCATTGTTCGAGGCCGGTCCACGGCCGCTCGACCAGGTTTCTTCCGCCAGGCCAAAGGCCGCGAAACTGGCCGCGGTGGCAGTGCCGGCACCGTTCGACGAGCCGGAGGCGAAAGGGGCGGTGAGGTAATCAGCGTTGTACGGACTCTCGGCGCGGCCGTAGACGCCACGCTGCATCCCGCCGTTGGCCATCGGCGGCATGTTGGTCTTGCCCAGGCAGATCGCCCCGGCGGCGCGCAGGCGCTCGATGGTGAACGCATCGCGATAGGCGACCAGGTCTTTGAAAGCCGGGCTGCCCGACGCCGCGGTCAACCCTTTGACCAGATAGCTGTCCTTGGCGGTGTAAGGGATGCCATCCAGCGGTCCCAGCGTCTGACCCTTGGCGCGACGGGCGTCGGACGCTTGGGCCTCGGCGAGCGCCTCGGGGTTGCGAACCACGACCGCGTTCAGGGCGGTGGAGGTTTCGGGGCCATCGTAGGCCTCGATCCGCGCGAGATAGGCCTGGACCAATTCAACCGAGGTGGTCTGGCCGGATTCGAGCGCTGCGCGCAGTTGGGCAATGGAAACTTCGGTAACTTCGATCATGCTGCCACCGCCGATTGCAGGTGGAGGGTCCCAAACACTTCACTTTTCTCGAAATGGACTTTCATATCGTTATTCTCGTTGCACTGTGTGGCACGACAGGGTCGGGTGTTAAAAATACTGAGCACTATTTAGCATTAAACCGGGATTTTAGGAATCAGTTGTCCAATTTATCTTACAGGTGACAGAAAAAAGGTTCTTCACGCCATCCCTGGAAACTGTAGGAGCCGGCTTGCCGGCGATGGATTCAAATGCGCCGCGTTTACTCAGCTCACACGCGTTATCGTTAACGACCATCGCTGGCAAGCCAGCTCCTACAAAAAACCTGTGCAAGCCCCAAAAAAAGGCCACCACAACCCGACGTTGTGGTGGCCCGAGGGTGACACTTTAGCAGCGGCCCACCATTGTGGGCCATGGGATCAATGCGCGCCGGCAGCCTTGTTCAGGTCGCTTTCGGCCCATTCGGTGTAGACGCAGGCATCGGCCGTGGCCCAGCGCACGCGCACCGGGTCGCCCGCCTTGAGCGGCATACCGGCGGCGGAGAGTGCCTTGACCGTCATCGAGGTGCCACCGGAAGTGACCACGCTGCAAGTCTGGCTTTCACCGAGAAACAACACTTCCACGACCTTGGCCGCCACTTCGTTCCAGCCGGCGGCCAGCGGTTCGGCAACGGCTTGTTCGTTACTCAGGGCCAGGGCTTTTTCCGGTCGCACCATCAGCAGCACGTCCTGATCGGTATGCAGGCCGGCTGTGAGGCGGATCGACAGCGGCTGCCCTTCGAAAGTTGCCACCGCATTACCCTGCGCCTTGAGCTTGAGAAAGTTCGAGTTGCCGAGGAACGAAGCGACAAAGGCATTCGGCGGATTCTGGTACAGGTCATAGCCACTGCCCAGGCCGACGATCTTGCCGTGGCTGAAAATCGCGATGCGCTGTGACAGGCGCATGGCTTCTTCCTGATCGTGGGTCACATAGACGATGGTGATGCCCAGGCGTCGATGCAGTTGGCGCAGTTCGTCCTGCAAGTCTTCGCGCAGTTTCTTGTCCAGCGCGCCGAGGGGTTCGTCCATCAGCAGGATGCGTGGCTCATAGACTAGCGCCCGTGCGATGGCGACCCGTTGCTGCTGGCCACCGGACAGTTGCGAAGGGCGGCGATGGGCAAATTGTTCAAGCTGTACCAGTTTCAGCATCGCATCGACCCGGCGTTCGCGTTCGGCCGCGGCCAGCTTGCGGATGGTCAGCGGGAAGGCGATGTTGTCGCGCACGGACAGGTGCGGGAACAACGAATAGCGCTGGAACACCATGCCGATGTCGCGTTTGTGCGGCGGTACGTTGACCAATGATTGGCCGTTGACCAGGATCTCGCCGCTGCTCGGGGTTTCGAAGCCGGCGAGCATCGACAGCGTCGTGCTTTTGCCAGAACCGCTGGAGCCGAGGAAGGTGAGGAATTCACCGTCCTTGATGTCCAGCGAGATGTTGTCCACGGCGGCAAAGTCGCCGTAGTGCTTGTTCAGGTTACGCAGGCTGACCAGGGGCTTGTCATTTTGCTGCGCGGAATCTTTGATCACTGCACTCATGTCGTACTCCTGGCGCTCAAGCGCTGATTTCGTTGCGCCGGCGCAGAGCGGCGGCGATCACCATGACCAATACCGAGAGGCCGATCAGCAGCGTCGAGGCGACAGCGATCACGGGCGTCAGGTCCTGGCGCAGGGTGGTCCACATTTTCACGGGAAGGGTTTGCAGGGTCGGGCTGGCCATCATCACGCTCAGCACCACTTCGTCCCACGAGACGAGGAAGGCGAAGAGGGCGCCGGCCACCATGCCCGGACGGATCGCCGGGAAGGTCACCTTGAACACCGCTTGCAGGCGCGAAGCGCCGCAGATCACCGCCGCATCCTCGATCGACTGATCGAACAGCTTCAGCGAGTTGATGATCGAGATGATGGTGAACGGCAACGCCACGATCACATGGCTGACCACGAAGGCGAACATGGTCCCGGTGTAGCCCAGTTTCAGGAACAGCGCGTACACCGCCACGGCGATGATCACCAGGGGCACGATCATCGGCAGGGTGAACAGGCCGTAGAGCATTTCCCGGCCGGGGAAGCGGCCGCGCACCAGGGCGAATGCGGTCGGCAGGCCCAATGCGACGGCGAAGAACGTCGTCAGCACCGCCACCTTGAGGCTGGCCATGGCCGCGTTCATCCAGTCGGCGTTGGAGAAGAACTGGCCGTACCATTTCAGTGTCCAGCCCGGCGGCGGGAACACCAGCCATTGCGACGATCCGAACGACAGCAGCACGATGAATACGATCGGCAGCAGCAGGAACAGACCGATCAGCCCGGTGGTTGCATACAGGCCGAAGCGCATGCGCCGGCTCATGGCATTGGGAGTCAGGAGCATGACGGCTTACCTCGCGTTGCTGGCGCCAACCGGGGATTCCGGCTGGAGCTTCAGGTAGAAGTAGAACAGCACCAGCGTGATCACGATCAACAACGCGGCGCCGGCGCTGGCCAGGCCCCAGTTGAGGAACGACTGCACCTGCTGAATGATGAACTCGGGCAGCATCATGTTCTGCGCACCGCCCAGCAGCGCTGGGGTCACGTAGTAACCGAGGGACATCACGAACACCATCAGGCCACCGGAGAACAGCCCCGGCCGGCACAGCGGCAGGAACACCCGGAAGAAGTTGGTCCAGGGGCTGGCGCCGCAGATCGAACCGGCCTGCAGGATCATCGGGTCGATGGCCTGCATGGTCGCCTGCAACGGCAACACGATGAACGGGATCATGATGTAGCTCATGCCGATCACCACGCCGGTGAGGTTATGCACCATCTCCAGCGGTTGATCGATGATGCCCAGCGCCATCAGCGCCTTGTTGATCACCCCGGAGGCTTGCAGCAACACCAGCCAGGAGTAGGTGCGGGCGAGCAGGCTGGTCCACATCGACAGCAGCACGATGTTCAGGATCCAGCGGCCCCAGCCATGCGGCACCAGGGTGATCGCCCAGGCCAGCGGGAAGCCCAGCAGCAGGCTGAACAGCGTGACCAGCCCGGCCACCGAGAAGGTGTTGAGCAACACCCGGGCATAGGCCGAGTTGGCGAACAGTTGCTCGTAGTTGCCCAGGCCCGGCACCGGTTCCAGCACGCCGCGCAACAGCAGGCCAATCAACGGCGCCAGAAAGAACAGGCCAAGGAACAGCAGGGCGGGGACCAGGTTACTGGCGCCACGCCAACGCTGCTTCAGCGACGGCGAGGGTTGCTTCGCAACGCTCTGGCCGACTGCCGAACCGGCAGCGCCGGTGGCGCTCCCGGAGGCCGTGGATGGACGAGACGCGGTTACCGTCATTTTCATTTGACCAGCCATTCGTTCCACCGTGTCGCAATGGCCGGACCGTTCTTGGCCCAGTATGCGAAATCAAGAGTGATCTGATCCTTGGCGTAGGCCGTCGGCAGGTTCGGGGCCAGCACCGAATCCAGGCGCGCCACGCTGTCGACGTTGACCGGGGCGTAGGCGGTCAGGTTGGAGAAGTCGGCCTGGCCTTTGGCACTGCTGGCGTTGGCCAGGAACTTCATCGCCGCGTCCTTGTTTTTCGAACCCTTTGGAATGACCAGGATGTCGGCCATGACCAGGTTCTGTTTCCAGCTTACGCCGACCGGGGCACCGTCTTCTTGCAGGGCATGAATCCGGCCGTTCCAGAACTGGCCCATGCTCGCTTCACCGGAGGCCAGCAGTTGCTGCGACTGTGCGCCGCCGCCCCACCAAACGATGTCTTTCTTGATGGTGTCGAGTTTTTTGAACGCGCGGTCCAGGTCCAGCGGGTAGAGCTTGTCGGTCGCCACGCCATCGGCCAGCAGGGCCAGTTCGAGTACGCCTGGGCTTGGCCATTTGTAGAGGGCGCGTTTGCCGGGGTAGGTCTTGGTATCGAACAGCGCGGACCAGTCCTGAGGCTTGCTGGCGCCAAGCTTGCCTTCGTTGTAGCCGAGGACGAAGGAGAAGAAGAACGAGCCGACGCCATGGTCGGAGACGAAGCGCGGGTCGATCTTGTCGCGTTCAATGACTTTGAAATCGAGGGGTTCGAGCAAGCCTTCGGAGGCGGCGCGCAAGGCGAAGTCGGCTTCGACGTCGACCACGTCCCACTGCACGTTGCCGCTTTCGACCATGGCTTTGAGTTTGCCGTAGTCGGTCGGTCCATCCTGGACCACGGTGATGCCACTGGCCTTGCTGAACGGATCGGCCCAGGCCTGCTTTTGCGCATCCTGGGTGCTGCCGCCCCAACTCACGAAGTTGACGCTTTCAGCCGCCATCAGCGCCTGGCTGGTCACGCTCAGCAGTCCTGCAAAAAGAACCGCGGTCGCACGTTTGTTCAACACCATTTTCACGCCCTCATTGTTGTGTTTATGAGCGGGGCTTTCGAGTGCCCGCCTATCGGGAGCAGTAGGTCCGTCGAGTCAGCTTCGACTGTCCGGTCTATGGAATATCATATTATGGTATTCCAAGCTTTGTGCAAGCATTTTGCCGTACCGGCTATCAGCCAAAAGGTGTTTTTCAGTGACGACGCATTCCCCTGTGGGAGCGGGCTTGCTCGCGAAAGCGGTGTGTCAGACAACTTTGGGCCGACTGACACACCCTCTTCGCGAGCAAGCCCGCTCCCACAGGGAATTGCGCTAAACCAGGGGTTGCTCAGTGAACGGAATACTCTCCACCACTTCCAGGTCGTAACCGGTCAGGCCCGCATATTTCAGCGGCGGCCCGAGATGGCGCAGCTTGCCGACACCCAGGTTTTGCAGGATTTGCGCACCGGTGCCGACTTCCGAATAAATCCGTGACTGCGAACGGCTGAACTGCCGGGGCGGCTGGGTCAATTGCGGCACGCGTTCGAGCAACGCCTGCGAGGATTCGTGATTGGCCAGCACCACCACCACGCCGTGGCCTTCGGCGGCGACACGCTGCAAGGCGGCCCACAAGGTCCAGTTGGTTGGCCCGCTGTATTCGGCGCCGACCATATCGCGCAACGGATCAATCACATGCACGCGCACCAGCGTCGGTTGCTCGCGGCGCAAATCGCCCATGACCATGGCCATGTGGACACCACCTTCGATGCGATCCTCAAAGGTGATCAGACGGAAGGTGCCGTGCACGGTCGGCAAGTCACGTTCACCGATGCGCACGATGGTGTGTTCGGTGCTCAGGCGATAGTGAATCAGGTCGGCGATGGTGCCGATCTTGATCCCGTGCTTGCGCGCGAACACTTCCAGGTCCGGGCGCCGGGCCATTGTGCCGTCGTCGTTCATCACTTCGACGATCACCGAGGCCGGGGTGAAGCCGGCCAGGCGTGCCAGGTCGCAGCCGGCTTCGGTATGGCCGGCGCGGGTCAGCACGCCGCCTTCCCGGGCGCGCAGCGGGAAGATGTGGCCGGGCTGCACGATGTCGGCGGGGCCGGCATGGGCGGCGACGGCGGCGGCCACGGTGCGTGCCCGATCCGCTGCGGAGATGCCGGTGGTCACGCCGACGGCCGCCTCGATGGACACGGTAAACGCGGTGCTGAACACGCTGCCATTGCTCGGCACCATCTGCTCCAGACCCAGGCGTTTGCAGTGTTCGTCGGTCAAGGTCAGGCAGATCAGGCCACGGGCTTCACGGGCCATGAAGCTGATCGCCTCGGGTGTGCAGCAGTCGGCGGCCAGCAACAGGTCGCCTTCGTTTTCCCGGTCTTCATCGTCGACCAGCAGGACCATTTTGCCGAGGCGGTAATCTTCGATGATTTCTTCGATGCTGTTGAAGGCCATGATGGACGCTCAGTGTGTTGGCTGGAATGAATTGTGGTATACCATAATACAAAATTAACCAAGAGGTCACTATGAAGGCGTACTGGATTGCTCACGTGGATGTCACCGACCCCGATCAATACAGCCAATACACCCAGCGGGCGCCGAAGGCATTTGCGCTGTATGGCGGTCGGATTCTGGCGCGGGGTGGGCGTAGCGAGGCGATGGAAGGTCGGGCGACGCCGCAACGCAGTGTGGTGATCGAGTTTGATTCTTATGAGTTGGCGGTGGCTTGTTATCGATCGGCGTTGTATCAGGAGGCGAGGGGGCACCGCGAAGGCGTGGCGAAGGCTGAGGTGATCATTGTCGAGGGCGTCGCGCCGGCATGACAAACGCTGCATCAAAGGCGCCGCGTTTATCCTGTAAACACGCGTAATCGTTCACGACCATCGCTGGCAAGCCAGCTCCTACAAGGGGGTGGGGGAGCTAGCGGATGAAATGGATTTTCCCGCTGTCGTCATTGCCCATGTAGATGCCATACACCCCAGCCTGGCGCTCCTCGATATAGCGTTCGAGGATCTGTCGGATCGCCGGGTAGTAGATGCTGTCCCAAGGGATGTCCTCGGGCGCGAAGAATTTGTAGTCGAGGGTTTCCGGGCCGTACTGGCCGGTGATCTCCAGCGCGATGGCGCGGAAGATGATGTACACCTCGCTGATTTGCGGAACGCTGAAAATCGAGTAGGGCGAGAGGATTTCCGCACGCACGCCACTTTCTTCCCAGACTTCGCGCAAGGCCGCCTGCTCGGTGGTCTCGCCGCTTTCCATGAAGCCTGCGGGAAGGGTCCAGGTGCCGGGGCGCGGTGGAATCGCGCGCTGGCACAAGAGGTACTTGCCGTCCTGCTCGATGATGCAGCCGGCAATGATTTTCGGATTGACGTAGTGGATGTAGCCGCAGCCGCGGCACATCAGGCGCTCGTGCGTATCGCCCGGCGGCAGCTGTGACCTGAGGTCATTGCTGCCGCACTTGGGGCAAAAGCTCGGGCTGAACATTTCAGCGACCTATGCGCGGTTCTTTCAGCGCGATGGGCAGGGTGATCGCCGGGATGTCGCCGGTTTCTTCCTGCTTGCGCTTGAGGTAGTCCAGGGCCACGGCAGCGGCAGCTCGCACGTGGTCGACGCACGCCTGGTGAGCGGCCAGCGGATCACCGCCCTTGATCGCTTCGACCATGCGTTCCATTTCCTGGTTGCTGGCGCCGCGACGGTTTTCCTGGGACACGGAGGTCGCGCGCAGGTAGCTGATGCGCGCCTGCAACTGGCGCAACTGAGTGGCCGCGACATGGTTGCCCGAACCTTCGAGCAGCACGTCGTAGAAGCCCTGAACCGAGTCGATGACCTGTTGCAGTTCGCCGTCCTTGAGCGCCTTGCGGTTTTCTTCGAGGGCCTTTTCCAGGGCTTTGATGTCTTTGGCTTTGGCGCGCAGGGTGAACAGCTGCACGATCAGCCCTTCGAGCACGCAGCGCAGCTCGTAGATGTCCACGGCATCGGCCAGGGTAATGATCGCGACACGCGGGCCCTTGGCATCGGCGAATTCCACCAGGCCTTCGGATTCGAGGTGACGCAAGGCTTCGCGCACGGAAGTACGGCTGACGCCCAGGCGATCGCACAGATCGCGTTCGACCAGACGGTCTCCCGGCAGGAGCTGGAAGTTCATAATGGCGCTTCGCAGTTTATCCAGCACGATTTCGCGCAGGGTGACGGGGTTGCGATTGACCTTGAAGCTGTCGTCGAGTGGCAGGCGTTTCATGGGGTCCGCTCTGATTGTGGCTGTCCATGCAAAAAAGAGCACTTCGATTACGGGAATCCATGTGCTCGGTCAGATCAAACAGCCAAGGGTTAACTGGAGGCCTCGGCATCGGCTTCGGCGAAGGCTTCACGGGCGAGCCGGAAACTGTCTACGGCAGCGGGGACACCGCAATAAATGCCGACCTGAAGCAATATTTCGCGTATTTGCTCACGACTCAGGCCGTTACGCAAGGCGCCGCGCACATGCAGCTTGAGTTCATGCGGCCGGTTGAGCGCCGAGATCATCGCCAGGTTGATCATGCTGCGCTCCTTGAGCGACAACCCCTCACGGCCCCAGACATGACCCCAGCAATACTCGGTGACCATTTCCTGCAGTGGCCGGGTGAAGTCGTCGGCGTTCTCGATGGAACGATTGACGTAGGCTTCGCCCAACACCTGGGTGCGGATCTTCAGGCCTTTTTCGTATTTTTCGTTGCTCATTCCGATTGTCTCCTGTGGGGCTCGGACCTTTGTGCATTCTGTAGGAGCCGGCTTGCCGGCGAATGCGTCCTCAAGAACGCCATCGCCGGCAAGCCGGCTCCTACAGGTTGAACGCGCGACTCAAAGGCCACCCATCAAGGTGTATTTGAGTTCCAGGTAATCCTCGATGCCGTACTTCGACCCTTCACGGCCCAGCCCCGAGGACTTGATGCCGCCAAACGGCGCGACTTCGGTGGAAATCAGCCCTTCGTTGATGCCGACCATGCCGTACTCCAGCGCCTCGCTCATGCGCCAGGCGCGGCCCAGGTCGCGGGTGTAGCAGTAGGCGGCGAGGCCGAATTCGGTGTCGTTGGCCATTTCGACCGCCTGGGCCTCGGTGTCGAAGCGGAACACCGCGGCCAGCGGACCGAAGGTTTCTTCCCTGGCGACTTTCATTTGTGTGGTGACAGCCGCGAGTACGGTCGGCTGGTAGAAACCGTTGCCCAGCGCATGGCGTTCGCCACCGCACAGCAACTGTGCGCCGTGGGCCAGTGCGTCTTGCACGTGGTCTTCGACCTTGGCCACGGCACGCTCGTTGATCAGCGGGCCCTGGGTGACCCCGGCGTCGACGCCGCTACCGACCTTGAGTTGCGAAACCCGCTCGGCCAAACGCGCAACAAAGGCATCGTGGATGCCGTCTTGCACCAGGAAGCGGTTGACGCAGACGCAGGTCTGTCCGGCGTTGCGGAACTTGGCGATCAGCGCGCCATCGACGGCACGCTCCAGATCGGCATCGTCGAAGACAATGAACGGCGCGTTGCCGCCCAGTTCCAGTGAGACTTTTTTCAGCGTCGGCGCACATTGGGCCATCAACAATTTACCGATGGCGGTGGAACCGGTGAACGACAGTTTGCGCACCAGAGGGCTGCCGGTCAGCTCGCCACCGATGGCGATGGCATCCCCGGTGATTACGTTGAAAATGCCCGCTGGAATTCCGGCCTGTTCCGCCAGTGCGGCCATGGCCAGTGCCGAGAACGGCGTTTCCGGGGCCGGTTTGACGATGCACGGGCAACCGGCCGCCAGCGCAGGACCGGCCTTGCGGGTGATCATCGCCGCCGGGAAGTTCCATGGCGTGATGGCCGCGACGACGCCAATCGGCTCCTTGCTGACCACAATGCGCGCATCGCCCTTGTGGCTGGGAATGGTGTCGCCATAGATGCGCTTGGCCTCTTCGGCGAACCACTCGATGAAGCTTGCGGCGTAGAGGATTTCACCCTTGGCTTCAGCCAGTGGCTTGCCTTGTTCGAGGGTGAGGATTTCGGCCAGGGCGTCAGCATTTTCCAGCATCAAGGCATGCCAGCGCTTGAGCGTATTGCTGCGCTCTTTGGCGGTCAGTGCGCGCCAGGCCGGCCAGGCTTTGTTGGCGGCGTTGATGGCCAGGCGCGCGTGCTCGGCACCGAGGTTCGGCACCTGGCCGATCAACTCGCCGGTGGCCGGGTTGAAGATGTCCTGACAGGCGCCATCCGGCGCGTCCAGCCATTGGCCATTGATGTAGGCCTGCTGACGGAACAGTAACGAGGCTGCTGGGCTCATGCCGGCTCCCAAGAAAAGTGAACGGTGACTGCTCTGCTTTACCCTGTGGGAGCGGGCTTGCTCGCGAAGGCGGAGTGTCAGTCGACATTAATATGACTGACCCACCGC
>NZ_JBWKXF010000076.1:0-19261 GCF_059422645.1 Pseudomonas sp. GW821-FHT01C01 | reverse complement strand
TTGTAGCAGCTGCCGAGCCCGCGAGGCTGCGTTCGGCTGCGAAGCAGTCGTGAGTCCAGCTGACGCGGCCTGCCTGATGTACCGCAATGACGGATTTTACGACTGCTTCGCAGCCGAACGCAGCCTCGCGGGCTCGGCAGCTGCTACAGATCGCATTACCGCTTAACTGACTGGCATTAGCCCAAGTGGTCGGGTTTTTTATGCTTTTTACGCCGCGCTTACTTCCCTGCCCGCGCCATGCAGCGCTGATAACGCTCATCAACCCGCTTGGCGAACCACGCGGTGGTGAGTTTGCGGGTGATCTTCGGGCTTTGCAGCACGATCCCTGGCAACACTTCACGGGGTAACGGCCGGCCCTCAGCCTGTTCGGCCAGCTCGAAAACCCGCCGATAGAGTTTGCTGTCTTCGAACGCGAGGGTGTTGCCCTCTTCCAGCTGCTCGCGGATCGTCGGATTGCGCATGTCCAGTTGCTTACCGAGGGTACGCACGGCCAGTTCCGTGGTCCCGGGCATGATCGAACCGTAGCGCACCAGGTCGCCATCCAGCGCCAACGGGATACCTGAAGCCCGGCTCACCGCGTTTTGAAATGCGGCGTTACGGCTGGCGTACCAGCCCGCGTTGAAATCCGCAAAACGGTACAGCGGCTGTGGGTAGCTCACCGGATACCCAAGCAGATGCGCGATGCCGAAATACATGCCGCCGCGCCGGGTGAACACTTCATGGCGAATCGAGCCCTTCACCGGGTACGGATAGCCCTTGGCCTGCTGCTCGGCAAATTCAATGCTGACCTGCATTGGCCCGCCGGTATGTACCGGATTGAAGCCTCCGAACAGGGTTTTACCCATGGGCACCATGCTAATGAAGTCGTCGAAAATCGCGCTCAGTTCCTTTTCACTGCGCGCGGCATTCAGGCGCTCGCTGTAGCTTTTGCCGCTGGGGGAATTGAGCTTTAACGTACCACTCACCAGCAGTCCGGGAATGTGTGCCTTGGCGGCACGACGGTCGATCTCGTCGCGGGCGATCTTGCCCAGACCCGGTACGCTCGGATCGACCTGAAAGGTCGACTCCTGTTCGGTCACGGCCAGCACCGAGCACAGGTTTTGCGTGGTCGGCGAGATGTCTTGCGCGGTAAACGCTACTTGGATATCCGTGGCCCAACCCTGGGGATCGGCAGCTTTCGCCGGCAACAAACGCACAATCTCAGCCTTCACCTCGGCCGGACTGCGCACCGTCGGTTCCTGGGTCCGTTGGCTGCCGCAACCGGCCAATACCAGTAACACGACGACGCTTGGGATCAATCTGATTTGCATGTCGTTCCATCTAGTCCGTTGGTCCGGGTCAACCATACGACCAATGGCATGCCAGCGGCTACAGTCGTGGCAGTCCGATGGTTGCCGCCCTCTCCGACTGGACCATACTTGATCCACGTAGCGAGGAGGACAGGTTCATGCACCGGAGCGACGTGCTGATCATCGGTGCCGGCCCGACCGGGCTGGTCCTGGCGTTGTGGCTGAGCAAACTGGGCGTGCGCGTGCGGATCGTCGACAAAACCTCCGCCCCCGGCACCACGTCCCGGGCGCTGGCCGTACAGGCGCGAACGCTGGAATTGTATCGCCAGCTCGGACTGGCCGACGCCGTGGTGCAAAACGGTCATCGGGTGGCGGCCGCCAACTTCTGGGTCAAGGGTGAGCCCGTGTCGCGCCTCCCCCTGTCTCAGATCGGTGAGGGCCTGACCCCCTACTCGTTTCTCGAGATCTTCCCGCAGGACGAACACGAACGACTGCTGATCGAGCGCCTGGAAGCTTTCGGCATCACGGTGGAACGCAACACTGAACTGACCGGCTTCGAGCAAACCGCAGACGGCATCACGGCCACGCTGCACTTGCCTGACGGCCAACAGGAAATCTGCCAGGCCTGTTACCTGGCCGGGTGCGACGGTGCCCGGTCGATTGTGCGCAAAACCCTGGATACCGGGTTTCCCGGTGGGACTTACCAACAGATTTTCTACGTCGCCGACGTGCAGGCCAGCGGCCCGACATTCAACGGCGAACTGCATGTGGATCTCGACGAGGCGGATTTCCTCGCCGTGTTCCCGCTGGCAGGCACTGGTCGCGCGCGCTTGATCGGCACCGTGCGCGACGAGCGCGCCGAACACGCCGAAACCCTGCGCTTCGAGGACGTCAGCAGCCGGGCCATCGAGCACATGAAGGTGAAGATCGAGCAACTGAACTGGTTTTCGACCTATCGCGTGCATCATCGGGTGGCGGATCACTTCCGCAAAGACCGGGCGTTTTTGCTGGGGGATGCCGCCCACGTGCACAGCCCGGCGGGCGGCCAGGGCATGAACACCGGGATTGGTGATGCCATCAACCTGGCCTGGAAACTGGCGGCCGTGCTGAGCGGCGGCGCCGAGGCCAGGCTGCTCGACACCTATGAAACCGAGCGCATTGCGTTTGCCCGCAAACTGGTGGCGACCACTGACCGGGTCTTCACTTTCGTCACCGCCGACGGGCCCATTGCCGATTTGCTGCGTACTCGCCTGGCCCCGTTCTTGATACCGAAAATAACCTCGTTCGAAACCTCCCGCCAGTTCCTGTTTCGCACGGTGTCGCAGATCACCCTGAATTATCGTGGAATGCCTCTGAGCACGGGCATTGCCGGGCATGTGCATGGCGGTGATCGCCTGCCCTGGGCCCATGACGGTGAGGGGGATAACTTTGAATCGCTGAAGTGCCTGACCTGGCAGGTGCATGTCTATGGCGACACCAGCGACGAAATGATCGCCTGGTGTCACGAACACCATCTGCCGCTGCATGTGTTCGACTGGCGACCGGCGTTCGAAGCGGCGGGCCTGGGGCGCAACGGATTTTATCTGTTACGACCCGATACCTATGTGGCGATTGCCGAAACGTGTTCGGACCCGAAAGTGATCGATCGGTATTTCCGTGATCACGGGATCCGGCCGTTTTTTGGCGCTCCCTGATGCAACATAGCCCCCTTGTAGGAGCTGGCTTGCCAGCGAAGGTGGTCATGAAGGCATGCATAGCCCTTGCAGACGCCTTCGCTGGCAAGCCAGCTCCTACAAGGGGGAATGTGGTGTTTTTCAGATCCCGGCCAGCGCCAGGTCCATCGCAAAATACGTAAAGATCAGGTCGGCCCCGGCACGCTTTATCGCCCCCAGACTCTCGCGCACCACACGGTCTTCATCGATGGCCCCGGCCTGGGCGGCAAACTTGATCATCGCGTACTCACCGCTCACCTGATACGCCGACAGCGGCAGGCGCGAGGCTTCGCGGATGTCGCGGATGATGTCCAGGTAGGCACCGGCCGGCTTGACCATCAGCGCATCGGCGCCTTCCTGTTCGTCGAGCAACGATTCACGCACCGCTTCGCGGCGGTTCATCGGGTTCATCTGGTAGCTTTTACGGTCGCCCTTGAGCGCACTGCCGCCCGCCTCGCGGAACGGACCATAGAGCGCCGAGGCGAATTTGGTCGAATAGGCCATGATCGCCGTCTGGGTAAACCCGGCATCATCGAGCGCCCGGCGAATCGCCTGGACCTGCCCGTCCATGGCCGCCGACGGGGCGATCACATCGGCACCGGCTCGGGCTGCCGCGACGGCTTGTCTGCCGAGGTTGATCAGGGTCTGGTCGTTGTCGACTTCATGGTTGTGCAGCACACCGCAATGGCCGTGGTCGGTGTACTCGCAAAAACAGGTGTCGGACATCACGATCATTTCCGGCACCGCGTCCTTGGCGATGCGCGACATGCGCGAAACCAGGCCGTCATCGCGCCAGGTGTCGCTGCCGGTGCTGTCCAGATGATGGGACACGCCGAAGGTCATCACCGACTTGATCCCGGCACGGGCGTAGCGCTCGATCTCGCCGGCCAGTTTCGACTCGGGAATGCGCATCACGCCGGGCATGCTTTTGATCGGCACGAAGTCGTCGATTTCTTCTTCGACGAAAATCGGCAGCACCAGGTCGTTCAGGCTGAACTCGGTCTCCTGGAACAGGCTGCGCAGGCTCGCATTGCGGCGCAGACGGCGTGGGCGTGCTTCGGGGAACTGACTGGACATGGGTATACCTGAATTTCAGAGGACGAGATGTAGGAGCTGGCTTGCCAGCGAAAGCGGTGGGTCAGTCAATATAAATGCTGCCTGACACTACGCCTTCGCTGGCAAGCCAGCTCCTACAGGGGATGATTTCAGCTGGCGACGGGGCTTGGAATCTGCAACCCGCGCACCACCGCCGGCCGCGCCAGGAAGCGCTCCAGCACCCGCGTGACGTTAGGGAAGTTCTGAATGCCCACCAGATCGCCGGCTTCGTAGAACCCGATCAGGTTGCGCACCCAGGGGAAGGTGGCGATGTCGGCGATGGTGTAACGCTCGCCCATGATCCAGTCGCGCCCTTCCAGCCGGCCATCGAGCACCTTGAGCAGGCGTTTGCTTTCCTCGACGTAGCGGTCACGGGGACGTTTGTCTTCGTAGTCCTTGCCGGCAAATTTGTTGAAAAACCCGAGCTGGCCAAACATCGGCCCGATCCCGCCCATCTGGAACATCAGCCACTGAATCGTTTCGTAGCGCGCGGCCGATTCCTGGGCCAGCAGTTGCCCGCTCTTGTCAGCCAGGTAGATCAGAATCGCCCCCGACTCGAACAACGCCAGCGGCCGGTCGTCCGGACCGTGAGGGTCGAGGATCGCCGGGATCTTGTTGTTGGGATTGAGGGAAAGAAATTCCGGGGACATCTGGTCGTTGGTGTCGAAGCCTACCCGGTGCGGCTCATAAGGCAGGCCGATCTCTTCGAGCATGATCGAGACCTTGACGCCGTTCGGGGTCGGCAAGGAGTACAGCTGAATCCACTCCGGGTATTGGGCAGGCCATTTGCGGGTAATGGGGAAAGCGGACAAATCGGTCATGGGCGGGATCCACGAAGACATTGAGAGTGACGATAATAATGTAGATATCGGGTCAGCGATCCCTTGAAGCCATCATTCTCGCTAATAGAGGAGATCAAAAGAGATCACGACTGTTACAACACCATCCGGTGTAGCGTGTCGACAAATCCGCAACATCCTGTCGATATCCTTCGCTGCAAACCCTTGAAGGTTACCGGTAGATTGCTGCGCACTCGGCCGGAATCGAACCAAACGGGTTCAGGGGACTCTGAGCACCACCCCTTTGAAAACGGACCGGCATCAATGACATGGAAAACACTCGACACAGGACAATCGTGGTGTAAAGGTGTGTCAGCCTTAACCGAATCGCGCTGAAGATCCCTTTACTCATGAACCTGTTCAACTTTGCCAGACGCTTTAAACATCGCGCCTACCTTTTGTTGCCCATCTTGTTGGCGGTCAGCGCGTTGTTTCTGTCGCTGGAGTCCGGCCTGAGCCGCGCCCAACCGATGGATGGCACCCAGACGCTGGTGTTCCTGCGCCACGGGGAAAAACCCGCCGGCGGCCTGGGCCAGCTCAATTGCCAGGGGCTCAACCGCGCCATCGACCTGGCCACCCTGCTGCCGGAAAAATTCGGCAAGGCCAACTATGTGTTCGCGGCCAACCCGACGCGTAACGTCGAGGAAGGCGAGTTCGACAATTCCTACAGCTACATTCGCCCCCTGATGACCATCAGCCCCAGTGCCATCAAGCTGGGCCTGCCGGTGAACATCAGTTTTTCCGCCAATGACACCAGTGACCTGGCCGAAGAGCTGGTCCAGGACAAGTATCACAACTCGGTCATTTACACGGCCTGGTCCCACGGCTACCTGCCGGAGCTGATCAACACGGTTGCCGGCGACGCCACCGGCAAGAAAATGACCATCACGGATGACTGGGAGTCCAGCGATTATGACTCGCTGTATGTACTCACCCTGACCTGGCAGAACGGCAAGGCCAGTGTGCAGAGCCATGTATATAAGCAGGGGCTGAATAATGGCTCGCAGACTTGCCCGACCTGAGGTTTTTGTATTGTTTGATCGGGCCCCTTCGCGAGCAAGCCCGCTCCCACACTGGATATCCAGCGAACACAAATGTTGTGAACGACGCTGATTAAATGTGGGAGCGGGCTTGCTCGCGAAAACGCCAGCAGAAACACCCTCAACCTTTCCGACTGCCCCGCTCGCGCAAATACTCGAGAACCGCCCCTCGCTCCCCGACAAACTCGATCCGCGCGCCTTTCTTCTCCCGCTGAAACGCGTACATCGGATCGTAATACTCGCGCAGCAACCCTTCGATCCAGCCCCGATGCAGATCCACCGAGCCACTGCGGGCCTGCTCCGCCAACGCCTCTTCCATCAAAATCAACATGCGTTGATGACGTTCGCCGCCCAGGCGCTTCTGCACATTGTTCAGGCTCGCCAGCAACCGTTCGGAAAACAACGCAAAGCCCTCCTCGCCATGCACGGCGATGAATTCGGCGCATAAATCCACCACGTAATCGCGCAGAATCCGCTCGACCCGACCTTCCTGGCTGTCTTCCAGCCAGACCATCGGGAACTGCTGCATGCCCTGGTACAGCGGCAACGGCAACGCACAACTGCCCACCGCACGGCTCTCGTCTTCCAGTACGAACTGCTCGATGCCCCGGGCGCGCTTTTTCATTACGTCCACGGCCAAGCGGTTTTCGAAGTCGATATTGGAAGGCTGGCCCGTGGCGCGTTTGCCAAAGCTGGAGCCGCGATGGTTGGCATGACCTTCAAGGTCAAGACCATTGCTCAACTGCGTGAGCACCTCGGTCTTGCCAGTGCCGGTCATGCCGCCCAACAGGACGAAATCGCACTGGGCAACCGCTTGATCGAGGGTGTCCAGCAGGAAGGTACGCATGGCCTTGTAGCCGCCGCCCACCCGTGGATAGTCGATGCCCGCCTCGTCCTTGAGCCATTGCTGGACAATCTGCGAGCGCAGGCCGCCGCGAAAGCAATACAGATAGCCGTCCGGATGTACCCGGGCAAAATCGGCCCAGGCCTGGATGCGCTCGGCCTTGACCGCGCCCGACACCAGTTGATGCCCCAGCACGATTGCCGCTTGCTGGCCGTGCTGCTTGTAGCAGGTGCCGACCCGCTGACGTTCAAGGTCATTCATCAACGGCAGGTTGACCACGCCGGGAAACGAGCCCTTGTTGAATTCGACCGGCGCGCGGGTATCCATCATTGGCCGGTCGTTGATAAAGATGTCGCGGTAATCGGTGTAATCGACAGACATCAAAACACCTCGACCGCGTTGCTCTGTCGCTCGACCAGTTCACCGATCGGTTCCAGGCTCAGGCCCAGTTCGGCGGCCACCGAAAGAAATTGCTCGTTGCCTTCAGGTGTCACGGCAATCAACAGACCGCCGCTGGTCTGCGGGTCGCAGAGCACGCGTTTGTGCAGTTCCTGAAGGCGTCCGAGTTTGCTGGCGTAGCTGTCGTAGTTGCGCAGTGTCCCGCCCGGTACGCAGCCCTGCTCGAGGTAATACTCGACGCCCGGCAGGCGCGGTACGCGGTCATATTCGATACGCGCGGTGAGCTGGCTGCCGTCCGCCATTTCCACCAGGTGCCCGAGCAGGCCGAAACCGGTGACATCGGTCATCGCGGTCACGCCATCGAGTTTGCCGAAACGGCTGCCGGGTTTGTTCAGGGTACACATCCAGTCCCTGGCCAGGCCGATGTCGGCGTTGCGCAACTTACCCTTTTTCTCGGCGGTGGTCAGGATGCCGATGCCCAGGGGTTTGGTGAGATAGAGCAAGCAGCCGGCCGTGGCGGTGTCGTTGCGCTTCATGTGGCGCTTTTCCACCAGGCCGGTGACGGCCAGGCCAAAGATCGGTTCTGGCGCGTCGATGGAGTGCCCGCCTGCCAGCGGGATGCCCGCCGCGTCACACACCGAACGCCCGCCGCGTATCACTTCCCGGGCAACTTCCGGCGCCAGCACGTTCACCGGCCAGCCCAGAATCGCAATCGCCATCAAGGGATCGCCACCCATCGCATAGATGTCGCTGATCGCATTGGTGGCGGCAATTCGGCCGAAATCGAAGGGATCGTCGACGATCGGCATGAAAAAGTCCGTGGTCGAGACCACGCCGCGTTCTTCATCGATGGCATACACCGCCGCATCGTCGCGCGAGGCATTGCCGACCCAAAGCTTCGGGTCGAGGTTCTGCGCCCCGCTGCCGGCCAGGATCACTTCCAGCACCTGGGGAGAAATCTTGCAACCGCATCCAGCGCCGTGGCTGTATTGGGTCAGGCGAATCGGTTCGCTCATAGGGGCACCTCATTGGGTCAATGGGGCCGATTCTAGCAGAGCGAGGCCTGCGCAAGGCGTTGCGCAGCCACGGCCCCTGTAGGAGCTGGCTTGCCAGCGAAAGCGGTCCGTCAGTTACGTTGATTTTGGATGTACCGCCATCTTCGCTGGCAAGCCAGTTCCTACAGGGGGTGGGTTATGGCAGCAGAATGACCTTGTCACCGCTGCCCTGACTCACTTCGGCATAACGCTCCAGGCCCTCGGACAATGGCGACTCGAACAAACCCTGCGGCAACGGCAACAGGTCTTGGTCGAAGAACCGGCCAAACTGCTCAAGCATCGCCGCACAGGCCTGTACGCCGTACAACAGCGAGTTGATCCCCACCACTGAGCCACCCTTGCGATACAACGCCAGGGCCGGCAACTGCACGTGACCGTCCACGGGCGCGGCAATGATCGCAATGCGGCCAAACGCGGCCAGGGCTGGCACCGAAGCCGGCAGCCAGAAACCGGTGGTGTCGAAAATCACGTCGGCACCGCCGGCATAGACCGCATTGACCTGAGCCCCGAGGTCTTCGGGTTTATCCAGTTGAAGGGTCTGATAGCCCTGGCCCTGCAAGTCCTTGACCTGCTCCGGACGTCGCGCGGCCGCCAGCACCCGGGCACCGCGCACCTTGGCCAAGGCCAGCGCGGCACTGCCGACCGCCCCGCCACCGATGACCAGCAATCGGGTTTCAGCCGTAACCAGGCTGCGCTCCAGCGCATCCCACGCCGTGGTGTACGGCACGCCGAGGCTGGCGGCCTGGGCGAAGCTCAGGTGCGTGGGTTTGAGCGCCACGCCATTGGCCGGCAGCTTGACGAACTGCGCGTGGGAACCGTCGGCGAAAAAGCCCAGTTCGCGGCCCGTGCCCCAGACTTCCTGACCGATCAGCGCCTGCGGGCCCGCCACGACAACACCGGCAAAGTCACGACCGGGAATCCGCGGCAAGGTGGTGTAGGGAAAACGCCCCAGCACGTTCTTCACATCGCTGGGGTTGAGACCGGCGGCCTTGATCTCGACCAGCACTTCATCGGCACCGGGAACGGGGGTAGGCACCTCAACGTAGCGCAGCGCCGAGAGATCACCGGTTTTATCGAATTGCAGAGCTTTCATGAGCGTATCCAGCGAGTCAGAAAAGGGTTCAGGAGATCCAGCCAGCGACCAACTCTCGCCCCATCGGCCAAAGCTTTTCGCCGGCGAGCATGCCGAGCAGGCCGACCAGCGCGATGGCCGGGGGTGCGGGGGAACGAAAATCCAGGGCGCCGTAGAGCAGACCGACGCCCAGACCGATGGCCAGTGACATGAGGTAGTTCATGGCAGACTCCGGGGGCAATTGAGGTATGCGCCGAGTCTAGAGGGCGACGCCTGCGGGCATCGGCCAAGTGCTTCTGAATTTCGGCCAAAGCATGGCGTCGGCGAATTCAGTCCTGGCGTTGCGCCGAGGGAAACTGCGACGGGGCAACACCCAGTTCACGACGAAACATGTCGCTGAAGCTGCTCGGAGAATAGCCCAGCTCCCGGGCAATCGCACTGACCGGTACACCCTGGATCAACCCGGCCACCGCCGTTGCCAATTGCACCTGACGCCGCCATTCGGCGAAGCCCATGCCCAGGCTGTCCTTGAACAAACGCGCCAGGGTCCGCACGCTGGCACCGGCGCTTTCTGCGTGTTGCTCGAATGGAATATCCAGCGATGGCGCCGACATGACCGCCTGACACAGGTTCATCAGCCGTCGGTCGGAATCATCCGGCAGCGGGATTTTCAGCAGCGAGCGCCTCGCCCGCTTGAGCTCCAGCAGCGCCAGGCCCACCAACGCGTCGTAATACTCGGGCGGCCCGTCGTTGCCCTGCTCCACCAGACCGACGATCAGTTCGCGCAGCAATCCACCGACCTCGATGACTTGCACGCTGTCATCGAGGGTCGCCGCCAGGGACGGGCGCAAGTAGATATTGCGCATTTGCAGGTCGGACACCACGCGAATCCCGTGGGGCACGCCGGGCGGCAACCACACCGCCCGCTGCGGCGGCACCACCAGCGCCTCGTGCGGCGTCTCGACCCACATCACCCCGCTCATTGCATACAACAACTGGCCCCAGACGTGCTCGTGGGGCTCGATGTACAACCCGCGCGGATAAGTGCGAGCCAGCGGTTGCACGGGCACATCGGTGTCACTCAGGTCAGGCGGTGCGGCGAGGGCCATGGTCAATGTTCATTGGGGTTCGGGAAGACTCCATGGTAACGAGGCGCCGAACTTGTCGCCAGCAACCGCCGCCGTCCTACAATCGGAGTGAATTTTCCTGATGGCACGCGATCCTTTTATGTACAACAGGGAGGAACCGGGGCTTTATGAACAGTGCAAAATTATTCGTCATCGAGTACACCCTCCATGGCGCTCCGAAATCATTCATTATCCGTCTGGACAAAATGGACAACGCGGAAGCCTGGCATTGGGCGAGCTGTGACGCGGGGGTTGGGCGAATCCCCCGTTTTGGACGCGAGAAGGTACAAAAAACCAGCAAGCCGATGGCTGAAAAATTCGGCGTGGAAAACGTCAAGTGGCGTCCGGCTAACTGACGCCTGCCGCTGTCAACATGGGGGGAAGGGAAATGGTCGCGACACCCGTCAGCAGCCCTGCGCAACTGGACTACGGCCTGGACACGCCGGTCGGCCGCATCACCAGGAGCGCCGAGTGCCGGATCGGCCTGGAGCAAGTCGAAAATGACGCATATTGCTTTGCAATACGCGTCTCGACGCCCCTGCCGGAAGATCTGGAGCAGGCGAAGACCTTGGTGCTGCGGGTCGAAGGGCGGCGTTTGCAGGGCACCGTCCGCCACAGCGAACGCCTGGAGGATGACAGCCTCAGGCTGGAAGTGGAGCCGGACTAGGCTCCACTTTGGCGTGTGCGGTGGTTTTCAGTGGGCACACTTGCAGCCTTGGGAAGCGCACTCCTCGCCATGCTCGTGATGCTTGGCGCAGGCTTCACAGCAATAGTGCTTGCCGTGACGTGCAATCGGATGTTCACCGAGTTTGCAGGAACATTTCGGGCAATCGCAGATACTTTCGCGGTCAATCATGGAGTTGACTCCTCAAGCAAGGTCGTCCAGTGCTCGGATGCACAGAGTAAGTGTAGTGGCTGTCGCTCCTGCCGATCACAAATCCCTGTGGGAGCGGGCTTGCTCGCGAAGGCGGTGTGTCAGACAACATCTATCGTGACTGACACTCCCTCTTCGCGAGCAAGCCCGCTCCCACAGGTTTTGTCTCTGTTCTGTCAGATACGGAACTGTCCGACCAGGCTGCCCAGGCGCTGACCGAGGTCGGCCAGGCTGCGGGAGGTTTGCGCACCCAGCTGGGTTTCGTCGGCGACGTTATCCACGGCCACGGCAATCTGATGCACGCTGCGGTTGATCTCTTCGGCCACGGCGGTCTGTTCTTCGGCGGCACTGGCGATCTGTGCGTTCATCGAATTGATGGTCGCGATCAGCTGGGCCATGGTGTCCAGCGAAGCCCCCGCTTCGTTGGCCTGGGCCGAGGTGCCGTCGCCGGCCTCGCTGGAGCGACGCATCGCCTCCACCGCCGACCGGGTACCGGCCTGCAGGCGGTCGATCATGCCCTGGATTTCCTGGGTGCTGATTTGCGTGCGACTGGCCAGCGCCCGCACTTCATCCGCTACCACCGCAAAACCGCGCCCGGCCTCGCCGGCGCGGGCGGCTTCGATGGCCGCGTTGAGCGCCAGCAGATTGGTCTGCTCGGCAATCGAGCGGATCACCCCGAGCACGCTGACAATCGACGACACGTCTTTTTGCAGGCTATCGAGGGACACGCCGCTGCTGCGGATATCGTCCACCAAGGCATGGATCTTCTCGATACTGCCGGCCACCACACGCTTGGCGGCCTGACCTTCTTCGTCGGTCTGCTGGGCAGCCACCGCGGCGTTTTGCGCACTCTTGGCCACTTCCTGGGCCGCCGCCGACATTTCGTTGATCGCCGTGGCCACCTGATCGGTCTCATGGCGCTGACGCTCCATGGCCTGATCCGAGCGATGCGCCTGATCCGACACCTGAGTCACCAGCCCGGTCAGTTGCGCGGTCATTTCGGTGATCTGGCGCACCAGGCCATGGATCTTGTCGACGAAGCGGTTGAACGAGCCAGCCAGTTCGCCCAGTTCATCCTGGCTGGTGATGGTCAGGCGGCGGGTCAGATCCCCCTCGCCTGCCGCGATGTCGTCGAGGTTGGTCTTCATCAAATGCAGCGGACGCAGAATGGTATTGGCCAGCAACATCCCGGCAGCGGCGATCACCAGCAGCACCACGACCGCCACGCCGACGATACTCAGCACCATGCCCTGCATGCGCTCCTGGACCTTGGCTTCGACCACGGCCACTTGCGCTTCGATACCGTCGAGGTTGACCGAGGTACCGAAGGCCATGTCCCATTTCGGCAGGTATTCGGTGTAACCGAGCTTGGGCACCAGCACCTGGGTGTTGCCGGGCAATGGCGAGCTGTATTGCAGATAGTGCGTACCGTCCTTGGCGACTTTCACCAGGTCGCGGTTGACGTAGACACCGTTCGGGTCGCGGTTGTCCTTGAAGCTCTGGCCCACGCCTTCCGGGCTGTTGGCCTTGAACAGGCGCACGGTGTTGGAGTCGTAGCCGAAGAAATAACCGTCCTTGCCATACGTGATGCTCGACAGCAGCTTGATCACCTGGGCCCGCACTGCCACGTCGCCCGGGGCAGCCGCGTCGTAGAGCGGCTTGATCGTGGTCATGGCCACCGCCACGTAGCTTTGCAGGGTCGCCTTGGCATCGCCGAGCAGACGCTCGCGGGTCTGCTCGACTTCATTGCGGGCCTGTTCCTGCAGAATGAACAGCGTGGTCAGGCTGATGACCAGCGCAAACAACAACACCGGGAGGACGGCAAGGGACAGGACTTTAGCCTTGAGGCTCATGCGCATGACGTTCACTCTTTTGATTTTATTGGCGTGGGTAAAAGCATTAACGGCACGCCGGAGCAAAAGTTGAACGCGGTCGGTCGGACCACTCCAGGTCCCCCTGTGGGAGCGGGCTTGCTCGCGAAAGCGGTGTGTCAGACAACATTTATAGTGACTGACACGCCATCTTCGCGAGCAAGCCCGCTCCCACAGGGATAAGAGGGGTTACAGGACCATCGCGGCAACCCAGCCAAACGCCAGCAGCGGCAGGTTGTAGTGCAGGAAAGTCGGGACCACGGTGTCCCAGATGTGATGGTGCTGGCCGTCGATGTTCAGGCCGGAGGTCGGGCCGAGGGTCGAGTCCGAAGCCGGCGAACCGGCGTCGCCCAGGGCTCCGGCGGTGCCGACGATGCATACGATCGCCAACGGGCTGAAGCCCAGTTGCACGCACAGCGGCACGAAAATCGCCGCCAGAATCGGCACGGTGGAGAACGAAGAGCCGATGCCCATGGTCACCAGCAACCCCACCAGCAACATCAGCAAGGCGCCGATACCCTTGCTGTGATCGATGTACGACGCCGACGACTCGACCAGCGTCTGCACCTCACCGGTGGCCTTCATCACTTCGGCAAATCCCGAGGCGGCGATCATGATGAAGCCGATCATCGCCATCATTTTCATGCCTTCGGTGAACAGGTCGTCGGTGTCGCGCCATTTGACGATGCCCGACACCGAGAAAATCAGGAAACCGGCCAGTGCACCGATGATCATCGAATCCAGTAACAACTGGATAATGAACGCCGCCGCGATGGCCACGCCGGCCACCATCAGGCTCAGCGGGTTGTATTGCACCGCCACCTGCTCGACTTGCTCGATCTTTGCCAGGTCGTAAACCCGCTTCTTGCGGTAGCTGACAAACGCGATCAACAAGCCCGCCACCATGCCCAGGGCCGGAATGCCCATGGCGTGGGTCACATTGATCCCGCTGATGTCCACACCGCTGCGGGCGACGTTGGCCAGCAGGATCTCATTCAGAAAAATGTTGCCGAAGCCCACCGGCAGGAACATGTACGGTGTGATCAAGCCGAAGGTCATGACACAGGCGATCAGTCGACGGTCCAGTTGCAGCTTGGTCAGCACATAAAGAAGCGGCGGCACCAGCAACGGAATAAAGGCGATATGAATCGGCAGGATGTTTTGCGAGGCGATGGCCACCACCCACAGCAACCCGATCAGCAGCCATTTGACCTGCCCGCCACCGCTGGCGTGCTGGCGGTCGACCATCGCCAGCGCCTTGTCGGCCAGGGCGTGGGCCAGGCCGGACTTGGCAATGGCCACGGCGAAAGCGCCGAGCAAGGCATAGGACAACGCCACGGTCGCCCCGCCGCCAAGGCCACTGTTGAAGGCCTTGAGGGTCGCGTCGATGCCCAGGCCACCGGTCAAACCACCTACCAACGCACCGACGATCAGGGCGATGACCACATGCACGCGGGACAGGCTGAGGATCAGCATGATGCCGACCGCGGCAATCACTGCATTCATTTCGTTACCTCGAGACAAACGGAAAGACTCCGTCCGGCAGTCTGCGTGAGCCGCCAGCGGATAAAGGAATGGGTTTTATTAGAGGGCGCGCACTTTGCCGCAGAGTGCGCGCGGTGTCAAAGCCAACGCACCCCTTGTAGGAGCTGGCTTGCCAGCGAAGGCGGCCGTGAACCTTGCATCGATCATTCAGGCGTCTTCGCTGGCAAGCCAGTTCCTACAGGGGGGGTCGATATTCAGGGGGCGGCATAAAGAAAGCCGGGGCGCGGCCGCTACAGTGCAAAGTCTCAGATATTTATCGAATAAGGACGTCTCCATGTCGCTCAGACAACTTTCCATTCAATGGAAAATCACCCTGCTGGCCGGGCTGTGCCTGGCGGGCATCGTGACCCTGCTGGTGGGTCTTTCGCTGTACCGCATGGAGCACAGTTCCGAGCTGGTGAAAGCCTCGAGCATGGAGATGTTGACCGAAGCGGCCCAGGCGCGGATCGAGTCCCAGGGCGAAAACCAGGCGCTGGGGATTCGCCAGCAGTTCATGGACGCCTATCAGTACGGCCACGGTTTCTCGCGGCAGGTGCTGTTCCTGCGTGAACAGGCCGAGAAGCGCTTTCTCGATGCCTTCGACCTGCGCGAAGACCTGACCCGCCAGGTCAAGTCAGCCCTGCAGGCCAACCCGGAGTTGCTCGGCCTGTCCCTGGTGTTCGAACCCAATGGGCTGGATGGCAAGGACGAACTGTTCACCGGTCAAACCGAACTCGGCAGCAACGACAAGGGCCGTTTCGCCCTCTACTGGTCGCAGCCGACGCCGGGCAAATTGACGTCCATGGCGTTACCGGAAAAAGACATGGCCGACACCAGCACCGGCCCCAGCGGCGAAGCGGCCAATGCCTGGTTCACCTGCCCGCGCACCACGCTCAAGCCGTGCGTGATCGAACCCTACTTCTATGAGATCGACGGCCAGAACGTGCTGATGACCAGCATCGTTTTCCCGCTGATGGTCAACGGCAAAGTCATCGCCTCGCTGTCCGTGGACATCAACCTCAACAGCCTGCAAGCGGTCAGCCTGGGCGCGAGCAAGAAACTCTATGACGGTCAGACCAGCGTCAGCATCATCAGCCCGGCAGGTTTACTCGCCGGCTACAGCCCGGACGCCAGCAAACTCAGCCAGCGCCTGGATGCCGTGGACAAGGCCAGCGGTGCCGAACTGCTGCGCATGCTCGCTGCCAGCAGCAAAACCACCAGCCTGCACAGCAATCAGCAACTGAAAGTGCTGGCACCGTTCCAGCCGATTCCCGACGGTAAATCCTGGGGCGTGTTGCTCGACGTGCCGGAGAAAGTCCTGGTCGGCCCGGCCGAAGCCCTGAAAAAGCAACTGGATGACAGCAACACCACCGGTACGCTGGTCGAGCTCGGCCTGGGGGTACTCGCCGCACTGCTTGGCCTCGTGCTGGTGTGGCTGATGGCCCGCAGTGTGACCAAACCGATCCTCGGCGTGGCGCACATGCTCGAAGACATCGCCAGCGGCGAAGGTGACCTGACCCGTCGTCTGGCCTACGACAAGAAAGATGAACTGGGCCAGTTGGCCGGTTGGTTCAACCGTTTCCTCGACAAGCTGCAACCGATCATTGCCGAAGTGAAACGCTCGGTGCAGGACGCCCGCAGCACAGCGGACCAGTCGTCCGCCATCGCCACCCAGACCAGCGCCGGCATGGAGCAACAATATCGGCAGGTCGATCAGGTGGCGACCGCGTCCCATGAAATGAGCGCCACGGCCCAGGATGTGGCCCGCAGTGCCGCGCAAGCGGCCCATGCGGCGCGGGACGCCGATCAGGCGACCCGTCAGGGTTTGACCGTGATCGACCGCACCACCGCCAGCATCGATAACCTCGCCGCCGACATGAGCGCGGCCATGGTGCAGGTCGAAGGCCTGGCAGCCAACAGCGAGAAGATCGGCACGGTGCTGGAAGTGATCCGCGCAATTGCCGAGCAGACCAACCTGCTGGCCCTCAACGCCGCGATCGAAGCGGCCCGTGCCGGTGAAGCCGGGCGCGGCTTTGCCGTGGTGGCCGATGAAGTGCGCAACCTGGCGCGGCGTACCCAGGAGTCTGTCGAAGAAACCCGCCTGGTGATCGAGCAACTGCAAAGCGGCACCCAGGATGTGGTGGGTTCGATGAACAACAGCCATCGCCAGGCCCAGGGCAGTGTCGAACAGGTTGGCCAGGCCGTGACAGCGCTGCGCCAGATCGGTGACGCGGTGACCGTGATCAACGACATGAACATGCAGATCGCCAGCGCCGCCGAAGAGCAAAGCGCGGTGGCCGAGGAGATCAACAACAACGTGGCGACCATTCGCGACGTGACCGAGTCGCTATCGGGCCAGGCCAATGAATCGGCGCGGGTCAGCCAGTCGCTCAACAGCCTGGCCAACCAGCAGCAAAGTCTGATGGATCAGTTCCGCGTTTAAACCCTGTTGATCCCTTGTGGGAGCGGGCTTGCTCGCGAATGCTGTTGATCAGTCAGCAAAGATTGCGTCTGACACACCGCATTCGCGAGCAAGCCCGCTCCCACATTTGTTTCCCACATTTATTTCTGCGCCCCGCTCAATGAAGTGATGGCGAGTGGATATCTGCCGCAAGGTGATTATGCTTCTAGGAACCTTGCAGCGTTTCGAAGCGTCAACCTGAATGCAAGACCCGTAAACCGAGACATCAGCCCCCGGGCCTGGGTGCGGTAACTGGTGGTGGGAACTCCGGCCTACAACAAGAGCAAGACGGAGAATACTCATGGCAGCAATCGACAATACAACCACGGGCAGCGCGCCCCACCACGGGATCACCAAGGAGGAGCGCAAGGTCATCTTCGCCTCGTCCCTGGGCACCGTGTTCGAATGGTACGACTTCTACCTGTACGGCTCCCTCGCGGCGATCATCGCCAAGCACTTCTTCGCCGGTGTCAACGAAACGACTTCCTTCATCTTCGCCCTGCTCGCCTTCGCCGCAGGCTTCGCCGTTCGGCCCTTCGGCGCCATCGTGTTCGGTCGGCTGGGCGACATGATCGGGCGCAAACACACCTTCCTCATCACCATCGTGATCATGGGTATTTCCACGGCCGTGGTGGGTTTGCTGCCGGGCTACGCGACCATCGGCGTAGCCGCGCCGATCATTCTGATCAGCCTGCGCCTGTTGCAAGGCCTGGCGCTGGGCGGTGAGTACGGCGGCGCAGCTACTTACGTGGCCGAACATGCACCCAAGGGCAAACGCGGCTACTTCACCTCGTGGATTCAGACGACAGCCACCCTCGGCCTGTTTCTGTCACTGCTGGTGATCCTCGCCTGCCGTACCGTGCTGGGCACTGAAGCCTTCGAGGCCTGGGGCTGGCGGATTCCATTCCTGCTGTCGATCCTGTTGTTGATTGTCTCGGTGTACATCCGCCTGCAGCTCAGCGAGTCGCCGGTGTTCCAGAAAATGAAAGCCGAAGGCAAGTCCTCCAAGGCACCGTTGACCGAATCCTTCGCCCGTTGGGACAACCTCAAGATCGTGATCATGGCCCTGCTCGGTGGCACCGCGGGTCAGGCAGTGGTCTGGTACACCGGGCAATTCTATGCGCTGTTCTTCCTGCTGCAGACGCTGAAGATCGACCCGCAGACCGCCAACTTGCTGATTGCCGGCTCGCTGCTGATCGGCACGCCGTTCTTCGTCATATTCGGCAGCCTGTCCGACCGCATCGGTCGCAAGGGCATCATCATGGCCGGCTGCATTATCGCGGCACTGACCTACTTCCCGATTTTCCACGCGTTGACCCAATACGGTAACCCCGACGTGTTCATTGCACAGGAGAAAAATCCGGTCACGGTCATCGCCAATCCTGGCCAGTGCTCGTTCCAGTTCGACCCGGTGGGCAAGGCCAAATTCACCAGTTCCTGTGACCTGGCCAAGACCGTGCTGGCCAAAAGGGCCATCCCCTACAAGAACGTGAACGCCGAGCCAGGCGCCGTTGCGCAAGTACACATCGGCGAGAAAGTGATCGAGAGCTTCGAGGGCACCGGCATGCCGGCCGCCGACTTCAAGGCCAAAAACGACGCCTTTACCACCGCGCTCGCCACTGCCCTCAAGGACGCCGGATACCCCGAGAAGGCCGACCCGGCCAAGACCAATTACCCGATGGTGTTGCTGCTGCTGACGATCCTGGTGATCTACGTGACCATGGTCTACGGCCCGATTGCCGCGTGGTTGGTGGAGTTGTTCCCGGCGCGCATCCGCTACACCTCGATGTCGCTGCCCTACCACATCGGCAACGGTTGGTTCGGCGGCTTCCTGCCGACGGTGGCGTTCGCCATGGTGGCGGCCACGGGGGATATCTACTACGGGCTGTGGTATCCGATCGTCATCGCGGTGATGACGGCCATCCTGGGAATTTTCTTCATGCCGGAAACCAAGGATCGGGAGATTCATCACACCTGACCCGGGGAGGTTCTATGTGGGAGCGGGCTTGCTCGCGAAGGCGGAGTGTCAGCAGACATTTTTATCGACTGACACTCCGCC
>NZ_JBWKXF010000075.1:0-19988 GCF_059422645.1 Pseudomonas sp. GW821-FHT01C01 | reverse complement strand
CGCGAAAGCGGTGTGTCAGTTACATCAATGTTGACTGGCACACCGCTTTCGCGAGCAAGCCCGCTCCCACAGAAAAGCAGTGCGCGGTGATGTCCGGATTGTCCTACGCAACACAAAATCGCATGTTACTCAGGAAATTTCCTACAAGACGTGGGATGCTTTTGACCTGGTCAGTCTTCCGCGAGTGCCTTTCATGAAACGCAAAATGCCCGGCCTGAATGCCCTCAAAGCCTTCGAAGTGGCCGGCAGCACCGGGAGCTTTACCCGGGCCGCCGAATTGCTCAATGTCACCCAGAGCGCGGTCAGCCGCCAGGTGCGTCAGCTCGAAGAACAATTGGGCGAGAACCTGCTGGAGCGGCGGCATCATCACCTCGACCTGACCAGCGCTGGCCGGGTACTGTTGCGGGCGCTGCACCAGTCGTTCGACAAGATCGAGCTGACGGTGCGCAGCATCCAGCAGAAAACTCATTCCAACCGTCTGCACATCAACGCGCCGCCGACCTTCACCAGCCGCTGGTTGATGCCGCGGCTGGGGCGCTTGCGCGAGCAGCATCCGGAACTGGAATTGAGCATCACCACGCGCTTGCAGGACAGCCTGGCGGAGACCAGCACACTGGATTGTGCGATCCGTTTTGGCGATGGCGAATGGGACGGGCTCGACAGTTCGCTGCTGATCCAGGAACGGCATATCGCGGTGTGCGCACCGTCCTTGTATGCGCGGGAGTGGAGCGAGCAGGGCCTGGACCTCAATCGCCTGACGCTGCTGCATGTGCTGGCCCGGGAAGACCAGCGCTACCTGACCTGGAAACACTGGCTGGACGCGGCGCGCATCAGCGGTGTCGACACCCAGGGCGGTTATGAATTCGACCTGCTGGACCTGGCGATCCAGGCCGCCACCGATGGCCTGGGAATTACCATTGCCGACTGGCACATGGTTGCCTCGGAGCTGGCCAGCGGGCAGTTGACCCAGGTGCTGAACGTGCACGTCGACGGTCACCAGTCCTACTGGCTGGTGACCCGGCCGGAGCAGACCGAGATGCCGCAATTGCAGGTGTTCAGCCAGTGGTTGCAGGAGGAAGTCTGGTTGGCACAAAGGCAACTCGAACCCTCGACGGCGGCCGTCTAGCCACCGCTGAACTCCTTGTGGGAGCGGGCTTGCTCGCGAAGGCGTAATGTCAGACACCCACTCTGTCACTGATCCACCGCTTTCGCGAGCAAGCCCGCTCCCACAGGGAATAGCGTCGTTTTCGGGGTAACCTGCATTTTTCGAATGTTTCACAGCTCAATAAATCGTTTGTTCAACCCGGTCTGCATGACAAGACTGGCGGTATTGAAAAAAACAACGATGGGCGATTCACATGCGACTCGAGCGAAACTTTGTTAACGGCCACTTTATCGAACCGGCCAGCGATGCGTTGATCGCGGTCTACAACCCGGCGACCGAAGCGCTGGTGGGCCACGTCTCGGCGGCCACGGCCGATGAAGCCACGGCGGCGGTCGAAGCGGCCCAGGCAGCACAAAAAGTATGGGGCAAGCTCACCAGCATCGAACGTGCTGACCACCTGCGTGCCTTTGCTGATGCTCTCGAGGCCCGCGCGGTCAACATCGGTGAGGCCCTCGCCGCCGAATCCGGCAAGAGCGTGGCCGACGCCAGCAACGAAGCCCGCTACGCGGCACAGATCACCCGCTATCACGCAGAGTGGGCGCGCCGGATCGAAGGCGAGATCATTCCCAGCGATTCGCCGAACGAAAACCTGTTCCTGCACCGCGAACCGATTGGCGTGGTCGCCTGCCTGATTCCGTTCAACTACCCGGTCTACACCCTGCTGCGCAAAATCGCCCCGGCGCTGATCGCCGGCAACACCGTGGTGGTGCGCCCGAGCAACAACACGCCGACCTCGGCCTTCGAAATCGCCAAGGCTGTGCAGCAATCCGGCCTGCCAGCAGGCGTGGTGAACATCCTGACCATGGACCACGGCACTGCCGCTGTGGTCTGTACCCATAAAGCCGTGGGCCTGATCACCCTGACCGGCAGCGTCAACGCCGGGCGCATCGTGCTCGATTACTGCAAGGCCAATATCGCCAAGCCGTCCCTGGAACTGGGCGGCAAGACCCCGGCGATCATCGAGGCCGATGCCGACCTCGAAGCGGCCGCCAGTGCCATCGTCGCTTCCAAGACCACCCACTGCGGCCAGTTGTGCACGGCGGTGGAGCGGGTCTATGTGCAGGAAAGCGTCTACGACAAATTCCTCGGCTTGCTGAAAGAGAAAATCAGTGCCGTGAAATTCGGCGACCGCGCCACCGATGCCAGCCTGATGGGGCCATTGGTCAACGCCAGTTCGCAGCAGAACATCCACGCCATGGTCGAGCGCGCCATCGCCGACGGCGCGGTGCTGGAAACCGGCGGCGTGCTGCCTGAAGGCAAGGGCCATTTCTATCCGCCGACCCTGCTCAGCGGCTGCCGCCAGGACATGGAAATCATCCAGGAAGAAATCTTCGGCCCGGTGCTGCCAGTGCTCAAGTACCGCGACATCGACGAAGCCCTGGCCATGGCCAACGACCACCAGTTCGGCCTGTCGTCGGTGCTGTACACCGAGAACTATCGCACCGCGCAGAAAGTCGCCAACGCCATCGAGGCCGGCGAGCTGTACGTCAATCGCACCCCGGCCGACCCGTATCAAGGTTTCCACGCCGGCTGGAAACGCTCGGGCCTGGGCGGTGATGACGGCAAGCACGGCATGCTCGAATTCACCCAGACCCGTCTGGTGGTGATGAAGTACTGATTTACCCGGAGCACCCCTCTCGCTTATGTGGGAGCGGGCTTGCTCGCGAATGCGGAGTGTCAGCCTCCATCAATGCCGACTGATCCACCGCTTTCGCGAGCAAGCCCGCTCCCACATTGGCCTGAGTACACCCGAGATATATAAAAACAATTATTCGAGCGCCCGGACCACCGGGCGCCAGAGGTCTACTCGATGTCCAAGCAAGCATCCACTGCTGCCGCTGTTCAGGGTTCGAACGCGGGTCTTAAAAGCCACAGTGACAAGGGAAGTCGTTATTTCCAACTGATGCTGTTGGTGCTCGCCGCCGGTGCGATCTACCCGATCCTGTATCTGCGCCAGGTCTACCAGACCACCATGCTCGAAGTGTTCCAGATCAATCACAGTGAACTGGGTTATCTGTACTCGATGCTCGGCACGATATTCCTGTTGTCGTATCTGCCTAGCGGCTGGCTGGCGGATCGCATCGCACCACGTTTTTTGATTTTCTTCTCGCTGGTGGCTACCGGCGCCCTTGGCCTGTGGTACTCCACCGCGCCGTCGATGACCGGCCTGATGATCATCTTCGGTTGCTGGGGCCTGACCACCGGTTTGACCTTCTGGGCCTCGGTACTCAAGCGGGTGAAGATGATTGCCCATCACTCCGAGCAGGGCCGCTTCTTCGGCATCCTCGACGGTGGTCGCGGTCTGGTGGAAGCCTTGCTGGCAACGGTTGCCCTGGGCCTGTTCGCATTCGCCACCGAAACCCGCGGCGAGTCGGTGGCCGAAGGCTTCAAGCACGTGGTCTACCTGTATTCCTTCACCTGTATCGCCATCGGTTGTGTGCTGGTGCTGATCAAGGATCCGAAGTCGATGGAAGACACGGCGGCGGTGGAGAAGGGCAAGTTCAACCTGCTCGGCGACCTGACCACCTTGGTGAAAATTCCTGAACTGTGGCTGGTCACCGCCATTGTGTTCTGCGGTTACCACATCTTCTGGGCCACTTACAGTTTCTCCGATTACCTGCAGGGCGGCGGCATGACTGCCGTAATGGCCGGCACCATCACCACCATCAAATTGTGGATGCGCCCCATCGGCGGCATCGGCGGCGGCTGGCTCGGCGACAAGTTCTCCAACATTTCGGTACTGGTCGTCGCGTTGTTCCTCGCTTCCCTGGCGATGATCGGCCTGATCGTGTTCCCGGCGCTCAACAGCCTGGGCCTGCTGATCGGCACGGTGATTTTCATCGGCCTGATGACTTACGCCATTCGCGGGCTGTACTGGGCGATCCTCGACACCTGCAACATCCCGCTGCGCATCACCGGCCTGGCCATCGGCATTGTCTCGGTGGTGGGTTACCTGCCGGACGCCTTCATTCCCTTGATCAACGGCTACCTCACCGAGCATTTCCCCGGTGCCTTTGGCTACAAGCTGTATTTCGGCTACATCGCTTTCGTCGGCCTGCTCGGGACCCTGGCGGCCCTGACCCTGCGCGCACGGATCAATCGTAAATCCTTGAACACGACTTCTTTGAACAAGACAGGTGCCTGAGATGAAAATCGTCGCCCTTGAAACCCATATCGTTGCCGTTCCACCACCGCACATCGGCGGGATGTACTGGCTGTTCGTCAAGCTCAAGACTGACTGCGGCATCGAAGGCGTCGGCGAAATCTATGCCGCGACCTTTGGCCCCAAGGCCATGTTGCCGATCATCGAAGACGTGTTCGAACGCTACCTGCTCAACCAGGACCCGCACCACATCGAACGCTTTTTCCGTCAGGCCTATTCGAGCGGCTTCACCCAGCGCCCGGACCTGACCATGATGGGCGTGGTCAGCGGCCTGGAGATGGCTTGCTGGGACATCATCGGCAAGGCCGCGAACAAACCGGTGTACGAGTTGCTCGGCGGCAAGGTCCACGAAAAGCTGCGTTCCTACACCTACCTGTACCCGGTCAACAGCAAGGGCGAGTACGACTACGACGACCCCGACCTGGCCGCCGAGTGCGCCATCGAAAACATGAACAAAGGCTTCACCGCCGTCAAGTTCGACCCGGCAGGCCCGTACACCGCATATTCCGGTCACCAGATTTCTCTGGAAGTGCTGGAGCGCTGCGAGACCTTCTGCCGCAAGATCCGCGAAGCGGTGGGTGACAAGTGCGACCTGCTGTTCGGCACCCACGGGCAAATGGTGCCGTCCTCGGCGATCCGTCTGGCCAAGCGCCTGGAGAAGTACGACCCGCTGTGGTTCGAAGAACCGGTGCCGCCAGGCCAGGAAGACGCGATGGCGCAAGTCGCGGCCAAGACCAGCATCCCGATTGCCACCGGTGAACGCCTGACCACCAAGTACGAATTCTTCAAGCTGCTGCAGGCCGGCGGTGCGTCGATCCTGCAAATGAACGTCGCACGCTGCGGTGGCCTGCTGGAAGCGAAGAAGATTGCGAGCATGGCCGAAGCTTATTACGCGCAGATCGCCCCGCATCTCTACAACGGTCCGATTGGCGCGGCGGCGAGTTTCCAGCTGGCGACCTGCACGCCGAACTTCCTGATCCAGGAAAGCATCATGACCTGGGGCGGTTTCCATGCCGAAGTCCTGACCAAACCCTTGCAGTGGGAGGACGGCTACATCATCCCGTCCACCGAACCGGGCCTTGGCGTGGAGCTGAACATGGACGTGGTGCGCAAGCATTCGCCGTACACCGGGTCACGCCTGCACCTGCAAATGGCACCGACCCCGGCAGACGTCAAAGACACTTCGCCGGCCAGGGGCTGACGGGAGATTTTTGTAGGAGCGAGCTTGCTCGCGATGATCGTCAACGATAACGCTGGGGGCCTGATAACCCGCGGTGTTCTCAGGTTCATCGCGAGCAAGCTCGCTCCTACAGGGCGTGACCCATTCCGGCTTTTTTTGTACAACGACTTACGCGGTAACCGTGCATGACATACGACTACATCATCGCTGGCGCCGGCGCAGCAGGCTGCGTTCTGGCCAATCGCCTCTCGGCTTCCGGGAAACACACGGTGCTGCTGCTGGAAGCGGGCGGGAAAGACTCATCCTTCTGGTTCAAGATCCCGGTCGGCTTCGCCAAAATGTATTACAACCCGACCTTCAACTGGATGTACTACAGCCGCCCGCAAAAGCAGTTGAACAACCGCGAGATCTACGCCCCACGCGGCAAGGTGCAGGGTGGTTCGGGCTCGATCAACGCGATGATCTACGTGCGTGGCCAGGCCCATGACTTCGATGACTGGGCGGCCAACGGCAACGACGGCTGGAGTTTCAAGGACGTGCTGCCGTACTTCCGCAAACTGGAAAACCACCCGCTGGGTGACAGCGAGTACCACGGCGGCAGCGGCCCGATCAGCATCACCCCGATGAAGGGCCAGACCCATCCGATCTGCGATGTGTTTCTCAAGGGTTGCGATGAACTGGGTTACCCCATCAGCGACGATTTCAACGGGCCGAAATTCGAAGGTGCGGGCATCTACGACGTCAACACCCGCGACGGCCAGCGTTGCTCCAGCAGCTTCGCCCATTTGCACCCGGCATTAAGCCGGCCGAACCTTGCGGTCGAGCATTTTGCCCTGGTGGACCGGGTACTGTTTGACGACCGGCAACGTGCTACCGGGATCTCCATCACCCAGCACGGCGTGGTGCGAACCTTCAGGGCCAACAAGGAAGTGATCCTCTGCGCCGGTGCCGTGGACACACCGAAGATTCTGCAACTGTCCGGCGTGGCCGATCAGGCGCTGCTGGCCAGGCACAACATCCCGCTGGTCAAGCACCTGCCGGCGGTGGGGCAGAACCTGCAGGATCACCTGTGCGCCAGTTACTACTACAAGGCCAACATCCCGACACTCAACGATCAGCTCAGTTCGCTGGTCGGCCAGTTCAAACTGGGCCTGAAGTACCTGTTCACCCGCAAGGGCGCGCTGGCGATGAGCGTCAACCAGGCCGGCGGGTTCTTCCGTGGCGACGAGCGGCAGACCAACCCGAACTTGCAGTTGTACTTCAACCCGCTGTCGTACCAGATCCCGAAAAACAACAAGGCCAGTCTCAAGCCCGAGCCGTACTCAGGCTTCCTGCTGTGCTTCAACCCATGCCGGCCGACCAGTCGCGGGCACATCGAAATCGCTTCGAAAAACCCGCGGGATGCGGCGCTGATTGACCCGAATTACCTGAGCACCCAGAAGGACATCGACGAAGTGATCCAGGGCAGTCGCCTGATGCGCAAGATCATGCAGGCACCGGCGCTCAAGGGCATCACCGTCGAAGAAGTGTTGCCGGGACCGGTGGTCGAAACCGACGAACAGATGTTGCAGTACTTCCGCGAAAACAGTGGCTCGATTTACCACCTGTGTGGCTCCTGCGCCATGGGCTCGGACGAGCACAAATCGGTGGTGGACAAGCGCCTCAAGGTCCACGGGCTGGGCGGTTTGCGCATCGTCGATGCGTCGATTTTCCCCAACGTGACGTCGGGCAACACCCACGCCGCCGTGCTGATGGTGGCGGAGAAGGGGGCCGACCTGATCCTGCAGGACGCTTGATGCCGGTCACCTGGCTGTATCAAAAATGAATTTCCGCCGAATCCGCTGCTCATAACTTTAAGTGGCGGACTAGAACCCGCGAATTCATTGAGGCAATCAGGGAGCGGCACGGTCATGAGTCGAGTACCGACAGCGGGCGGAGATCTTCCTGGCGAGTTGATTCTGGTGGTCGAGGACGACCCGCTGATCCTGGAGTTTCTCTGTGAGATTCTTCAGGAGGAAGGTTTTGTCGTCGAGCCGCATATCAGTGCGGACGCGGCAGCCATCTATCTGGAACAGCATGCGCCGCAGGTGGGCTTGCTGCTGACGGACATCTCCATGCCCGGCACGCTCAATGGTGCGGACCTGGCCAACCAGTTCGGTGATCGCTGGCCGGACAAGCCGATCATGATCATGTCCGGTTTCGAAACCCCGGCCAGTTCCGGGGTGCGGCACGCCGTTTCGTTCATCAAGAAACCCTGGGCCATCGGTCCGTTGCTGGACTGTGTCGACGGCGCCTTCAAGTCCAGGAGACTCAACTGAACCGCTCGCAGATGCTACATTGCCGGGCAAATCCGTGCGGCACCTGCGAGGTTCTTTTCCTTGTCTGATCACTCTGTTTTCAACTCGACTTACCGTGCCTTTCTGTTCGACATGGACGGCACTGTCCTGACGTCCATTGCCGCCGCCGAGCGGGTCTGGACAACCTGGGCGGTGCGTCATGGTGTCGATGTCGAAACCTTCCTGCCGACCATTCACGGCACCCGTGCCATCGACACCATCAGGCGCCAGGGGTTGCCCGGGGTGGATGCCGAGGCCGAAGCCGCCTGGATTACCGAAGCGGAAATCGAGGATGTCGACGGGGTATTTGAAGTGGCTGGCGCAGCGGATTTTCTCAAGTCACTGCCGGCTCATCAGTGGGCCATCGTCACTTCCGCGCCACGGGAACTGGCGTTGCGGCGGATGGCGGCGGCGGGGATTGCGCAGCCTGAGGTGCTGGTGACTGCCGAGGACGTCACGGTGGGCAAGCCCGATCCTGCAGGGTACAAACTCGCGGCCCGGCGCCTGGGCGTCGAGCCTGCGCAGTGTCTGATTTTTGAAGACGCCACGGTGGGAATTCTGGCGGCCGAGGCGGCGGGGGCGGATTTGATGATTGTCACGGCAACCCATGAACAGCCGATCAAGACGTCCCATGCGACGTTGGCAAGTTATGAGTCGGTGCGGGTTCAGGTGGATGCCGCTGGGTCGATTCGATTGAAATCTGTGTAAATAACAGCAATCCCTGTAGGAGCGGGCTTGCCCGCGAAGGCGTCGGCACATCCAGTATCGATGTGACTGAAGAATCGCTTTCGCGGGCAAGCCCGCTCCTACTGGGGATGTGTGTGTCAGTAAAGTCCGGGAATCAGCCGCCAGGTGCGGGCGCAATAGGCCTCGTATTCGCTGCCGAACTGCGCTTTCAGCAAGGCCTCTTCTGAATGAATCCGGGCAATCAGCGGGATCAAGGTCAATGCGGCCAGCAACAACCCAACCCCCGAACGAAAGGCCAGCGCCCAGCCCACGGCGATGACCATCATCCCCAGATAACTGGGGTTGCGCAGGTTACGGTAAATCCCCTCGGTGACCAGTTGATGCCCCGGCTGGATGGCCACCAGCCCGCTGAAGCGCTTGCCCAGCACAAACACCGGCCACAACCGCAGCGCGCCGCCCACGATGAACAGCAGCGCCCCGAGCCAGCGCACGCCTTCACCACCGAAGGTCCAGAAATCGAGGCGGTCGGTATAGGCCGGCAGAAAGCCGCTCAACACACCGATCACGCCGAAAGCCGGGAGGACCCAGCGATTGGCCCGGTCTTCGCGCTCCCCCGAACTCAGGTTGACCTCGGTGAACAGTGATGCAATGGCCATGACCAGGGTGGCCAGGGCAACGACGACCAGAGAACCGTGGCTGAAATAAGCCGCGAAACCACCCAGTCCCCAGATCGCCAGGGCGAGGTAGGCGAGGGTGCTGACGATGGCGAAAAACGCCAGTTTGGCCGAAATTTTCATAAGTACCTCACACGCGCAGTAACGCCTCCTGTCATTGTAGGAGCTGGCTTGCCAGCGATAGCGTTTCCAGACTCAACACATCCTTCAGAGGCAATCGCCGACAAGCCGGCTGCTACACGAACATCTCCGCTCGCGCATTGCGCCGAATCACCTGTGGCGGTTGCCCGAACACCCGCAGGAATGTTTCACGCATGCGTCGTCGATCACTGAACCCGGTTTCCAGGGCGATCTGGTCGAGGGTCAGGCGTCCGCGTTCAAGCATCTGTCGCGCCGCTTCCAGGCGCAGGTTTTCGATGGCTTTGGCCGGCGATTGCCCGGTTTCTGCACGAAACGCCCGGCTGAATTGCCGGGGGCTGAGGTTGGCCACTTGCGCCAGTTGCTCCACCGAAAGCGGTTGCGCGAGGTGTTCCCGGGCGTAGCCGAGCACGGCTTGAATGCGATCGGATTTCGGCTCCAGCTCCAGCAGCGCCGAGTGCTGCGACTGGCCGCCAGCGCGGCGGTGGTACATCACCAGTTTCTGTGCCACTGCCCGGGCCAACTCGGCGCCGTGGTCTTTTTCGACCATGGCCAATGCGAGGTCGATACCCGCTGTCATGCCGGCGGAGGACCAGATCGAACCGTCGATCACATAGATGCGATCGGCTTCGACCTTGATCGCCGGAAACCGCGCTTGCAGTTCCCGGGCGTAGGCCCAGTGGGTGGTGGCCCGCCGCCCGTCGAGCAAACCGGCCTGGGCCATGACGAACGCCCCGGAGCAGATCGACGCCGTACGGCGTGCCGTGTTGATGCTGGCCCGCAGGTAATCCAGCACGGCCTCGGGTGCCTGATTGATGATTGAGTCGCCACCGACCACGATCACTGTGTCGAATACGCGCCCATCGAATGCCTCCGTGCCGACGCTCAAGCCGCCGGAGGCCCGCAGGTTGTGTCCGTTTTCGGACAGCACGCGCACGTCATACAGCGCCTCTGCGGCACTGAAATTGGCGTACTCGAACACGGGCATGGCGGCCAGCGCCATGGACTGGAAACCTTCGAAAACCACGAACGCCACGCTGATCATAGATCTGTCCTCAAACGGTTGTGTCCGAAAAACGTACTTTAAACGTCATTTGAGACGGGCGTAAGTCCCTTTATAACGGACTGCACCCGGCGAATCTCTCGCCTCACCCTAGAGGAATTGCACCATGGCTCTCTCATCCAAAGGCACTGCACTGATCACCGGCGCTTCTTCGGGCATTGGCGCGGTGTATGCCGATCGCCTCGCCCGGCAGGGTTATGACCTGATTCTGGTGGCCCGCAGCCAGGCCCGGCTCAATGCCCTGGCCAACCATTTGAGCGACGAAACCGGGCGCACCGTGGAAGTGGTTGCCGCCGACCTGAAAAACAAGGCGGATTCGCTGCGGATCGAACAGATCCTGCGCAGCGACGCCAGTATCACCCTGTTGGTCAACAACGCCGGGGTCGGTGGCGTCATGCCGCTGCTCGCAAGTCCCGTGGACGACATGGAAGCGATGATCAACCTCAACGTGACTGCGTTGATGCGCCTGGCCTATGCGGCTGTACCGGGCTTCGTCGCCCGGGGCAACGGCACCGTGATCAATATCGCCTCCATCGTCGCCATCGCCCCGGAAATCCTCAACGGCGTGTATGGCGGGACCAAGGCGTTTGTCCTGGCGCTGAGCCAGTCGATGCAGCATGAACTGGCAGACAAAGGCGTACGCATCCAGGCGGTGTTGCCGGGGGCGACCGCCACCGATTTCTGGAGCGAGGCCGGCAATCCGGTGGAAAACCTGCCGAAAGAAATCGTGATGTCTGCCGAAGACATGGTCGATGCCGCGCTCATTGGCCTGGCGGCCGGCGAAGTGGTGACCATTCCGGGCCTGCACGATGGCAGTCAGTGGGACCGTTACGAAGCCCAGCGCAAGACGCTGTCCGGGTTGTTTGGCAACTCGACAGCGGCGCCGCGTTATCGCTGAGACAGTCCCCCGGACCGGGTGAACTAAACTTGCATGAGAGGACCGTTCACCGCTGGCTCGTCGACCTGTTCGGCGAGCCGGTGGCGCGTAACAGGAATCGATATGCTTCACATCCGAACGCCTTTGATTCTGCACCCCGGCCTGTCGACCCCGACCCGCCGTATCTGGCTGAAACTGGAAAACCTGCAACCTGGCGGCTCGTTCAAAATACGCGGCATCGGGTTGCTGTGCAGCCGGGCGGCGCAGCAGGGCAAGCGCAAGGTGGTCTGTCCCTCCGGCGGTAACGCGGGACTGGCCACGGCCATGGCCGCTGCATGCCTGGGGCTCAAGGCATGCATTGTGGTGCCGCACACCACCCCGCAAAGCACCCGGGCGCGGATCAGCAAGACCGGCGCCGAGGTGATCGTGCACGGCAAGGTCTGGGACGAAGCCAATCAACGGGCACGAGAACTTGCCCAGGACCCACGCACTGAATTCGTGCCGGCCTTCGACCACCCGGTGTTGTGGGAAGGGCACAGCACGATGGTCGATGAAATCCTTGCCGACTGCCCGCCAGTGGATGTGTTGGTGGCATCGGTGGGCGGCGGTGGCTTGCTGGCGGGGCTGCTCACCGGCCTGATTCGTCATCGGCACACCGATTGCCGCATCGTTGCCTGCGAAACCGAGGGCGCGGCGTCGTTCGCCGCGGCAGTGGCGGCAGGGCACCCGGTCAAATTGCCGAAAATAGACACGGTCGCCACCTCCCTGGGCGCCGCGCAAGTGGCCGCCTGGCCGGTCAGGCACATCGGCGATTTCCCTTATGAGTGCGTGGTCCTCAGTGATGATGAGGCGATCATGGGCGTGGTGTGTTACGCCAATGATTTGCGTCAGTTGGTCGAGCCGGCGTGCGGGGTTTCATTGGCGATTGCCTACCTGGATCACCCGGCGATTGCCGACGCCCATGACGTGGTAATCGTGGTGTGCGGCGGGGTGAGTATCAACGCGCAACTCGTGGCCGGGTGGGCGCGCTTGTCCACTGGCACGCAGGCCAGGTAGGGCTGGAAACGCTATCCCGGTGTCACAAGCCCCACCGCTGGCGATGACGGTCTTCAATGATCGGTGGCAACGCCTTCCTGAACGAGGATGGCGCGGGCCAGGTCTTCGTCGCTTGCGTTGTTGAGGGCTGGATTGTCCTGACGGATTTTTTTCAGCACCGCCTCCAGATAAGCACCACGAATCGCACCGCCGCTGGCGACGAAGCTGGAGGCGTCATCCCGGGCGGGAATCATGAGTTTGTGGTCTTTGAACGTTGAGTACAGCGAGGCGGAAACCCCGGCCGAGGTGGCGACATCTTCGGCATCCACTTTGGCCAGAGCCGAACCGAAAGGCAAACAAAGTACTAAGGATGAAATGATAAACAGACGGCGCATGACGGTGTCCTCCGACAGCATGAAGCATAAGTGAAGTACCACATAATTTAGGATGCGTGGCGGTCGCCGAGAGTTCCCTGGCGCCGTCGACCGCGTGGTGGCGCTGCTGAACGACCGATGATCAGTGTTGGTGCTGCCCGTCGGCCAACGGGTCTATGCTGGGGAGTGCGCCTATCGCCATCGGAGAACTCTGATGATCACCGTACGCACTGCCTGTCTGCTGGCCGATTACAAACGTTGGGCCAATCAGCGTCTCTTTGACAGCCTCGCGGCGCTCCCTCCGGGCGAAGTCAAAAAAGAACGGGTGTCGGTGTTCAAAAACATGATCGGCACCCTCAATCACGTCTACGTGGTGGATTGCATCTGGCGGGCGCACCTTGAAGGTCGAGGGCATGGCTTCAAGACTTCGCACGACCTGCTGCATGCCGATCTGTTCGAACTGCGCTTGGCGCAAAAAGAGATCGATCGCTGGTATTGCGACTGGAGCGCCCGGCAAACCGATGCCTCCCTGGACAAGTCCGTGGAGTTCACCTTCGTTTCGGGCGAAAGCGGCATCATGAGCGCCGGCGCGATGCTGATGCACGTGGTCAACCACGCCAGCTATCACCGTGGCTGGGTGGTGCAGATGTACTTCGAGATTCCGGCCATGCCACCGGTGACCGACATGCCGGTGTACCTGCGCGAGTCCGCCCCGGCGTTGTTCCGCTCGGTCAACGCCCCGATAGTGGAACCGCCATGTGCTGTGCAATTTTCGAGCGCAACCAGCGTTCTGCCGGATCGTTATCGTTGACTCCGTTCCAGACCATCGACAGTTCGGACAGGTTGATATCAAACGGCGCATCGTCCGCCCGCAATTGGCTGCTGCCTTCGATCAACGCACTGGCCGCGTAATCCGGCACGGTGGCAAGGTTCGTCCGTTGCGTACCAGAAACGGGTCGTCGAACAGATCACGCAACTTTGCCAGCGACGCGCTGACGGCGGGCTGGCCGAGGAACAGTTTTTCCCCGGCCCGGGTCAGGTTCTTCTCGAACATCAGGGTTTCGAAAATCACCAACAGGTTCATGTCCACGCGGCGCAGGTCGTTGCGGTTCATGGTGGCGGCTCAGTGGGTTTTGGGGTCTTTTCAGTAAAGCAGCAAACCCTGCGGAATCTAGAATTTGCTGATGACCTGTGGGAGCGGGCTTGCTCGCGAAAGCGGAGAGTCAAACAACATATTTGTTGGATGAGAAACCGCATTCGCGAGCAAGCCCGCTCCTACATTGGACACTCATTGTTTTGGAGTGCGTATCAGGTCGGTGCAATCAAACTCTGCCGACAGTCGAGCACCAGCCGCGCGCCACCGAGTTCGCTGTTGCCCACCTCCAGCGTAAACCCGTGCAGGCTGACAATCGCCGCGACGATGGACAGCCCCAACCCGAAGCCGCTTTTTTGATTGCCCGCCTCGGCACGATAGAAACGCTGGAACACCGCCTCACGTTCTGCCTCGGGAATGCCCGGGCCGGAGTCGAGCACTTCGATCCGTGTATGCCCGCCATCGTTGACGCCACGCAAAATCACCGCGCCACCGGGCGGGGTGAATTTGATCGAGTTGCTCAGCAGGTTCGCCACGGCTTCGAACAGCAGTGCCCGGTCGCCATTGAGGGGTGGCAAGGAGGCGGGCAGATGCAGTTGAAAAACCAGGCCGTCGTCTTCCGCCAGGGGCAGATAGAACTCATGCAGTTCTTGCAGCAACGGTACCGGGTCCAGTTGCACGAAACCGGAGCGGCGCTGGCGATCTTCCAGCTCGGAAATTCGCAGTAAGCCGCGAAAACGCGCCATCAGCGTGTCGGCCTCGGCCAGCACCAGGTCCAGTTGCATCGCTTGCGGCGAGCCTTCGCCGGCCTGCTGCTGCATGCGGTAAAGCTGCGCACGCAGGCGGGTCAGGGGCGTGCGCAGGTCATGGGCGATGTTGTCGCACACGCCCTTGACCTCGTTCATCAAGCGCTCGATGCGTTCGAGCATGGCGTTGACGATGGCGGCGAGCATGTCCAGTTCGTCACGCCGATTGGACAGTGGCAAGCGCCGGCTCAGGTCGCCGGCGACGATGGCTTCGGCGCTGGCCTGAATCCCGCGAATGCGTCGCAATGGACGGCGCCGCAGCAAATACCAGCCGACGATGCCCGGCACAATGGTCAGGGTCACCCCCCAGAACAAGGCGTGCAGGATGATCCGGGTCACGGCAAACAACGAACCGTTGTCACGTACCAGCACCAGCCAGCGGCCGTCGAGGGTGCGGGTCGCCACGGCGTCGCAACTGTCGGCGGGCAGCGTCTGGTCGTCGGAGTCGTCGGAGGCATCGCAGTCGTTGAGCATGTGGATCTTGCCATCGAGCGGCAAGCCGTCCGGAATGTAGCGCAGGGCGCCGCTAAGGTAACGGTGTTGGGCATCGAACAGGCCGTAGGCGTCGATGCCGCGGATGTCGAAGGTCATGCTGACGGCGAGGGCGTCCACCAGTTGCTCGCCGGAGAAGCGCGAAAACAGGTGCTGGCGTTGCATCAGCGAATGCTTGGCCAGGTTATCCAGGTAAGCGGAAACCTCGTAGTACATGACCCCCATGAGAATCCCGCTCCAGATCACGAACAGCGAACTGTAGAGCGCGAGCAGACGACTGCTGGAAGAGCGCCAGCCTTTAGACGGGTTCGGCAATGACATAACCCGAGCCTCGCACGGTCCGAATCAGTGGGACATTGCCAGGCGGGTCGATCTTCTTGCGCAGACGGCCGATGTGTACGTCGATCAGGTTGGTGCCGGGGTCGAAGTGGTAACCCCAGACTTCTTCGAAAATCATCATCCGCGACAGGATTTGCCCGGTGTTGCGCATCAGAAATTCCAGCAACTTATATTCGGTGGGCAACAGCGTCAGCAGTTGGCCGTCGCGGCTGGCTTCGTGGCTGATCAGGTTCAGTTCCAGATCCGCCACCCGCAGCGTAGTGGCCTGGGCGGTCACGGTGTTCTGTCGGCGCAGCAGGACTTCGACCCGGGCGGCCATTTCATCGGTGGCGAAGGGTTTGGTCAGGTAGTCGTCGCCGCCAGCGCGCAAGCCGCGCACGCGCTCATCGACATCGGACAGTGCGCTGATCATCAGGATCGGCGTGGCCACGCCCATGGTCCGCAGCGTGGTGACGATCGCCAGGCCATCGAGCTCGGGCAACATGCGGTCGAGGGTGATCAGGTCATAGTTGCCGTTGACCGCACGCTCCAGCCCTTCGCGGCCATTGTCGACCCAGTCGACGTCGAGGCCGTGGTTACTCAGTTCGGCGACAATTTCCCGGGCGGTCACGGCGTCGTCTTCGATGGTCAAGATGCGAGTCATAGGGCTGGCCTGATAAGCAGTTCAATACGAAGTTGCGGACATTTTGCCAAGAATTGCCAGCAACTTAATAAATTAACTTTCATCTGGCTGGGGTCGCTGTTCGCAACATTGATATCATTGAGCCACAATTTCAATAGGGGGCTGCATTGTGCGTAATTCGATCCGCTGTGGCTGGCTGCCGATTTGTCTGTTGCTGTTCAGTGTTTTCAGTTCATCTGCCTGGGCTGGCAATACACCCTGCTCCGGCAAGAAGGGTGGAATCGATCGATGTGACGGCGAACTGTTCCTGTGTAATGACGGCTCCATCAGCGGGTCGAAAAAAAGTTGCTCGGCAATGTTTGGCGGTAAAAGCCAGGCGCGACCGCAAGCGTTTGTCCAGGACCCGCAGGATTGCTCCTGTGGCACCGGTTCGTTTTGTACCGGGCCCAGAGGCGGCGTTTACTGCCTGACCCCAAGTGGCAATAAAAGCTATAAGCGCAAATAAACAATGCATGTGTCGCCTGACCCGGCGCCATCGCGAGCAAGCTCGCTCCCACAGTGATCGCGTTTTCCTGTGGGAGCGGGCTTGCTCGCGAAGACGGCAGGTCAGGCGAAGCGAGTCTATCTATTCGATCGGTGTATCCACAAACACCTCAAGTCCCTCGGCATACTTCGTGAACGCGGCGATCCGCGGAAACTGCGCCGCATTCACCTGATCCGGCACCACCAGGTTGGTAAAACTCCAGGCCACGGCAAGGGTGATGCCATCCTGCTCGATCGAACCGTCAGTCTTCAGAGGCTGCTTTTCCAGCTCCCGCTCCAGCGCCGAATAGGCCGCCACCAGCTGTCCTTCGACCCGCTGCACCCAAGGTTCGAATTGAATTTCCGCCGGCCGCAGGTTGCGCTCGTAGTAAAGCTGCACGGACTTTTCGCTGGCGGCCAGCGCCAGGCCAATCAGGCGCAATGCGCGCAGGCGCTGATTCGGTTCGACGGGCATCAGAGTGGCGCCGGCCATGGTTTCCAGGTAGTCGATGATCAGTGTCGAATCCATCAACACGTCGCCGTCATCCAGCACCAGGGTGGGCGCCTTCACCACCGGGTTGATCTGCTGGAATTGTTCGAAGTGGCGGAACACCGAGACCGATTGATGTTCCAGTGCGATTCCCAGGCATTTGGCAGAAATGGCGGCGCGCCTTACGTAGGGCGAGTCGAGCATACCGATCAGCTTCATGGTCCTTTCCTTTATATGGCCATTTCGGGAGGGACAACCTTAGCTGAGGTTCGCGGCCCTGCAAATGACAGTGAAAATTGCCCGGTGGAAGCCGTTTGTCTTCTATATACAGCCGCTCGATTGAATTTCTTGCTATAAACGCACTCCGATTACCGCCTCAAAGCCAGCCATAGAGCATTTTCAGGGCTTTGTCGGACAAATTCGCTGTCTTTTCAGTTGCTGAGGCCTCAAGTCGGCCGTAGACTGCCGCCCCTCGTAAATTGAGTGCCGGGTGGCGCTTGGAACAAACGGCGCCTTTCCGCTGGCCTGCCCAGGTCTGCCGGAACGCTCCCTTATTCGCCTTAATGCACGTTTTTTTATAGAGATATCAATGACAAAGGACAAGTTGCTGGCCATGCCGGCGGATGACTACATGAATGCCGAGCAACATGCTTTTTTCTCAGAGCTGTTGCAGAACATGAAAGTCGAAACCCATGAGCGCATCGAACAGAACCGCATCGCGATCGAAAGCCTGGACACCCCGGCCGATCCGGCAGACGCGGCTTCGGTTGAAGAAGAGCGCACCTGGCTGGTGAACGCGATCGATCGCGACCAGCGCATGCTGCCTCAGTTGGAACAAGCACTGGAACGCATCAAGGAAGACAGCTTCGGCTGGTGCGACGACAGCGGCGAGCCGATTGGCCTCAAGCGTCTGCTGATCAGCCCGACCACCAAGTACTGCATCGAAGCTCAAGAACGCCACGAGCAAATCGACAAGCACCAGCGTCAGGCCTGATTCTGCGAGGCAGCCCCTTTGATCCGGGCTGCCTTGAAAAGATCGCAGCCTGCGGCAGCACCTACGCAATTGAAGTAGGGCGCTGTCGCAGGCTGCGATCTTTGTTTTCTGCTGTCCTCGATTTTCCGGTTCTTCTATTGATCTGCTGCAACGTTCGCGACTAAAGGCTCATGGATAATGGCCCTATAGTGGCGCTTAATGCGAAGACAACAATTAGAAGCTTTCCGGGGTGATGATGATGACGAGGGACGGATCTCTGGTTGCGGCAATGCCTGCACCAGTGCTTTTGCCGAAAAACCGCTGGCTGACACCGACACTGCAAAGCATTGCCATGATGCTGTTGTTATGTGGCATCACGCTGGGCGATGGGTCGCTCTACCTTGGCCTGCCCCTGGCCGTATTGATTATCTGGCTGCCTCGCCTGCGTTCGCGCGCTACCCCGGAGGCTGCTATTCCCGTCAACCCCGATGCCATCGGCGAGTTGACTCGCGATCTTTCCTACACCACCAGCCATAACGCGCTGTCGGCCGCCGGTGTCGCGTTTTCGGTTCGGCAGTTGGCGGACAAGTTGCAATCGCAGCTCACGGCGGCGGCACAGATCGTCAGTAATGCCGAAGTCATGATCACCACCGAACAGGCCACCTCGACGCTCAGTCGCCAGGCACTGAGTGCCGCCGGCGAGGCGCATCAAAGCGGGGTGGCCGGGCGCACGGAATTGAGCGAGTCCATTGCGCGCATGCATCAGCTCAGCCAGCGTGCCAGCAACAGCCGCGAACTGATCGAAGCCTTGAGCCTGCGCAGCGATGATATCCAGCGAGTGACCCAGGTGATTCAATCTATCGCCAGCCAGACCAACCTGTTGGCGTTGAACGCAGCGATAGAAGCGGCGCGGGCGGGGGAGCACGGTCGCGGGTTTGCAGTGGTGGCCGACGAGGTTCGCGGGCTGGCCGCACGCACGGCGACCGCCACTGGCGAAGTCGGCGAGATGGTGGCCGATATCCAGCAACGCACTGCGCAGGTGGTGGAGCAGATCCGCCAACTGTCCAGCGACCTGGACACCGGCGTCGAGCAAGTCGAACGGACGGGACAGCAGCTGGAGAACATTGCCCGTCTGGCGGCCAGTGTCGAATCCCGGGTCGGGGAAATCGCCCACGGGGCGGACACCAACCGTGAACAACTCGACAGCCTGTTTCACGCCATCGAACAGATGCGCAGCGACCTGGCGGTCAGCGACCAGCAGACTCAGCGTCTGGCCCATGCGGCGGTACAAATGGAAGGCCAGGCCGAAACCATCAGCGAGCGTCTTGCCGAGGTGGGGCTGGATGACTATCACCAGCGGATCTATGACCTGGCGCGGGAAGGCGCGAGCCAGATTGCAGCGCGTTTCGAAGCGGATATCGACGCCGGTCGAATCAGTCTCGACGATTTGTTCGACCGCAATTACCAGACTATCCCCAATACGAGCCCGGCCAAGTACCAGACCCGCTTCGACCGCTACACCGATCAGGTTCTGCCGGCGATCCAGGAACCGTTGTTAGCGCGCCACGAAGGATTGGTGTTCGCCATCGCCTGTACCCAGCAGGGTTATGTGCCGACCCACAACAGTGTGTTCAGTCAGGCGCTGACGGGCGACGCGCAGATCGATGCCCTGCAGAACCGGACCAAGCGCAAGTTTGCTGATCGCACCGGGATTCGCTGTGGCAGCCATCAGAAGGCCGTGCTGCTGCAAACCTATACACGTGATACCGGAGAGTTGATGCACGATCTCTCGGTGCCGATCACGCTCAAGGGCAGGCATTGGGGCGGTTTGCGCCTGGGCTACAAACCGGAAAATCCACGCTAGAAAACCCGGGTTGCCGGGTAATGCTGTTCAGTTAAGGATTCTGTAGGAGCGAGCTTGCTCGCGATGGACTCAAGAGCGCCGCGTTTAGTCAGTAA
>NZ_JBWKXF010000074.1:0-20145 GCF_059422645.1 Pseudomonas sp. GW821-FHT01C01 | reverse complement strand
CATTGCGGTACGTCAGGCAGGCCGCGTCAGCTGGACTCACGACTGCTATGCAGCCGAACGCCGCCTCGCGGGCTCGGTAGCTGCTACAGATCGCATTACCGCTTAACCGACTGGCATTAGCTAATCACGCCGGTTTTTTTCTGAAACGCTTAGCAACGACTCTTACCAAAGGTGGAATAGAGCAGAACCTGTCAGGCGATGTAATGTAGCTACCCGGTTGTCGGCCTCGGCCAGAACAACACACCGACAGGAGAACGCAATGAGTTGGTCCGCCAAACAGTACGTCGCTTTTGAAGATGAACGCACCCGTCCCGCCCGTGACCTGCTGGCGGCTATCCCCGCTGGGGACGTGCGCTCGGCCATCGATATCGGTTGTGGCCCCGGTAACTCGACCGAGTTGCTGGTGGAGCGTTTTGCCAGTGCCTCGGTGCGCGGGCTGGACAGTTCGACCGACATGATCGAAGCCGCGCGCAAGCGCTTGCCGCAGGTGCAGTTCGATATCGCCGACATCGACACCTGGAACGACAACGGCCCGTTCGACGTGATTTTTGCCAACGCGGTGTTGCAGTGGGTGCCGGAGCACGCCACGTTGTTGCCTTCACTTGTGAATAAATTGGCACCGGGTGGCAGCCTGGCGATCCAGATGCCGGACAACCTCAACGAACCTTCACATCGCTTGATGCGTGAAGTCGCAGCGCAGGGACCGTGGGCCGAAAAACTGTCGGGGGCTGCCGGGCAGCGCACGGAAATGGCCGATGCCAGCGGCTATTACTCGATGCTCAAACCCCATTGCGCTCGCGTTGATGTATGGCGCACCACCTACCATCATCCACTGGCGGGTGGTCCATCAGGAGTGGTCGAGTGGTTCAAGGGCAGCGGTTTGCGGCCGTTCCTCGACCCGCTGGATGAGGCGGAACGGGCGCAGTATTTGAAGCAGTATCAAGCGGCCATCGAACAGGCCTATCCGGCGCTGGCCGATGGTTCGGTGTTGCTGCCGTTTCCGCGCTTGTTTCTGGTGGCGACTCGCTGATGCGAAAAGGGACAGATGCGTTATCTGTCCCTTTTTTTGACCGCTGAGAGAATCACTGCGGCTTACCTTTTTTTGAGCGCCTGGCACTCAAGTATTCAAAAGCAAATGAAGCAAAGCCGAACAACCCGATCATTGAAATGATCATGATTCCCAACTCTGAACTGTCCATGACGATCTCGGTGTGAAGGGTGAGCGGGGAGCATAAGGCATCCATTTTCGGGCTCAATGCCTTGCTACGGCTTCTTTACTGGCGCGCCAAGATCCTTACGCAAAATATACGGGCGGCTATCAGCGTTGCACTCCGACCAACATCATCATGGGGCGCTCCCGTTCTTCAGCCAGTGCCGGTTGAGCAACGACCTCGGTATCGGACGGACCCCATTCATTGATGTGCTGGATAGTGAATCCCGCCGCGATCAACGCGTTGAGTAATGTGCCCACGGTTCGGTGTTGCTTGATCACACCTTCAGCCAGCCAATTGGTGACACGCTCGCCTTCGATTTGATAACTGTCCAGCGGCCAGCTCTTGCGGCCTTCGGCATCGGTGATCCAGCCGGGATTACGTGGCGCCATGAAGATCGGATGTTCAATGGAAAACACGAAGCGGGAGCCGGGTTTGAGGGCTGCGTGGATTTTGCCGAACAGGCCGGGCAAGTCCTTGATGTAGTGCAGGGCGAGGGAACTGTAGGCCAGGTCGAAACTGTTTTTCGGCAGATCAAGGTGTTCCAGGTCAGCGCGGGCGTATTGGATGTTCGGCGCCGAAGTCGTTTTGCGCGCTTGCTCCAGCATTTTTTCCGAAAGGTCGAGCCCGAGTACGCTGTCAGCACCTTGCTCACTGGCCCAACGGCAGAACCAGCCGTAGCCGCAACCGAGGTCCACCACCTTCAAGCCTTGCATCGGCGGCAACATCGCTTTCAGCGCAGGCCATTCCGGCGCGGCATCAAGACCGCCTATCGAACGGGCCATCTGGCTGTAGCCTTGGAAGAATTCGGGATCGTCATAGATGTTTTGGGTCATGTTCGAGTTGCTCTGTTGAAATCATTCATTGGCAGCATCGGAATTGCCGCATGCGTTCCTTCGAAAAATGATGACGCGTGTTCGCTGATGGCCACACAGTGGAGAGGGTGGTTGGAGTTGGGGAAGATGCAAGCGGGCCGGGCAATGCCGGTCAGTCAGGGCCGACACCAAACCTGTGGCGAGGGAGCTTGCTCCCGTTGGGGCGCGAAGCGGCCCCAGCTCTTCACCTGAAAAGCAGGGACTGCTACGCAGTCCAACGGGAGCAAGCTCCCTCGCCACAATGACACTTCGCCCGTGCGATTTGAAAGTGTGTCGGATGAACGTCAGGACGGTTCTGCATCCATGCGTCGAGCGATGACATCCAGTACATCGCAACCATCGCGCAAGGGGATGCAGCACAATAATGCGAAGTCACTGAGGATGACCGAGTCGGTGCTGATTTCACCTCGCATCGCGAGGTTTTCGAGTACCTGCGTCACGGCACCGATTCGGTAACGGGCGCTGCTGAGCAGTGAATGCAACGGTTGTTTGGTGTTGACATAAAAGGAGGGTAGATCGTCGGCGTTGCTGGTTAAAGCCATAAAATCGTTCATGAGTGATTGCCTTGATAGTGAGGTTATCTACCACTCATTGTCGCCAAACAAGGGGTGGCAGCTGTACGCGGGTTGGCGAACCGGGGCAAGGCTAAACCGGCAGACCCTAGAGTCTCCCACGCACAGCCACCAGAAAAACAGGCAGCCAAGTGCGTTCAGAAACGCTCCGAGATAGCTCGGAGGTTTCTGGGCCTTTACCATCGAGTCGCCAAACCCGACACGCCATTTGGGCGCACTCGGACTATAGGTCTCATGACAAAAGCACAGCAATGCGCAAGTGTACGGACATTTCCCAGACTAGTGTAGGACGTTGCTTTTTCTGAAAAATGGCCTCGTTCGGTCTCCCAAAAAATGAGCCATTGGAGCCAAATGGGTCGACGTTGACAGGCCAGTCACGGGCTCCCCTCAAACGCAGAGCGCACGGCCTCCACAATGCGCTCCGCCATTCGCTCATTTTCAAGCTGCGGGTACGCTTTCATTAGCTTTCCGGACACGGTCCAGCCGTTCTCCTTTAGGGAGCGGATGATGCGGTTGGCATCCTGGTCCGGCATTTCCAGCACCTCTTTCAGCTGCTCCTGCGCTCGCTGAAAGATCACCAGTACTCTGGCTTCATCCGCCATTTCCTTTCGAATCGTATGCTCGACAACGCGAGCGGTGTACAGGACGTGCTCGGTCAGATCGGGATACCGCCAGGCAAAGCGTGCGTCCTCGTATTCATCGAAGATAAAGTTGCTGGGAGTGCCGTCCTCGTAGGTCACGAGTTCACCGAATCGATAGGCCGTCGCGTAACGACGCATGAACGGTCGCGAGAACACTTCGAGGGTACGGTCGTAGCCGGCCCTGAAGTCGATCGAACTGGTGATGGTGGCTGACACCGGCAGTATCACGCCGTCGGGCACTGCCTTGTCCCGAATCAAGGTGTCATTGATCAGGAAACGATGAATCCGGCCATTGCCATCGCGCATGGGATGGATATAGACGAAGCCAAATGCCAGCACCGCGGCTCGCGCCAAAGACTCCACACCACGTGTTGCGACCTCAAACTCGTTGAGTCCTGCCAACAGCTGCGCAAGATCCGCAGAGTGGGGGGCAATGTAATGCACGATGTCCTCGCGCATCGTCGCCTGCCCCACAAACACAGGAGAGCGCCGCAAACCCAGCCCGATGGCATCACGCCCGAGAATGCCGGCTTGCAGCGAATGCAGACTCTCATTGCTCAACGGATCTTCGATATGTCCGCAGTACTGAGCAATGACATGGGCAAACCGCTGGATGCGATCAGCCTGGTCGGCTTCCTTTTCGATGAGAAAGCTCGCGCGCGACTCCTTGAACGTCAACCAACTGGCCGTACGCAACAGGATGTCGGCGCCAAAGGCCTGATTCAACTCATTCAATGCTTCGCGCAGATTGAACTGCAGAGCTTCCTGCATCGACGTCGTACGACGAACCAAGGGACAGAACTGAGCGGTACCTGGAAGGTTGTTATTTATTCGCCAACGCCGCGTTCGCAGTGACTCGCGGCGAGTCAGGTAATGTTGTGCCGAAAGGGCATCAACATAGGCGCCATTGGTCACGTCAGGCACATCCAGACGTTCACCTGTCAGCCATTCGTAGAAGAACCCCGTGCGACGGGCGTACTGGCCGAAAGGCTCCCGTCGACACCAGTCTTCGACAGGCTGCGAGCCTATGGCTGCGAACAGGCGAGCAAAGAACTCGAGATGAATTTCTTCGTACTTGAGGCCGAATTCGAAATGTCCTGCAAAGTCGTCTGCGGGCCGGTATTTTGGCGGATACCGGTTCTCCACTTGGCCGACACTTTCGCGGCTGACACGTGAAGTGCCGATTATCGACTCGACACGTAAAGGCTGCGCCAAGGCAATGTCGTAACGGCTTGCGAGGGTCTTGAAACCGACTTGCATTGACGAAATCCTTTACTGGGGCAGGAAAAACGTTAACAGAACGTCGATCCTATGCGAAAACGATAATTTTCGCAGGTGTGAAAAATGCTAATGCTTGAAGAAATTTGATACTGATTCATTGTTTTTAGAGTAAAACGCTAACGGACACAGAGTGGTCGCTACAGTGGCGGGCGTGCTTGCTTGTCGATCAGCGGAAGTCATGAGCCGGATTTCACCAACCCCAGACACAAAAAAACCGGCCATCAAGGCCGGTTTTTTCTTTACCTGTATCCCCCGTCAAAAAACGACGTGAGACAAAAATCTGATTGGAGCGGGTGAAGGGAATCGAACCCTCGTTATCAGCTTGGGAAGCTGGAGTAATGCCATTATACGACACCCGCTCAGAGCGCTGACTTTGTACCAGATACGGCCGACGATTTGAAGTTTTTCTTTACGTGGGGCGGGTTTAACGCAGATGTGACAAATAAAGCATGGATCGCATGACGGTCGATCGCGGGCAAGCCTCGCGCCTGCAGAATACGTTTAACGCAGCAGGGCGGGGCTTGCTCGCGATGACACTACTTCAGCTAGCCAATGCATGGTGATCCTGGACGTGGTGGTAACGCGGTCGGCTTTCGTGCTCTGCCGGCTTCAGGAACCCCATCAGTGCGTTGCGGCTGTCTCGGCAGGCGGCTTTGTGCTCCATGTCGAGAAAGTGGCCGGTGGCCTGGAGGGTGCTGAAGGTGCTGTGTTGCACGTGGCCGGCGAACAACCGGGCGTCTTCGGCGGCGGTGTACTCGTCCCATTCGCCGTTCATGAACAGCACCGGCACGTCGATTTTTTTCGCCGCGTGCAGGTAGCACTGGCGATCGCTGTGCAGCACGTCGCTGATGTGGAAGTGCATCTGCCCGTACTCATGCTCGGCCAGGGAGCTGACGTGGCGATAGTTGAAGCGCTTGAACAACGACGGCAGGTGTTTGCCGATGGTGTCGTTCACCAGGTGTCCGACCCGGTCGCGGTCCAGGTTGCCGAGGTGTTCGACGCCGCGCTCAAGGTAGTCGAGCATGTGCGCGTTGATCACCGGGGAGAACGAGCTGATCACGGCCTTTTCGATGCGCCGTGGCCGTTGCGACAACGCCATCATGGTCGCCGCACCGCCCCAGGAGAACGACAGCACGTGTTCGGCGGCGAAGTGGTCGATCAGCTCAAGCAGGATCTGTCCTTCGATTTCCTTGGTGAGCATTTTTTCATGCAGGTTGTGGGCTTTTGACCGGCCCGCGTAGGGCTGGTCGTAGCAGACGACGTTGAACTGCGGATGGAGGTTTTTCACGGTTTGTGCAAACGACGCAGTCGTGGCCATCGAGCCGTTGACCAGAATAATGGTCTTCTCTGCGGCGTCTGCGCGATAGAACTCCGTGTAAACCCGATACTGACCCTGTATATCCAGCACAGCGATTTCTGGCCTCATGTCATAAGACTCCTGGCAAGCGGGTATGCGCGCAAATAGAGATTGCACGAGCTTTGTGACAGGTAGGCATACGCCTGGAATTTGAGAGGCCCATGTCGATCCATTGCAGTCCGGTCGACGGGTATTGTTATTGGCGGGCAGTCTGCCGGATGAGGCCGGAACCCAAGGGTTCCTACCGGCAAAAAGTTTCTTAGAAGTATGTGGTGACTCATCGGTCACATTTCGGCCGACGTCCTGATTCAAGCAGGGGTCACGTCATCGCGCAAGTGCCTTTGGTAAATTGTTCGACAACTTCTGCTCGGCGGTCGCCTGCTTAGATCAATCCGATCTCTTCGTCGCTCAGGGGGCGGTATTCGCCCGGTTTCAACGTGTCGTCGAGCACCAACGGTCCCATACGCTCGCGGTGCAAGCGCATCACCTTGTTGTTGAAGTGGCCGAACATGCGTTTCACCTGGTGATAACGGCCCTCGACGATGCTCAGGCGTGCAGATTTTGGCCCGAGCAGCTCTAGCCCGGCCGGTTGCGTGGTGAGGTCTTCGAAGGAAAAGTACAGCCCTTCGCTGAATTTGATGGCGTATTCGGGGCCGATGTCCTGCTCGGTTTCGACGTAATAGACCTTGGGCAGTTTGGTCTGCGGCTGGGTCAGGCGCCGCGACCAGCTGCCGTCATTGGTGATCAGCATCAGGCCGGTGGTGTTGAAGTCCAGGCGTCCGGCGATGTGCAGTTCGTCCTTATCCGGTTCATGGATCAAATCGAGCACGGTCGGGTGTTGTGGATCCCGAGTGGCACTGACGCATCCGGCGGGCTTGTGCAGCATGAAGTGGCGCAGGGGTTTGCCAACTTGCAGCACATCGTTGTCGACTTCGACGCGGCTGAACTCGCGGACTTCGCTGTGCGGGTCACTGATGACTTTTCCGTCAACCCTGACGCGTTTTTCCACCAGCAACAGGCGCACCTGTTTACGGTTGAAACGGGGCAGGTTGCTGAGAAAACGGTCGACACGCATGACTAAGGATCAGTGAAGAAAGGGGCGCGCATCTTACTTGATCGACTCGGACGCTGCTTGCAACTGCGCTTCGACGTCGGCGCAACGCGGACACAGGCACGAGGCATTGCGCAGTTGCGCCGGCAGCGCCTGGAGCACCGCCGGGTCGATGCTGACGCCGTAGCACCAGCAGGCGCGGTCGGCGGTTCGCGGATTGGCCAGGGTGCAGTCATTGGGTGCACCGCACGCCGGGCAGAGGTCAGACTGGTTCATAACTGGAGTGAGACTTTTCCACGCAGGTTCGGTTACGGCCGGTTTGCTTGGCCCGATACATCGCATGATCCGCCCGTGACAGCAGGCTGTGCAAGGTGTCATCGGGCTGCAGGGTGGTGAGGCCAATGCTCACGCTCAGTTGCAAGGCATTGTCGTTGTAGGCATAGCGCTGCTGTTCCACGTGTTGTCGAATTTTCTCGGCAATCATCAGACCGGTCTTACCGTCGGTGTCCTTGAGCAGCACGATGAACTCTTCACCGCCCCAGCGGCAGACGATGTCGGAGTGCCGCAGGCAACTTTCCAGATCCCGGGCGAAACCGATCAGTACCTGGTCGCCGGCCAGGTGGCCGTAGGTGTCGTTCAACGCCTTGAAGTGGTCGAGGTCCAGCAGCAAAGCGGTCAGCGGTTTGGGCTCGCGCCGGGCTTCATGCATGGCCGGTGCGGCCAGCAGGTCAAAGCCGCGACGGTTGGGCAGTTCGGTCAGGCTGTCGAGGGTGGCCTGGGCCTGGATCCTGTCCTGATAGCGTTTGATCACCCGGTTGAGCAGGGCCAGTACGATCAGCGTGACCAACAGGCAGATCAGCAGGTTGAGGTACAGCGACTGGCGGATTTCACCGAGGGCGCTGTCTTCGCGTTTGTCGACGAACAGGTACCAGTTCAGCTCCGGGATAAACCTCACGTTGAGGAAATGTCCCAGGCCCAGCGCGGAGTATTCGTAGCTGCCGCTGTGGGGGGTGGGCAGCCGACTGACCAGGTCTTTCATGCTGTCGAGTTCGCCGAGTTTCTGCCCGATGTGTGCACCCTGCGGACCCCCTTCGGCGCCGGTGAGCACCAGGCGCCCGAAGTTATCGACGAAATACACACTGCGCTGATAACGCTGCTGGTATTTGTCGATCAGCTTGATCACGGCGTCGACGGTCAGGCCAACCCCGGCCGCACCGATGAACCGGTCGTTGTAGTCGTAGACCTTGTAGTTGATGAAAAAGGTCAGGTTGTCCTTGTTGGCGAGGTCGGGGTCGACGTTGATCTCGTACGGATCCTTCATGTCCCGCACACGGAAGTACCAGGCGTCACGGGGTTCGGTGGCCTTGACCTGTTTGAGCACACCCTTGGCGTGGTAGTAGGTCAGGCTGGTGTTGGAGACGAAGAACGCGGTGTAGGCACCGTAATGGGTCATGACCTCGTTGAGGTAGCGGGTCATCTGGTCGGAATCTTTTTCACCGTTGACCACCCAGTCGCGCATGAAGGTGTCGCGGGCCATCATCGAGGAAATCAGGATCGGCCTGACCAGATCTTTTTGGATTTCCGAATAGACCGTGTCCGACGTCAGCGGCAGCTCAGTGTTGACGATGTTGTCGCGGATCGATGCCCGGGAGGCGTAGTAACTGAGAAAGGAGGTAGCGAGGAAGCCTGCGCCCAGCAATGCGACCAGCGTGAGGACCAACGAACGTTGAGAATACAGCGGCGAGCGAAGCGGCATGGCAGTTCCATTGGCAGTCATCCGATGGCAGGCATTCTAAGGGGACTGGCGGGAAATAACTGCTGGATTCATAGGGTAAATCGGCAGGGATCAGGTGCGGCGGTGCTTCAGCTGATGCCTTCGCTGGCAAGCCAGCTCCTACAAGTTCTGCGCCGACCCTGTAGGAGCGGGCTTGCCCGCGAATCGAGAGATCAACGCAGATTTTTCAGGTAGACCCGCCACCCGCCCAAATGGCTGATATTCATCGCGCCCTCCAGCCCATACGCCTCGCAGATAAACCCGCTCTCCCAGCGCCCATCCGCCAGTTGCACCTTGCCCAGCCCCAGCGGCGCCGGAATCCCGGTCAGGAAGGAACCCAGTTCAAGGCTGGGCAACTCCCAGACTTCCACTGCAATCGCCACGCCGCCATCCTTCACGCGGACCATGCCCGGACGAAACGGCGGGCCGCCGGCCAGGGCATAGAGTTGATAGTCCGGCGAACTGAATGTCGTTTCCACCAACCGGGCACCGCGCTGCTTGAGCTGCCAGTTCAACGCCAACCCGTCCAGATGCGCGCCGCAGACCACCAGCCGCGACCGATCATGGCGGGCAACTGTCACCGGTGCAGGTGCGGCCAAGCCTTGCTGACGTTGCAAGGCATCCGCCACGCTCAACAGATACTGATCGGTAAAGGCCCGCCCAAACAGCGTCACGCCCCATGGCAGGCCGTTGTCCATGAACGCGCTGGGCACGGCGACGGCGGCGTAATCGAGCAGGTTCATGAAGTTGGTGTAGTAGCCCAGTTCCGAATTGCGCAGCACCGGTTCAGCCTCGAGTTCCGCCCGCGTAACCGGACGGCCGATGGTCGGCGTAACGACGCAATCAAGGCCTTCCAGCGCTGTGTCGCACAGGGCTTTCAGCGCTTGCAGCCGGTACTGTGCGCGGAAGGTTTGCACACCGTCGACGCTCGGTGCCTTGGCCAATACGGCGCGAATCACGGGCAACACGGCTTCGGGATTTTGCCTCATCAACTCACCCGCCACGCTGTAGCGCTCGGCCACCCACGGGCCTTCATAGAGCAAACGTGCGGCCTCCAGAAACGGCGACAGATCCAGTTCCACCGCTTCGCCACCCAAGGCCTTTAAGTGGTCGATGGCATCGCCGAACAACAGCGGGCCTTCCGGGCAACCAAAGAATTGCAGATCCTGTGCACGGGGTACGCCGAAACGGAACGGGCGTGGTGTGCCGAATGCCGAGCCGTCGTTCCACAGCGGGTTGCTGCGGCTGTATTCGTCCCGCGGATCGAGGCGCGCCGTGAGTGCCAGCAACTGACTGGCCTCCCGCGCCGTGGCGGTGAAGGTGGTGACGCAATCAAGTGTACGACAGGCCGGTACGACACCGGCCGTCGAGATCAGGCCCTTGGTGGCCTTCATGCCGACCAGGTTGTTTAACGCCGCCGGCACACGCCCGGAGCCGGCGGTGTCGGTGCCCAACGAAAAACTCGCGACGCCGAGCGCCACCGCCAACGAAGAACCGGCGCTGGAACCGCCCGACGGATACTCCGGCAATACGCTGTTGGGGCACGCGCCGTACGGTGAGCGGCTGCCGTTGAGCCCGGTGGCGAACTGGTCGAGATTGGTCTTGCCCAAGGGAATCGCACCGAGGGCCAGCAGTTGCTCGACGATGGTCGCCGAACGCTCCGGCATGTAGGCAAATGCCGGGCATGCCGCCGTGGTCGGAATGCCCGCCAGGTCGATGTTGTCCTTGATCGCAAACGGCACGCCATACAGCGGCAGGCTGTCGAGGTCGCGACCGTCGAGGGCAGCGAAGTAAGGTTCCAGTTCTTCGGCGCTGAGCAAGTGAATGAACAGGTGATAGTCCGGGTTCAGCGCCGCGGCTTTGTCCCGCAGGTTCAGCAGCAATTGCCGGGGAGTGAGGCTGCCATCGCGATAAGCGCTGCGCAGGGCGTCGAGTTGCAGATTGATGTTCATGGCATGAGTCCTTGGCAAAATGGGTTCAGTCGAGTTCCAGCACCACGACGCGCTGTCCGGCGCGCACCGCCGAACCCGGCTGCACGCGAATCTCGCGCACCACGCCGGCCATCGGTGCGAGCAGGGGAATTTCCATCTTCATCGACTCCAGAATCACCAGCACGTCACCGGCCTCGACGCGGCTGCCGGTCTCGACCTGAACCTGCCAGAGGTTGCCGGCGATGTGGCTGTCGACGCTCTGTTGACCGCTGGCCAGCGGTGCATCTTCGGTCGCCTCGGGAGCCAGTTCTTCACTGTCGAAATGCGCCTGGCCACTGGCGATCCAGCGTTCGCGTTCGGCGTTGAACGCGCCTTGTTGCTGCGCACGAAAAGCGCCGATGGATTCGGCTTCCTGCGCCAGAAACGCCTGGTAATCCGCCAGATTCAACTGACTGTGCTCGATGCTCAGGTCGAAGCGCCCAAGGGGGAAATCCCGGCGGATGCGCAGCAGTTCATCGGCGCTGACCGGGTAAAAACGAATCTGGTCGAAAAACCGCAACAACCACGGTTTGCCATCGAACGCGGCGACATCGCGGTAGCGGTTCCACATCTGCAACGTGCGCCCGACAAACTGATAACCGCCGGGGCCTTCCATGCCGTAGACGCACATGTAGGCGCCACCGATGCCCACCGAGTTCTCGGCAGTCCAGGTCCGCGCCGGGTTGTACTTGGTGGTGACCAGGCGATGGCGCGGGTCGAGCGGGGTGGCGACCGGTGCGCCGAGGTAAACGTCACCGAGCCCCATCACCAGGTAACTGGCATTGAACACCGTGCGTTGTACTTCATCGAGGTTCGGCAGGTCGTTGATGCGGCGGATGAACTCCAGGTTGCTCGGGCACCACGGCGCGTCCTTGCGCACCGTGGTCATGTATTTCTCGATGGCCAACTGGCACGCCGGGTCGTCCCAGGACAGCGGCAGATGAACGATGCGCGAGGGCACTTGCAGGTCTTTGGCTGCGCACACGGCGTCCCATTCGCCGGCAACGATGCCAAGCAGATCCGCCAGCGGCAGTTGTTCGGGCTGGTAGTGCACTTGTAGCGAACGGATGCCCGGCGTCAGGTCGATCACGCCTTGCAGGTGTTGGCTTTCCAGTGCCTGCATGAGGGCGTGGGCGCGGAAGCGCAGGACCAGATCGAGTTCCGGGGCGCCGATTTCAAGAAGCAGATGTGTGTCGCCCGACAGCCGTGCAACCAGCCGCGTATCGTCCTTGCCGATATCCAACACCACAGGCGACACAATCCCCTGTAGGAGCGAGCTTGCTCGCGAAGGTGTGTCAGTCGACATCAGGGTGGCTGACACACCATCGCGAGCAAGCTCGCTCCTACAGGATTGATCGCATTTCAAGGCTAGGGTGCGGGCGGTCTTGAGGTCGACAGGAATGAACTGCACCTTGTCCCCCGCCTTGAGCTGCCCTAGCTGCCAAAGATCTGCCTCGATCACGGTCACCGGGCACACGAACCCGCCAAGGCTTGGGCCATCCGGGCCGAGGATGACCGGCATGTCGCCGGTGAAATCCACCGCACCAATCGCATACGGATTGTCGTGAATGTTCGACGGATGCAAACCCGCCTCCCCACCATCGGCACGCACCCACTCCGGCTTTGGTCCGATCAACCGGACGCCCGTGCGGCTGGAGTTGAAATGGACTTCCCACTGCGTGGCGAAGAAAGTGCCGATGTAGTTTTCGGTGAAATATTCCGGGGCGCCGTGCGGACCGTAGATCACGCGGATTTGCCGTACGCCGGGCAACTCGTTGAGCTGATTTTCAGCCAATTGCTGACCGGCGCTGCGATCGCTCAAGGCCGGTACATGCAAGACGTCGCCGGCACGCAAGGCGCGACCTCCGTGGCCACCAAACTGGCCGAGAGTGAAGGTACTTTTGCTGCCCAGATAATCCGGCACTTGCAGACCGCCGCGCAGGCACAGATAACTGCGGGCCCCCGCACCGGCAATCGTGCCGAGGTACAACGTAGCACCAGCCGGAACCAGCAGTGTCGTGTTCATCGCAACGGCTTCACCGTTCAGCGTCAGTGGAATTTGCGCCCCGGTCACCGCCACCACCGCTTCGCAATTGAAGCGCAGCAACGGCCCGCTCATGGTGATTTCCAGTGCCGCCAAGCCTTCTTCGTTACCCAGCAAACGGTTGCCCAAACGCAGTGCCCGACTGTCCATAGGCCCCGATGGCGGCACGCCGACCGCCCAATAACCGAGGCGGCCGGGATAGTCCTGAACACTGGTTTGGGTGCCAGCGCTGAGCACCTCGAAAGTGTTGGCCTGATAGACCAGACCTTCCAGGCAACGGGTCCACGGCTGGCCGCTGGCGAAGGGCACATCGAGCAGAATTTGCCGCAGGTAGTCGCGGTTGGTTTCCACGCCGTAGAGCAGGCTGTCGCCCAAGGCCTGATGCAAGCCGGCAGCTGCCTCTTCGCGGCTCGGCGCCCACGTAATGACCTTGGCAATCATCGGGTCGAAGTAGGGCGGGATCTCGCAGCCAGCCTCGACCCAGGTGTCGATACGCAGTTGAATGCCATTGGCCACCGGGAAGTCCACGGCGGTGAGCAACCCCGGGCTCGGTTGAAAATCACGCCCCGGATCTTCGGCATACAACCGCGCCTGAATCGCATGACCCTGCGGTTTCAAACCCTGTATCAGATCGCTCAGTGGCGGCAAATCACCAGCCGCCAGTTGCACCATCCAGCGCACCAGATCGACGCCCCACACCTGTTCCGTGACACCGTGTTCCACCTGCAAACGGGTGTTCACTTCCAGGAAATAGAAACGCCGGGCATCGCTGTCGAAGACGAACTCCACGGTGCCGGCGCTGCGGTAATTCACCGCTTTAGCCAGTTTGATGGCCGCCGCGCACAGTTCATCGGCCATGCCCTCGGGCAGGTTCGGCGCCGGGGTTTCCTCGAGGACTTTCTGGTTGCGGCGCTGCACCGAACAGTCGCGTACGCCAAGGGCGATCACTTCGCCGTGACCGTCGCCGAATACCTGCACTTCCAGGTGACGGGCACGCTGGATGTACTTCTCGATGAACACGCCGGCGTCGCTGAAGTTGTTCTGGCCGAGGCGTTTGACGGCTTCGAAGGATTCGCTCAACTCGGCCGCGCTGCGGCATACGCGCATACCAATGCCGCCACCGCCAGCGGTACTTTTGAGCATCACCGGATAGCCGACCTGTTCACCGGCCAGCAGCGCGGTATCGAGGCTGTCGAGCAGTTCGGTACCTTCAAGCATCGGCACGCCGTATTGTTTGGCCAGGGCGCGCGCGGTGTGCTTGAGGCCGAACACCCGCAGTTGTTCCGGCGTCGGGCCGATGAAGGCGATACCGGCGGCTTCGCAGGCTTCGGCGAACGCGGCGTTTTCCGAGAGAAAGCCGTAGCCGGGATGGATCGCGGTGGCGCCGCTGGCTTGGGCGATGGCGAGGATTTTATCGACCGCCAGATATGTGCCGGCGGCCGCGCCCTCACCGAGGCTGTGGGCCTCGTCGGCTTGCAGGATGTGCAGGCTGGCGGCATCGGCCTCGGAGTAGACGGCAACACCCTGCACTTGCAGTTCGCGCAAGGTCCGCAGGATGCGGCAGGCAATGGCGCCACGGTTGGCAATCAGGACTTTTTCGAACATGGCATAACCCCCGGAGGCGATAGCGCATCAGCCTCGACTGGGATGCGGGCCGTCCCGCAGTTTTTCGAGATGCATCCGGGCCGTCCCGGATGAAAAAACCGACCCCTGTAGGAGCTGGCTTGCCAGCGAAGGAAGTTGATGCGGTGTCTGATCTGGCCCCTTCGCTGGCAAGCCAGCTCCTACAGGGTTGGTTATTTAATGCACTGGCCTGAACGGGTCTGGCACAAGGCAAACAACCAACGGCGCAATCGCGAGAGTTTCAGTTCCATACCAGCAGCTCCGCAGGAGTGGGGTTGTAGGCGTTGCACGGGTTGTTGAGTTGCGGGCAGTTGGAGATCAGCACGATCACGTCCATTTCGGCCCGCAGGTCGACGTACTTGCCCGGTGCGGAAATCCCGTCTTCGAAGGTCAGGCCGCCATCAGCGGTGACCGGTACGTTCATGAAGAAATTGATGTTCGGCCCGATGTCGCCCTTGCCCAGCCGGCCATCGTGGACACAGGCGCGCAGGTAGTTGTCGCGGCAGCTGTGCATGTAGCGTTTTTCCAGGGCGTAACGCACGGTGTTGCTCTCTTGCGCGCAGGCGCCGCCGAGGGTGTCGTGACGCCCGCAGGTGTCGGCGACGATGGTCAGCATCGGCTTGCCGAGGTTGGAATACAGCACGCTGCCGGTGCTCAGGTACACGCTGTTTTGCCGGCGCAAAGTGCGCTGTACGTCGTAGCGTTCCTTCGGATTGGCGAGGCTGTAGAACAGCGTATCGACCGCCTGATTGCCTTCCAGGTCGAGGATGCGCAGGGTCTGGCCGGCCTTGACCTCCATCAGCCAGGGTTCGCCGGCGGGGATGGTGGCGCGGTAGACCGCGGTTTCAGGCGACTGTGGAGCGGTGGCGATTGCGAGTGACATGGCAGCGATCCTCAGGCGAACAGGCGGTCGGTGTTGATGAAGCCGCGCTCGTTTTCCGGGCGCGAGGTGCGGCAGTGTTCGGCGACGCTGGCGTCAGCGTTCATCCAGCTGAGTTTCAGCGGTTTCGGTGCGTATTCCGGCGTCGGGTCCATCGGGTGTTGCAGAGCGGTGAGCACCACCAGGGTGTCCATCGGCGCGTACAACTCGATGTAGTCGCCGGCCTTGGAATTGCCCTCAACGAAATGGAAATGCCCGGCGTCGTCGACGTTCACCCGGCTGAACAGATTGAGCGTCATCAGCAGGTCCGACAGGCCCAACCCCCACTTGCCCAATTCCACCAGCAGGTTGTCGGTGCCGTTGCGGAAGAAACCGTTGCGCAGTTCCTGGTAGCGGCCTGCGCCGTACTTTTCTGCGACTTCTTCAGCGCAGAGCACGCCGCCCAGGCTGTCGCTCCAGCCGCACGTGTCGGCGGTGATGGCGGCCAGCACGCGGCCCATGTCCGAGTACAGGCAATGGCCGGCGGTGAGCTTGGCGGTGTGTTGGCATTTGAGGCTGTCGGGCAGGTTCAGGCGTTCGGTTTTTTCATTGGCATTGAGCAGCGTCAGGCTGACGTTGGCGCCGCCGCGCAGGTCAGTCAGGCGCAGCAACTGGCCGCGTTTCAACACGAAGGAACGATGGCCACCGCCGGGGAGTATTTCTTCGGCGAAGGGCGGGAACAGTTGAGTCGAATCAGTCATTGTCAAAAATCCTCTAAGCGATACGAAACGTGCCCGCCATCGGCAGCGGCAGGGCGTCGACGGCGTTGCACTGGGCGCGGCGGTCGCTGTTCAAAGGGATGTCGTAGGTGATGCGTGCGCCATAGGCGCCGGGTGCGTGCGGGTCGAGGCGAACCTTGTCGAACACCAGCAGGCGCGTACCGAGGCTGAAACCTTCGGACAGGTCATGGGTGACCATGAACACTGTCAGTCGGGTCTCGCGCCACAGCTCCAGCAGCAAGGCGTGCATGTCTTTGCGGATGCCCGGATCGAGGGCACCGAACGGTTCGTCGAGCAACAGCACGCGGGGCTTCATGATCAGTGCCTGGGCGATGGCCAGTCGTTGCTGCATGCCGCCGGAAAGCTGCGCGGGGTACTTGTCCAGCGAGTGTCCGAGGCCGACTTTGCGCAGCAGCTCCGAGGCCTGTTCCCGGGCCTCACGTTTGGCGCTGCCGAACAGGCGGCCGAGCAAGGGGGAGCGGGGCAGTTCGAGGCCCAGGGCGACGTTGTCCAGCACGCTCAAATGCGGGAACACCGAGTAGCGCTGGAACACCACGCCACGGCTGGCGTCCGGCTCACCGGCCAAGGGTTGACCGTCGAGCAAGATCTCGCCGCGACTGGCACGTTCCTGTCCGAGCAGCAGACGCAAGAAGGTCGATTTGCCGCAACCGGATGCGCCCACCAGGGTGCAGAACTCACCCTCATTGACGTTCAGGTTCAGGCCTTCAAGCACCACCTGATCGGCGTATTGCTGCCAGACGTTTTTAACGCTGATGAAGCTCATTTGGCGGCCCCCTCGTACCAAGGGAATGCCCGACGCGTCAGGTACTTGAGCCCCCAATCCATCAGCCAGGCGAGCAGGGTGATCCACACCACATAGGGCAGGATCACGTCCATCGCCAAGTAGCGGCGCACCAGGAAAATCCGGTAGCCGAGGCCATCGGTAGAGGCGATGGCTTCGGCCGCAATCAGGAACAACCACGCCGAACCGAGCATCAGCCGCAGCGAAATCAACAACCGTGGCAGCAGTTGTGGCAACACCACCCGCAGCATCAGGGTCCAGGTCGAGGCGCCGAGGGTCTGGGCCTTGATCAGCAGCTCCACGGGAATTTCCCGGGCGCGCTGTTCCAGGTCCCGGGCCAGGGCCGGGGTGATGCCGATGACGATCAGCATCACTTTCGACAACTCACCGAGGCCGAAGACGATGAACAGGATCGGCAGGATCGCCAGCGGTGGCACCATCGACAGCACCGTCAGCAACGGTGACAACGGCGCACCGAACAGCGGCAGGGTACCGGCGGCGATGCCCAGGCACAGCCCGGCCAAGGCGCTGATGCCCAGGCCGATGGCCAGACGTTGCAGGCTGGACGCCGTGTCCTGCCAGAGCAGGTATTCGCCGGTGCGGGTGTCGGCCACGAACGCCAGGCGTTTCACTGCATCGGTCATCTGCACGGCGCTGGGCAGCAGCTTGTCATTGGGGTTGTCCGCCAGTCGCTCGGCCGAGCCCGTGAAGTAGGCAAACAGCACCAGGGCGAACGGCAGGATCACCAGCAGCAAGCGACTCGGGCGGTCCGGGTGAAGGTTGATCAGGCGCATGGCCAAGTCCTCTTTTTACAGCTTGGCGTCGGCGGCCATCTGCACGTAACTCGGGTCGAAGCGCAGCTTGAGGTTGCCCGTGTCGCCGCTGGTCACGCCGTTGGCGAAGGCCATGCCGACCGCGCTGGTGTCCTTGGCGCCTTCACCCAGCAAGCCGTGCTGGAAGGAAAACTCGGCGACTTTGCGCATGGTCTCCGGCAGTTGCTTGCTGGTGCTGAACGCCAGGGCTTCCTTGGGCGTGGCAAACAACTTGGTGGTGTCCAGTTGTGCCTGGAAACCCGCAAGATCGGTGCCCGAGGCTTTGGCCATGTGTTCGAGTGCGGCTTTGCTGGCGGCGTTTTTTGCGTTCATCAACTCGACCACTTCGAACCAGGCGCCGGTCAGCGCTTTGCCCAGAGCCGGGTTGTCTTTGAGGGTGGCGCTGTTGACCACCATCATGTCCATGATTTCGCCGGGGATCTGGCTGGAGTTGAACACTTCGGTCACCGCAGGCTTGGCCTTGATGTCCGAGAGCATCGGGTTCCAGGTGGTGACGGCGTTGACTTGATCGGTGTTGAAGGCGGCCGAGATATCGGCGTCGGAGGTGTTGACCACTTTCAGGTCTTTCTCGGTGAGGTCCACCGAATCCAGGGCCCGGGCCAGCAGGTAGTGGGAGACAGAGAGTTCTACCAGGTTGACGTCCATGCCCTTGAGATCGGCGACTTTCTTACCTTCGCCCTTGAGCACGATGCCGTCATTGCCGTTGGAGAAATCGCTGACGATCAGCGCGGTACTGTCGACGCCACCGGCCGCCGGAATGGTCAGTGCGTCCATGTTGGTCATGGTGCAACCGTCGAACTGGCCAGCGGTGTACTGGTTGAGCGATTCGACGTAATCGTTGAGTTGCACCACGTCGATCTTGATGCCGTACTTTTTCGCCCATTTATCGACGATGCCCTGGCTGCCGGCATATTCCCACGGCATCCAACCGGCGTAGATCGTCCAGCACACGCTGAAGTGGTCTTTCTGGGCGGCCTGGGACGAGAGGCTCACGAGGGCGGCGAACGCAGCGGCGAGCAGGGCGGGTAAACGAAGCTTGGACATGGTGGTTCTCCAGTTGATCAAGGACGGACAGGAAGGCAGCGGCACCGCTAACGGTGGCTTGTCTCCCGGGCTTTTGTCCCGCCGTGTAACCTCAACCGGAGGTCGCCAACTCTCGGACCAGTCACTCGCCATCGCGAGCCGGAACCCTAGTCAGCCATTGCAAATTGTGGTGCCGCGAACCTGTGGTGACGCCTGCACATTTTTTGGAACAAGTGCGCTAAAGCGAGAGGCGTGCCAAGTTGGCCCGAGCGCTCTAGCGTGGGGGACGGGATGGTCGAGAGGTTTGATCGGGAGGGCGGACTGCCTTGTGATGGTGCGCAGGTGCACTGCATTGGAACGTATCCGCCGCTGATCCGAAGGTGGGTGCGACGTTGCACTTGGCAGAGGTTTGCCAGTCAAAACAGATGTCAGTCGGCCTGTGCCGACTGTTGTCACAGGTCTTTACGGAGGCCGCCATGTTGCGTCGATTGTTGTTCGGTGCAGTGCTCGGTTTTGGATTGTCTGGCTGCTACTACTACGACGGTCCGGCCGACGTCTACGGGGCACCTTATTACTACCCCGGTTACTACTCGCCCTATTACTACGGCTACTACGGCCCACGCTACTACGGTGGTTATCGCTCCTATTACTACGGCGGGCATGGTTACTACGGTGGCCACGGCTATCGCGGCGGTGGGTATCACGGAGGTGGATATCATGGCGGTGGATTTCACGGTGGCCACCGTTAATCAGGGCGTGAATGGATGAAAAACCTTTCATCGGCCAGATGTTTTCACTTGTTTCAAGAGCGCACCAGATTCTGAATTCGATGTCTGATCTTTCGACAGTCACCGAATATTTGACTGTCGCTTGCCAGCGTCGCTGGTGTGGCTCACCCGCGGTCCAGGAGGCCGCCATGCTCTGTCAAAATAAGCTGCGGCGAATTCTTCTGCTTGCTGTATTAGGATTGTCCCTTGGTGGGTGCGTGCCTTATTACGACGAAGGAGGCAGTGACTACAGTTCCGAGGTCTATACCTCGCCTGCTCCCAACTATTACGCCGGGGGGAGTTCCTACTATTCCAATGGTTACTACACACCGTCGCCTCGGTATTACATGCCGCCAGCGCGGTATTACCAGCCGACACCACGCTATTACTACCAGCCGCGGATGTATCAACCGCGCTATTACCAGCCCGCTCCGCGTTACTACCAGCCATATCGGGGTGATTACCGGATGCATCAGAACCATGGCTGGGACGGGCGTAACCGCGGGGACTGGAACAATGACAATCGAGGCCGAGACTGGCGCAACCATCGTGGCGAACGTGGCGATCACAACTGGCGGGATAATCACCGCTAGTTTTATATAGAACACAGCTCTAATGTGGGAGCGGGCTTGCTCGCGAAGGCGGAGTGTCAGACAACATCAATGTTTCTGACACTCCGCCTT
>NZ_JBWKXF010000073.1:0-21148 GCF_059422645.1 Pseudomonas sp. GW821-FHT01C01 | reverse complement strand
CTGAATGCCAACGGCACGTACACCTACACCCTCAACACCAGCGATGCCGACTTCAAGGCCCTGCACGGCGGCGGCAATGGCACGGAAACCTTCAGCTACACCCTCACCGATTCGGACGGCGACACCAGCACCGCCAACCTGGTGCTGCAGATCCACAACAACGACAATCCGGTAACCCTCAACGGCCTCGACGTGAATGGCGGTGAGCTGACGGTCTACGAGAAAAACCTCAGCGACGGCAGCAACCCCAACGCGTCAGCCCTGACCCAGACCGGCACCTTCACCGTGAATGCCCTCGATGGTCTGCAAACCCTGACCGTCGGCGGTATCGCCGTGGTCAGCGCTGGTGTGGCCGCCGGCTTCCCGCAGTCGATCACCACGCCGCTGGGCAGCACGTTGACCATCACCAGTTACAACCCGGCAACCGGAGTGATCAGCTACAGCTACACCCTCAACGATAACGAAGCCCATCCGACCGCCAACGGCGCCAACAGCCTGACCGAAAACTTCAACGTCGTTGCCACCGATACGGACGGCGACAGTGCGACCGGGCAGATCAACGTCAACATCGTCGATGACCTGCCGAGCGCCAAACCTGACTCGTCGTCGGTAGTGGAGGGCGGCACCGTCAACATCAGTGTGCTGGGCAACGACATCAGCGGTGCCGATGGTCCGGCGACGGTGGTCGGCGTGCGCGCCGGTAGCAATACCTCGACGTCGGCCGTCGGCGGGCTGGGCAACCAGATCAACGGCACCTATGGCTACCTGACCCTCGATGCCAATGGCAACGCGGTGTATCACAGCAACCAGAATTCGGTCGGCGACTCGGGGGCTACCGATACGTTTACCTATACCGTGCGTGATTCCGATGGCGATGAAAGCACCACCACCATCACCATCGATGTGGTCAACAGCAACATTAAGGCCAACCCCGATAGCGATGTGACGGTCTACGAAAAAGCCCTCGACCTGAGCAAGGACGGGCAGGACCTGGCCGCCGGAACGGTCACCGGCAGCGACCCGGGCAACACGGGCGAAACCGCGTCCGGCACCCTGGTCGGTTCGGTCTCGGGTGCCAGCGGTGCGCTCACCTATACCCTGGTCGGCAGTGCCACCGGTACTTACGGGCAAATCCTGCTCAACCCCGATGGCAGCTACACCTACACCCTGACCTCGGCACCGAAAACCTCGCCGAATGCCAACGACGGGCCGAACAGCCTGAGTGAAAGTTTCACCTACAAAGCCACCGATGCGCTGGGCAACAGCAGCACCAGCACCATCGTGGTCAACATTGTCGATGACGTGCCCAAGGCGGTGGCAACGGATCGCTCGGTGGCGGCAGTGGAGATCGATTCCAACCTGCTGATCGTGCTCGACATCTCCGGCAGCATGGCCGACCCTTCCGGTGTGTCGGGCCTGTCGCGGCTGGAACTGGCCAAACAGGCCATCAGTGCCTTGCTGGATAAATACGACGACCTCGGCGATGTGAAAGTGCAACTCGTCACTTTCAGCAGCAGCGCCACCGACAGGACTTCGGTGTGGGTCGATGTTGCGACCGCCAAGACCCTGCTGGCCGGCCTCACCGCAAACGGCGGCACCAACTACGACGCGGCCGTGGCGACCATGCAGACCGCGTTCAATACCTCGGGCAAATTGGTCGGCGCGCAAAACGTCGGTTACTTCTTCTCCGACGGCAAGCCCACTACCGGCCAGGAAATCGGTACTGCCGACGAGACCGCGCTGAAAGCCTTCCTCGATGCCAACAACATCAAGAACTACGCGATCGGCCTGGGTAGCGGCGTGAGCAATGCCAACCTCAATCCACTGGCCTATGACGGCAGCAGTCACACCGACACCAATGCGGTGGTGGTCACCGATCTCAACCAGCTCAACTCGGTGCTGTCCGGCACGGTGATCGGCGCACCGGTGACCGGCTCGCTGCTGGGCGAAGGCGGTACATTCGGCGCCGATGGCGGCTTCATCAAAACCGTCACGGTGGACGGCACCACGTACACCTATGATCCGAGCGGCAACAGCAATCAGGGTTCGCTGAACTTCAGCGGCGGGCTCAACCACGGCACGTTCAATACCGTGGACAACACGTTGAGCATTGCCACCAACAACAGCGGTACCTTGCAGATCAATCTCGACACCGGTGAATACACCTACATTTCGCAGAAAACCACGTCGGTGTTGATCACCGAAAACATCGCATTCACCGCCAGCGATAACGACGGCGACCTGGCCAGTTCGACGCTGACCGTGAAAGTGATCCCCAACGCACCGCCAGTGGCGGTGGACGATCACATCATTACCAACGTGTTGTCGGGCAACATCGTGGTACCAGGCGAACTGTTGCTGGCCAACGATACCGACCCCAATGGCGATCAACTCTCGGCGACACCAACCTCGTTCAACACCGGCTGGATAGCCAAGGGCGCGGACTTCACCGGCACCGGTGCGATCAGCTTCGCCGGCACCAACAGTACCCCCGCCAACCAGAGTCTGGCAGACGTGCGCAATGCCTTTGCGGCCAACGCAGCGACCATGACGGCGCTGCTGGTGATCAGTGGCTATCTCGACAAAGCGAACAGCTCCGATGGCAACAATGAAGACCTCATCACGGTCAAGCTGAAACAGGGTGAGACGCTCAACCTCGATCACAACCTGGCAGCCGGGCACGTCACGATGGAGTATTCGCTCAACGGTGGGGCGTTCGTAAGCATCGCCGACGGCGGCACCATCACTGCCAGCGCGGATGGCACTTACCAGATCCACATGACCAACATCACGAACACCAGTGGCGGCAATACGAATGCGGCGGAAAACTATCAACTGACCATGACTGTCAACTACGCCGGGGCACACGATGTCACCCCGGACTACCACGGCACCTACACCGCCAACGACAACCATGGCGGCAGCGACTCGGCCAACCTGACCATCAGCTATCAGGACGGCCACACCCTCACCGGCACCAGTGGGGATGATGTACTGGTGGCGGGCACGGGCAACAACATCATCAATGCCGGCGACGGCAACGATGTGCTCACTGCCGGCTCCGGCAACAACGAGCTGCACGGCGGCGCCGGCAATGATTTGCTCTTCAGCGGCCCGGGCAATGACATCCTCGATGGCGGCACGGGCATCGACACGGCCAGTTACGCCCATGCCACCGCCGGGGTGACGGTCAACCTCAGCCGGCTCGGTGCGCAAAACACCCTGGGCGCCGGCACTGACACTCTGACCAGCATCGAAAACCTCACTGGCTCGAACTTCAATGACACGCTGAGCGGCGACAACAACAGCAACGTGATCGACGGCGGCCTGGGCAACGACATCCTCAATGGCGGAGGTGGCGACGACTTCCTGATCGGCGGCCTGGGCAACAACACCCTCACCGGCGGGGCAGGGGCCGATACCTTCCAGTGGCTCAAGGGTAACAGTGGTCATGATCTGATCACCGACTTCACACCCGGCACCGACAAACTCGACCTGTCGCAACTGCTGCAAGGGGAGAACGGCACCACGGCTTCGCTGGATGATTACCTGCACTTCACCGTCACCGGCAGTGGGCCGTCGACGGTGACCAGCATCGATGTCAGCGCCATGGCCGGCGCCGCACCGAACCAGACCATCGACCTGGCCGGCGTCAACCTCGCCAGTCATTACGGTGTAACGCCAGGGGCGGGTGGGGTGATCGCGGGTGGGCACGACACGGCGACCATCATCAACGGCATGCTCAACGATCATTCGTTGAAGGTGGATACCGTGTGAGTTGAGGTCTGAAACGATAAAACCCGCCATCCTTGCAAAAGGAGTGGCGGGTTGTTTGTTTTTTTAAGTGAAAAATCAAAAGATCCAAGAACACTATTCATCCTGACAAACTCACATCGGCTCTGGCGCCCCGATCAACCGCCCCATGGCCCCGAATATCCCCAACTCCCTGATCACTTCCAGTTCCCCATGTGTCTCGACCATCTCCGCAATCAGCGGCAAATCAATGCTGTGGGTCGCGCGAAAGATCGCGTCGATAAACAGCCGTTTGTCAGGCTGCTCGTTGATATTGCGAATGTAGGCTCCATCGATTTTCAGGTACGCCAACCCCAATTGGGTCAGGTTGCCGATCTGGCTGAAGCGCCCGCCGAAGTGTTGCAGGCCGATGCGATAACCGGTCTTGAGCAATGTGCTGCTCAAGTCTTGCAGCACTTCGGGGGACGGCAGTTGACGCTCGTCGATTTCCAGGGTCAGCAGCGGTGCCAGTTCCGGGAGTGAGTCGAGCAGGTCGAGGATTGTCCGCCGCTGCTCCGGATCGCCCAGGGTGCTGCCGGACAGGCTCAGTGCCAAGGGCCTGCGATTGACCACCAGGTCGTCCAGCGTGGCTTCGAGCATCGCCAGGTCGAAGCGTGCCGACCAGCCGAGCCGTTCTATCCACGGCAGGAAATGCCCGGCGGCAATCGCCTCGCCCTGTGGGTCGAGCAGGCGTGCGAGCACTTTGTGATGCAGCACCTGGAGGGTGTCGGCGCATTGCACGACGGGCTGGAAGTACAACTGCATTTTGCCTTCGGTCAAGGCGTCGTCGATCCAGGTGCGCCAGTCGTGCTGGGAGTGATTCGGTGCGGTGTCACGATGGCTCAAATGAACCCACGGTCGCTCGGGATGCTGCCGGGACTCGGTCAGCGCCTGGTCAAGGCGCAGGAGTACGTTGCCGATCGGCTCACCGGGACGGTAGGCGACAACGCCCAGATGGGCGACGGGCATGCAATCGCTGGCTCCGGTCAGGCGCAGGTTCTCCAGGCTGACGCTGATATCGGCCGCCAGGCGCGTGGCATTTTCAGCGTCCAGACCCGGTGTCAGCAGGCTGAATTCGCCACCACGATTGCGTGCTGCCAGCCAGGTGCGACGTTCCGGCAGTTGCGTCAGGCGCTTGAGCAATTCGCCCGTGGCACAGATCAGTGCGTCAGTCCGTTGGCCGCCCAGCCGCTGGTTGAGCCCGTTCAGGTCGTTGATCCGCAACATCAACAAATGGCCATCGCGACTCTGTTCGCACTCCCGTAAATGGTCGGCCAGTTGCTCGTCGAGCAGGCGTCGGTTGGCCAGGCCAGTGAGGCTGTCCAGATAGGATTCGGCCCGCAGCTTTTCGCTGCGCGCAGCCTCTTCGACGAACAGTGCCTTGAGCTTCTCGACCATCTGGTTCATCGCCAGCACCACCCGTTTCAACTCCGGTGTCCGTGGCAGTTTCGGCAGGCTGAGAAATTCGCGGTTACTGATGGCCTCAGCTTGTCGGACCATGCTGTCGAGTGGGCGAAATTGCCTGCGCAGCATCCAGCCACCAAACACCGCGCTGAACAGCCCACACAACAGCAGCCAGATCAGGCTGCCGAGGGTGCTGTCCCAGAGCCTGGCCAGGGCGAATTGCGGATTGCTCAGCACTTCGACCCGTGCCAGTTGCTCCCAGCCGCGCATGATCAAGGCGTCGCCACCTTGCGGGCGCAGGTCGACCAGGTCGGCGAACCAGTCAGGCACACCATCGATTTGCGTCGGTGCGTTGCGTTCCACCAGCGTTTGCTGATCCTTGAGCTTGATGACGCGGATGCTGCTGAAATAGCCACTGTCGAAAATCGAACTGACCATCAGCTCCATCATTGCCGTGTCATCGACCTGTGCCGTCAGCGACAGCCCCAGCGCGGTGGCTGCGTCCTGGGCGTGGGCGCGCAGCTGACTGAGCGTTTGCTCGCGGGAGCTTTCCAGGCTGGAAAAAAAACTGCCACTGAACGCCACCAGCAGGAACAGGCAGATGGCCAGGAACAACTGTTTACGCAGTGTCATACATCGCTCCTTGCCGTGGCGGCTAGCCATCGCCGATGTCGAACCCTTCGGCCTGCATCTTTTTCAACACGTCCTGCCAGCGCGACAGTTTTTTCGAGTCACTGCTGCGCTGGCCGCCGTTCTTGCCCGGCAGGTACAGGCCTTCGGCGTTGAAGGCATACACCGGCAGCAAGTCTTTACGTTGGGACGCGGGGCGGATCTCGCCGATCAGGTTGTCCAGCACCAGCGGGTCGGCCGTGGGGGTACTGTAGAACGTCAGCACCATGTGCGCCTGGTTCTGGCTCAGGGCTTTGACGTAGGTGATGCGCAGTTTTTCGCTGGGAATGCCGAGCCGGCGCAGGCTGAAGTATTTCGCCAGGGCGTAGTCCTCGCAGTCGGCGGCGCCCTTGATCAGGGCTTCGACGGGCGTGGCCCAGTAATCGGTCTGTTGCCAGATGCGCGTATCGTCCTGGAAGTTCAGCTGCTGGTTGAAGAAGCGGTTCACCGTGTTGAGCTGCTCAGGTTCAGGGGCGCCGTGTGCGCTCTGCAGCATTTGACTCCATGCCTCGATCCGGCCTCGCGCCGGTCCAAGGGGGCCGTAGCGATTTTCAACGGTTTGCAGAATCAGCGCAAAATCCCAGTCGGCCTGGACCACGTCGAATACGGTCAGTAGCAAACCTGCCAGCAGCAACCACCCGCCGAGCCGAAGTCGGAGCGTTGGCCATCCTGGACTACGCAGACTGCGGGCCATGTCTGGCTGCTCGAGTGTAGGTTTTTGAAGTTTAGGTGGAGTTTTTGCCGGGGCAGGGCAGGTCGTCGGAGGAAGGGCGTTCGGTGGACGGCTTTTTGTGGCGAGGGAGCTTGCTCCCGCTCGGCTGCGCAGCAGTCGCAAAACAGGTGAGCGCGGTGTACCAGGGGTATCTGGATTGAATGGTTTGGGGTCGCTTCGCAACCTGGCGGGAGCAAGCTCCCTCGCCACAAATGCCTGGGTGAAATCAGGGCTTTTGCAGGGTTTTCTGGCGCAGGATATAGATCGTCACCAGCACCGCACTGGTCAACATGAAGCCCCGTGCCCAGGGCAGCGGCACCAGATAACAGGAGAACAGGATGCTCGCCCACATCAGGCCGATGGCGTAGACCTTGCCTTTGAGCGGAATGCCGTTGCCATCGAGGTAGTCGCGAATCCACGGACCAAGCCGCGGATGCTCAACCAGCCATTGATAGAAGCGCGGCGAACTGCGGGCAAAGCAGGCGGCTGCCAGCAGCAGGAAAGGGGTGGTGGGCAATACCGGCAGGAAAATCCCGATCACCCCCAGCGCTACGCTCAGCCAGCCGATGGCCAGCAGCACGTAGCGGAACATCAGGGGGCGGTTGCCTATGGGGTTGTCCATAGGCAGAACCTTAGTGGTGACGGGGCTTGAGAATCGCCGGTTTTTCGTCTGGCGCGTTGCACAGCAGGTACAGCGCGGTCAGGGCTTCCGGGATCTGCACGATCATGTCGTCCATCAGGTTGGCATCGGCGGCAATGTCGGAGAACTCCGGTTGCTCGTCGAACAGGCCCGAACCGACCATGATCGGCAGCAGCATTTCGCTGACTTCGTCTTCGGCGGTTTCGAACCAGGCTTCTTCGCGCAGGAACACGCCTTCCATGAAACCGATGCACCAGCCGCGCAGCTCGGAATCATCCGGGTCGTCGCCCAGGTCCAGGTCGCACGGCAACTCGAACTCCTCGTCGGAGGCCAGTTGGCGGGCGATGTGGGCCTTGAGGCCGATCAGCGTGGCTTCGATCTCTTCGCGCTGGGCTTCGCCGCTGTAATGCGGCTCCTCGGCGAAGAGTGCGTCGATCCATTCACGGTCCGGGACCACTTCGGAACAGATCGACAGCGCAGTGAGGTAGCCGTGGGCGGCCACGTAGTCCAGCGCCTCGTCATGCAGTTCGTCGGCGTCGAGGAAGACTTGCAGGCGGGTTAGTTGCTCAGCGAAGGACATTAAAAGACTACCTTGGGAATGTTCGATGCGGGAATTCTAGGCCTTCTTGAGCGCTTGGGCCAGCCGCAAGGCATATTTGCACCTTTGTGGGAGCGGGCTTGCTCGCGAAGGCGGTGTGCCAGCTGCATTATTGCCGACTGACACTCCCTCTTCGCGAGCAAACCCGCTCCCACAGTCCGATTGTGTGAGTCTTATCAGCGGTGCCCTTTGCCGGACGGGGCTCGGGTATACTCGCGCGTTTTGTGATTGCCCTGCTGGCGTCACGGCTGAAATGTGAAGCGTCATGCAATGCGCACTTACGATTTGTCAGTGCAGCGTTGGTGGTTCTGAACCAGCCTTGCAGGGATGTTTCGGTGATTTTTGGAGTTTCTATGCTCGAACAGGCTCAACGCGTCCTCAAGGACATCTTCGGCTACGACAGTTTCCGTGGCCGTCAGGGTGCAATCATTGAGCGCGTGGCCAGTGGCGGCGATGCCCTGGTCCTGATGCCTACCGGTGGCGGCAAATCCCTGTGTTTCCAGGTGCCGGCGCTGTTGCGCGAGGGCCTGGCCGTGGTGGTCTCGCCGCTGATCGCCCTGATGGACGATCAGGTCGCCACCCTCGAAGAGCTGGGCGTCGCGGCCGCCGCATTGAACTCCACTCTCAGCGCCGAGCAACAGCGCGACCTCGCTGCCCGCATCCGCCGCGGTGAAGTGAAAATGCTCTATCTGGCACCGGAACGTCTGGTCCAGCCGCGCATGCTGTCCTTCCTGCAGGGACTGAACATTTCCCTGTTCGCCATCGACGAAGCGCACTGCGTGTCGCAATGGGGGCATGATTTCCGCCCGGAATACCTGCAACTGGGCCAGTTGGCGGAAATGTTCCCCGACGTGCCGCGCATCGCCCTGACCGCCACGGCCGACAAGCGCACCCGGGAAGAAATCGTCACCCGTCTGCACCTGCAAGACGCCGAGCGCTTCCTGTCGAGCTTCGACCGACCGAACATCTTTTATCGCATCGTACCCAAGGAGCAGCCGCGCAAGCAGTTGCTGGCGTTCCTCGCCGAGCGCCGTAGCGATGCGGGCATCGTGTATTGCCTGTCGCGCAAGAAAGTCGAGGAAGTCGCAGCGTTTCTCAGCGCGCAAGGCTTCCCGGCGCTGCCGTACCACGCCGGCCTGCCCAACGATCTGCGCGCCTACCATCAGAAACGCTTCCTCAACGAGGAAGGCCTGATCATGGTCGCCACCGTTGCGTTCGGCATGGGCATCGACAAGCCCAACGTGCGTTTCGTCGCCCACCTCGATCTGCCGAAATCCCTTGAGGCCTATTACCAGGAAACCGGTCGTGGCGGCCGTGATGGCTTGCCGGCAGATGCCTGGATGGCCTACGGCCTGCAAGATGTGGTGATGCTCAAGCAGATGCTGCAGAACTCCGAAGGCGACGAGCGCCACAAACGCCTGGAGCAACACAAGCTCGACGCCATGCTTTCGCTCTGCGAAGAAACCCGCTGCCGTCGACAAACGCTGCTGGCCTACTTCGACGAAGACATGCCCGAGCCTTGCGGTCATTGCGACAACTGCGTCGACGGTGTGCAGACCTGGGATGCCACCGAACCTGCGCGCCAGGCGCTGTCGGCGATCTACCGCACCGGTCAGCGCTACGGCGTCGGGCATCTGGTGGATGTATTGCTCGGCAAGGACAACGAAAAGGTCCGCAGCTTCGGCCATCAACATCTGTCGGTGTTTGGTGTTGGCAAGGCGATGGCGGAGGGCGAATGGCGCTCGTTGTTCCGCCAACTGGTGGCCCGAGGTCTGGCCGACATCGACCTTGAAGGCTACGGCGGCTTGCGCCTGAGCGACAGTTGCCGGCCGTTGCTCAAGGGCGAAGTGACCCTGGAGCTGCGCCGCGACCTCAAGGCGCAAACGGTGGCGAAAAGCAGCAAGAGCCAGGCGAGCCAACTGGTCCGTGGCGAGGAACGCGAACAGTGGGAAGCCTTGCGCGCCTTGCGTCGCAAGCTTGCCGAAGAACATGGCGTGCCGCCGTACGTCATCTTTCCCGACTCGACCTTGCTGGAAATGCTCCGCAGCCAGCCGACCTCGTTGGCGGAAATGGCCACGGTCAGCGGCGTCGGCGCGCGCAAGCTGGAGCGTTATGGCGAGGCCTTCCTCGAGGTGCTCGGCGGCCAGGTCGAGGCGCCGAAAGCGGTGGCCGACGTGCGTCACGAACTGATCACCCTGGCGCGGGCCGGTATGACGCCGGTGCAGATTGCCGGTCAATTGCAGTGCTCGGAAAAGAACGTCTACACCATGCTGGCCGAAGCGATCGGCAAGCAGCAGTTGTCGCTGGAGCAGGCGCTGGATCTGCCTGAAGACCTGATGGGTGAAGTCCAGGATGCCTTCCTCGACGGCGAAGGCGAGTTGCCGCCGGTTTCCGAAATCGCTGCGCTGTTCGCGGGCCGGGTACCGGAAGGGGTTTTGTACTGCGTGCGCGCCGCCTTGCAATCCGAATTCGAGATTTGAGACATCGATATTGCTGATGTAACGATTCACTAGAGATCAAGTCTTGCCTCAAATCGAGGCGCATGCTTAGCTGACTAATAATTAGTTTTTATTTATTTCAGTCTGATCATGAGTGTTTTATGCCGTTAACCGATCAACACCGCTTTGGCATGCAATTGGCCCAGATGTCCCGCGGCTGGCGTGCCGAACTGGACCGCCGACTGGCGGGCATGGGCTTGTCCCAGGCACGCTGGCTGGTGCTGCTGCACCTCGCGCGTTTCGAGGAAGCACCGACCCAGCGCGAGCTGGCACAAAGCGTCGGCGTCGAAGGCCCGACCCTGGCCCGTTTGCTCGACAGCCTGGAAAGCCAGGGCCTGGTGCAACGCCAGGCAGTGCTGGAAGACCGCCGGGCGAAGAAAATCGTTCTCTGCGCGCCGGCGCGTCCCCTGATCGAACAAATTGAAACCATTGCCACGCAACTGCGTCACGAACTGTTCGAAGGCGTCGATGAGGCGGATTTGAAGGTGTGCATGCGGGTTCACGGGCACATCCTGGGCAACCTTGAAAAATCTTGAGGCATAACCGAACGCCAGGTTTTTGAGATAGCGCATTGGGCAGACTATAAGAACTACTCGGCAATATCGTGTTCGTAACGGATGTACGAACGCGTACGGGTAGTTTCTGTGGATCTCAAGGATGCTCATGCTCAAGTGTTGGCGATTGGTTTTGCGCGGTTGTTCCCAGTGGTTGCTGGCCGGGGCCGCTGTCACTTATTCGGCATGGGCACCTGCGTTGGGCCTGGGTGAAATCACCCTGCATTCGGCGCTGAATCAACCGCTGCGTGCCGATATCGCACTGATGGATACATCTGGCCTGGAAGAGAACGAGCTGTCGGTGAGCCTGGCAACGGCAGACGAGTTCAGCCGTGCCGGGATCGACCGGGTGTTTTTCCTCAATAACCTGAAATTCACCCCGGTGCTGCGCGGTAATCGCTCCTTGATCCGGGTGACATCCAGCAAACCGGTCAGTGAACCGTTTCTGAATTTCCTCGTGCAGCTTAATCAGCCCAACGGTCGGTTATTGCGCGAGTACACGGTACTGATTGATCCGCCGGGTGCGCCAGGTGTTGTTCCCGCCACCGATGAACCGGATTCCAGTTCCCCGGCGTCTGCATTCCCCAGTGTTCAACCGATTGTCTCGCCGTCACCCGTGGCAAAGGCGACGCCGGAAACGGACGTCCCCGTGGTTGATCCCGCAGTCGAACAACTGGCCGCCAGCGCCCTGCAAAACCATTCGTTGCAAACCACTGTCGATGAGCTCAACGCGAAGCTTCAAGGCCAGGATGAGCTGATCACCGACCAGAAAAAGCAGTTGACCGAGCTGCAAACCCAACTGGCGGAGCTCAAGAAGGTAAAGGCGCAACCCATGGCTACTGATGCAGTGGCACCGGCCCCGGCTATTGCTGAAACCCCCGGGATTGGCTGGTTGCAGATTGCCGGCGTATCAGCGCTGATGGCGTTGCTGGCGCTGGGCTGGTTTGCTCGTCGCTGGCGCCAGCAGCATCAGGCCACAGCTTCAGAGGCTCTGCCGTCGCCGCATGAACCGTCGGCTGAGTTTTTTACCGAGCCAGTGATCTGGCCGTCCGTCACGCAATCGCCTACTGCGCAGCGCGACGGGGTGCCAGCCAATGATGAACTTGAGTGGGTCGATAACCGTCATTCCATCCCGGTCGCTGCTGCCGTGGCGGCTCCGGGTTTGGCGATGTCCGGTGAATCTGCCACTGACGATGAGTACCAGCTCAATCTGGAGGAGCTGTCCATGGTGTCGAGTTGGGAGGTGATCAACCCAAACGAGTATAAGCAGTCGGCTGCTCTGGCCATGATCGAGCCTGCGTTCGAGTTGGAGGCGCAACCCGCTCCGCCGTCCCGACAGCCACCGGCCGGGCTATCATAGCGGCGTCGTCAAACTCTGGAGTTACGTCCCATCATGACCGTCAGCAAACCGGAAATCGTCATCACCTATTGCACGCAATGCCAATGGCTGTTGCGTGCGGCCTGGCTGGCCCAGGAACTGCTCAGCACCTTTGGTGATGACCTGGGCAAAGTCTCCCTGGTGCCGGGCACCGGTGGGGTCTTTCATATTTTCTGTGACACCGTGCAGATCTGGGAGCGCAAGGCGGACGGTGGCTTCCCTGAGGCTAAAGTGCTCAAGCAGCGGGTCCGCGACCAAATCGACCCGGACCGCGACCTGGGGCACAACGACCGCACTCAGTGAGAAGCCGCCTCCGCAGCAACGGCTTTCTTGCTGGAACCACCTGAGAACCTGCTGGACACCACAATCGCCACAATGATCAGCGCGCCCCCGAGCAACATGCGCAGGGTCGGGTTTTCATTGAACAGCAGCCACGCGACGGTGATGCCGTAGACCGGTTCCAGGGCGAACACCACGGCGGCAGTGCGTGCCTTGATCACCGCAAGGCTGGCGACGAACAGACTGTGGGCGACACCGGTACAGAACACACCGAGCAGGCCGATCCACAGCCAGTCGATGGCACGCACTTCGCTCAATTGCGGCGCCGCCACCGGCAGCAGGCACAGGGCAACCACCACGTTCTGACACAGCGCTGCCTGCACGGGCGGGACGCGCCCGGAGCTGGCACGGTTGGTCAGTGACAGCAGGGCGAACAACAACCCGGAACCCACGGCCCACAGCAGGCCGGTGGTGGCGCCGCTGGCAAGATCAAAATCAGGCGTGACCAGCACCAACCCGACACTCACCAGCAGCACCAGCACAATTTCATTGGCGCGAATGCGCTCGCGGAAGATCAGCCCTTCAAGGATCACGGTAAAGGCCGGGAAACTGGCGAAACCGAGCGTCGCAATCGCCACGCCTGCGACTTTCACCGCAATGAAGAAACTCACCCAGTGTCCGGCCAGCAACAAGCCGCTGAGCAGCAGTCGACGCCAATCCACGGGCTCGAGTTTCTGCCAGCGCGTCTGGCTGGCGAACCGTGCAAAAAACGCCAGCGCGAGCACGGCGAAAGCGGCACGGCCGAAAACGATGATCGCCGGTGACGCGGCAGCCAGTTTGCCGAACACGCCGGTCAGACCGAACATCAGTGCGCCGATATGCAAGGCGCCAAGGGCGGTACGGGGAGTCATTGCAATCCTTAACGACAAACGAACAGAAGCCTCATTGAAGCGCGTAATCGTCCGTCAAGTCTGTCGGCAAACTAGCGTTTTTTGTCGCCAGCCTCGCGCCGCAGCTTTCCGGGCGATGCCCCGAACTCGCGCAGCACCGCTGCCGCAAAGGCACTCTGGGAGCTGTAGCCGACGCGGCTGGCAATCTCACCGATGGGCAGCGCCGAGTTGCGCAGCAAGCCCACGGCAATATGCAGGCGTCGGCTGCGGATGTAGTCCATCGGCGTCTGCCCGCATTCGGCCACGAATCGGGCATGCAATCGGGCACTGGAGAGGCCGGCCACACGGGCGAGGTCGGCCACCTGCAGCGGGTACGCCGCGTACTGATCGATGTGTGCGTTCAGCGCGGCATAGGGCAGGCGCCGACCTCCGACGGTATCGGGCCTGGCGTTGTTGAGACTGGCCAGCAGCAACACCGCGCCTTGTTGTGCGATCAGCGGATCATCGACCGGACTGTTCGCCAGCCAACTGACCAATTGGCTTTGCCCGGCATCCAGGGGCAGGCGGCCGGCGTTGTCGAGCAAGCGTCGGCTGGATTCGGCGTGATCGCCCAACGACTGGGCAACCCATTGTTCGCTGGGTACATCCAGCACCAAACAGCGGCTGCCATTGGCGCTGCCACACGCGTGATGCGCTCCGGAGGGCACCACCACGAAACTCTGCTGCACCACCTGGCTACCACGGCCGTCGACCTCGAAATCCAGCGCACCCGAGAGCCCGAACACCAATTGCGCGTGGTCGTGGCTGTGGACGATCAGGTCGTGGCTGTATTGGCGGAGCGTGAGGATCGGTCTCATCGCGGGTCTCCCGGTTCAGGGCGTCAGTCTACACCGAGCGGGCCTGCAAGCGCTGTCACACGACTGACTTGACGCTGTCATGCACCATTAACCGGGCCGGGGCAGACTTGCCAAAACTTGCCAGAGGGTTGCCCATGACCAGCGCCGAGCTCGCCAAACCCACCCGTAAGCAACGCGTACGGACTTTATGGATTTCCGACGTGCATTTGGGCACCCGGGATTGCCAGGCTGAACACCTGTCGCAGTTTCTCAAGAGCTATCACGCGGACAGAATCTACCTGGTCGGCGATATCATCGACGGCTGGAAACTGCGCGGCGGCATGTACTGGCCGCAAGCGCATACCAACGTGATCCGTCGCCTGCTGACCATGAGCAAGCGTGGCACCGAGGTGATCTACGTCACCGGCAACCACGACGAATTCCTGCGCCGCTATTCTAAGCTGATCCTGGGCAATATCCAGTTGGTGGACGAAGCCGTCCACGTCACCGCCGACGGCCGGCATCTGCTGGTGATTCACGGCGACCAGTTCGATGTGATCACCCGTTACCATCGCTGGCTGGCTTTTCTCGGTGACTCGGCCTACGAATTCACCCTGACCCTCAATCGCTGGCTCAATCGCTGGCGCGCGCGATATGGCTACGGCTACTGGTCGCTGTCGGCCTACCTCAAGCACAAAGTGAAAACCGCAGTCAGCTTCATCAGCGACTTCGAAGAAGCCATCGCTCACGAATGCGTCAAGCGCGAGCTGCACGGCGTGGTGTGCGGACACATTCACCATGCCGAGATTCGCAAGGTCGGCGAGGTGGATTACCTCAATTGCGGCGACTGGGTGGAGTCGTGCACGGCGCTGATCGAGCACTGGGATGGTTCGATCGAGTTGTATCGTCTGGCGGATGCCCAGGCGCGGGAGGCGCAGTTGAAGGCGGCCAAGGTTGCAGAGTTGGCCTGACAGTCATTCGGTGTTTGTACTGGCCTCTTCGCGGGCAAGCCCGCTCCTACAGATTCTGTGTTCGCAACAAATCTACTGTGGGAGCGGGCTTGCTCGCGAATGGACCGCGAAGCGGTTCCGCTGGATCTGTCAGGCCGGCGAGTGCTCTTCCATCGCCACCTTGTAAATCGAGTTCCTGGGGTGCGCAAACAATCGCTCCATCATCGGCTCGAAGAAGCTCAATGGCAGCGTGTCATACGCCGGATCAAACGCCGCCGCATCGTATCTGGCACAGAACTCGACGGTCGCCTGGTATTGCGGATGGTCCTGGAACTGCTCACGCAGATGCCGATCCATGCCCAGGTGATGAAAGAAGTAGTAGCCCTGGAAAATCCCGTGCTTTTCCACCATCCACAAATTCTCTGCGCTGACGAACGGCTTGAGGATCGCCGCCGCGATGTCCGGGTGATTGTAGGAACCCAGGGTGTCGCCGATATCGTGGAGCAGGGCGCAGACCACGTATTCTTCGTCGCGGCCATCGCGCCAGGCGCGGGTGGCGGTTTGCAGGGAGTGGGTCAGGCGATCCACCGGAAAACCGCCGAAATCGCCCTCGAGCAACTGCAGGTGCGCGGCAATCCGTGCTGGCAAATGTCGCGCGTAGGCACTGAAGTCCGCGGCGATGATCGCCCAGTCTTCCTGCGTGCCGTCCTTCATGTGGGTGAAGCGGGCATTGGCATTCATAGGCAACTCTCTTGTGACCGATGTCAGCTAGAACGGAACGCGCCCCAGAACCATATCCCGGTACATGACAAAGTCACCGAGCAGGCTATAGAAGGGGTGTTGGAACGTCGCCGGGCGGTTCTTCTCGAAGAAGAAATGCCCGACCCAGGCAAAGCTGTAACCCGCCAAAGGCAGGGCCCACAACAGCATCCATGCCCCGCGACCAATGGTCAGCGCCAGTATCAAGATAACCAGCGTCGTGCCGATAAAGTGCAAGCGTCGGCAGGTACTGTTGCTGTGTTCGCTGAGGTAATACGGGTAGAACTCAGCAAAGCTGTTGAATCGTTTGACGTTTTCCACGACTGCTATCTCTGTGGTTATTGTTCTGACTGCAAGTTGTTCTGCGGGTAGCTTATTTGAGTCTAGAGTGATCAATGGCATCAGCCACTGACAATAGGCGCCACTTTAGTATCCTTCGGTCAATAGCCGTAGCATGCGGCTCACCATGTAAGAAAACGCCATGAGTGAACGAACGACTTCTGCAAGCTGGGCGATGGGGATTGTCAAAGCTCTGGAGATGGACGGCCTGGATTGCCGGGTTCTGTTCAAGCAGCTGGGGCTCGACTACGCGGCACTGGATGATCCGGATGCACGCTTCCCGCAAGATTCCATGACGCGGCTGTGGCAGCGTGCGGTCGAGCTGTCCGGTAATCCGGCCATCGGCCTGAACATGGGCAAGGTGGTGCGACCGGCGCAGTTTCATGTGACCGGTTACGCCTTGATGTCCAGCCAGACCCTGGCCGAAGGCTTTCAGCGTCTGGTGCGCTATCAGCGGATCATCGCCGAAAGTGCCGACCTGAGTTTCAAACTGCTGGAAGAAGGCTACGCACTGATTCTGACGGTGCATGGCGATCATCTGCCGCCGACCCGGCAAAGCGCCGAAGCGTCACTGGCCTGTGCCCTGGCACTGTGCGGCTGGTTGACCGGGCGTACGTTGCAACCACGCAAAGTGTTGTTCCAAGGCTCCGAACCGGCCAACCTGGAACCCTATAAGCAAGCCTTTCATGCGCCGCTGTTGTTCAACGCACCTTACGATGCGCTGATTTTCGAGCGTTCAGACATGGAAGCCCCCTTGCCGACGGCCAACGAGGCGATGGCATTGCTGCATGACCGCTTTGCCGGCGAATACCTCGCGCGCTTTTCCGAAAGCCGCGTGACCCACAAGGCGCGGCAGGTGTTGTGCCGTCTGTTGCCCCAAGGCGAGCCCAAGCGCGATACCGTGGCGCAGACACTGCATCTGTCCCAGCGCACCTTGCAGCGGCGCTTGCAGGAAGAGGGCACGAGTTTTCAGGTGCTGCTGGACGATACCCGGCGCGAGCTGGCCGAGCAGTACCTGGCGCAACCGACCATGACATTATTGGAAATTGCCTACTTGCTGGGGTTTGCCGATCCGAGCAACTTTTTCCGTGCTTTCCGACGCTGGTTCGACGCCACACCCGGCGAGTACCGGATGCGGCTGATGCAATCACCTGACGCGGTCAATGACGCCAAAATGCCGGAATACACAGCACAAACACCGTAATGATCTCCAGTCGGCCCAGCAGCATGCCGAATGACAGAATCCACTTGGCGGCATCCGGCAGGGTGGCGAAGTTGCCCGCCGGGCCAATGGTCTCGCCCAGTCCCGGACCCACGCCGGACACGGTACTGGCCGCGCCGGTCAGGGCGGTCATCCAGTCCACGCCGAGTAGCGACAGCAGCAGTGCAATCACGCAGATGGTGATCGCAAAGAAGAACGAAAAGGTCAGGATCGAACGCACGATTTCTTCGTCGAGACGGTGACCGTTGTACTTCTGCTTGATCACCGCGCGCGGATGTATCAGCTGGTTAAGGTTGGCCTTGAGCAGGATATAGGCCACCTGGAAGCGGAAAATCTTGATGCCGCCCGCCGTCGAGCCGGAGCAACCACCAACAAACCCCAAGTAGAAGAACAGCATCAGCGAGAAATTGCCCCAGAGGCTGTAGTCCCCCAGTGCAAAACCGGTGGTGGTCACGACCGACGTCACGTTCAGCGCCACATGCCGCAACGCCTCCAGCCAATGCAGCTGGGTAGTCCACCAATACCAGGTGCCGAGTACCAGCCAGGTCACCAGCAGCATGCCGAGCAGGCCTTGAACCTGTTCATCCTTGATCAGCGCCCGACGGTTACCACGCAACGTGGCGACATACAGGGTGAACGGCAGGGCACCGAGAATCATGATGACGATCGCGACCCAATGCACCGCCGGTTGCGGCCACTTGGCCAAAGACTGGTCGGAGGTAGAGAAGCCGCCGGTGGAAATCGCCGACATCGCGTGGTTGATCGCGTCGAACAGGCTCATCCCGGCCCACCAGAACGCCAGGCTGCCGACAATGGTAATGCCGACGTAGGCCGCCACGATCAGGCGCGCCACCATGTGCGAGCGGGGCATGACTTTTTCCGAGCGGTCCGACGATTCGGTCTGGAACAGCCGCATGCCACCGATGCGCAACAGCGGCAGAATCGCCACCGCCATACCGATGAAGCCAATGCCACCCAGCCAGTGCAACAGGGAGCGCCACATCAGGATGCCAGGGGACATGGTGTCCAGGCCGCTGAGTACGGTTGCACCAGTGGCGGTGATGCCGGACATGCTTTCGAAGAACGAGTCGGTGTAGCTGATGTGCTGCGTCAGCAGGAACGGCAGTGCGGCGAAGATGCACACCACCAGCCAACTGCTGACGGTCAGCAGGTACATGTCACGGGGGCGCAGATGAATGTGTTCGGGGCGCCCGGGAATCACCAGCGCCAATCCGGCGACAAAGGTGATCATGCTGGCCCAGAGGAACGACGGCAGATCGCTGGTGCGGTCGAAAATGACCAGCGTCGCCATGGGTATGACCATGGAGATCGCCAGCGTGATCAGGAAGATGCCGATGATGAAACCAATGATCCGTAAGGTCGGCAACGCCATGAGGTCCGCTCGGCTGATAGTGGAAAGGGCGCCATTCTACGCGCGAGGCAGGGCATGTAAACCGGCACTGCTGCGGCAGTTGCAGCTAGAATAGCCGCACAAATTTTTCAGGAGGTAGCCGATGCAGGCTCTCGACGCTTTGCTCAACCGTGTTTCCGTTCCACGACTGATTGATCCTGCACCCACTGCCGAGCAGCGCGAGGTGCTGTTCGGCGCCGCCATGCGCGCCCCGGACCACGGTCACTTGCAGCCGTGGCGCTTCCTGACGGTGGAAGGCGCGGCGCGCGAGCAAATGGGCGAGTTGCTGGCCGAAGCGGCGAAATTGCAGGACGGCGAAGTCAGCGAAGCGGCCATCGACAAGGCGCGCAGTAATCCGCTGCGGGCGCCGTTGGTGGTGGTGGTGATTGCGCGGTTGCAGGATCACGCCAAGTATCCGAAGTCCGAGCAGTTGCTGGCGGCTGGCTGTGCGGCCCACGGGATTTTGCTGGCGGCGTATGCGCAGGGCATTGGTGCGGTGTGGCGTACCGGTGACCTGGCTTACTCGCCGCATGTGGCCAAGGGGCTGGGGTTGGCGGAAGGGGAAGAGGTGATTGCTTTCCTGTACCTGGGCACACCGCAGAAAGAACCGCGAGTGGCCGAGAAGGTCGACCTGGCCGAGTTTGTCAGCGCCTGGCCGGGCAAGGCCTGAACAGCACACATCAAGGGTGGGAGCGGGCTTGCTCGCGAAAGCGGTGGATCAGTCAATTTTGATGTCGACTGACACTCCCTCTTCGCGAGCAAGCCCGCTCCCACAGGTTTCAGGGTTGTACGACAGCCCCCGGCACCAACGGCAACTCCAGACTGGCAATGAAACCGCCCTCGGGGTGATTGGCCAGCACCAGGCTGCCACCATGTCGCTCCGCCGCTCGCCGGGCGATAGCCAGGCCCAGGCCGTGTCCGGCCGCTGTCTGCCCCGGCGCCCGATAGAACGGCTCACCGAGCTGGCTCAAATACTCGGCACTGACCCCAGGCCCGTGATCGCGTACGGTCACGACGATCCGCTCACCCTGTCGCAGCGCCTGCAATTCGATCGGCAGGCCATCCACCGGATTGAAGCGCTGGGCATTGCGCAGCAAGTTGTCGACGGCCCGTTCGATCATGGTCGGCCAGCCCTTCAGATTCAGTTGCGATTCGGCTTCGAGATGGACGAGCTGCTCGGGTGAACCGAGTTGCGCATCCTTTTGCAGGGTATTGAGCAAGGCGTTCAGATCCACCTCTTCCGCACTGGCGTTATCGGAGTCGACCCGCGCCAGTACCAGGATTTCACTGATCAGCGCTTCCAGTCGGTCGCACTCACGGGTCAGGCGCGGCCAGAGCTGCTCCCGTTCCTGCGGGGTGGCCCGTTCGGCCAGCGCCAGCGCGATACGCAAGCGGGCGAGGGGCGAACGCAGTTCGTGGGACACATCCCGCAGCAGTTGCCGCTGACTGCCAATCAGGCTTTGCAGGCGCGCGCCCATGCGATTGAAGTCGTTGGCCAGGACGCCGAACTCATCGCGACGATTGGCCAGTTTGACCAGGCTGTTCTGTTGATAAGCGGTTTGTCCCAAGTCATGCACCGCTCCGCGCAGACGGCTGAGCGGGCGCGTGATGGAAAAGGTCACCAGCAGGCTGAACAGGGTCAGCACCACCAGGGCAATCCCCAGCGCACTGAGCGGCCAGAGCAGGCTCTCGCGGTGCCAGGCGTCCAGTTCCGGGTGCGGGATGCGGTAGATGAACAGGTAGGTGTCGCCGGTTTTTTCGCTGGTGAACTCATCGGTCAGACGCCGCCATGGCAAGCGTCGGTCTTCATTGTTCTGACGCGCCTCAAAGGCCGCTGCACGTTTGGGGAAGGTGCCGCGCACAACCGGATCACCGCTTTCATTAAGCACCTGAACGTCGATGTGATACTGGCGTTTGCGTTGCTGGAGAATGTCCTGAGCGGCGTCTTCGCCCTGACTTTCGTAGGTTTGCGTCCACTGTTCGGCCAGCGTGTTGAGGCCCGGGTGGCGGCTGAGAATCCATGCGTCCTGGTTGAGCATGTGCCCGAGCAGGATGGAAAGCCCTGCAACCAGAGCGATGGCCAGCCAGAAGCTGGCCAGGATACGCCAGAACAATGAACGCACAGGAAATCCTCGAACAAACACAGATCAGTGTGGGAGCGGGCTTGCTCGCGAAGGCGGTGTGTCAGTCAACAAATGCTTTAACTGGCAAACCGCC
>NZ_JBWKXF010000072.1:0-22800 GCF_059422645.1 Pseudomonas sp. GW821-FHT01C01 | reverse complement strand
CCGCGAACGCTGATTTTACGACTGCTGCGCAGCCGGACGCAGGCTACGCCAGCTGCTACAGATTGCGTTGTGGCTTAACTGATCGGCATTAGCCTGCTGCGCAGTCCAGCGGGAGCAAGCTCCCTCGCCACAGGTCATTTGTCACCGCTGCCATTTCGGTTGTCTGGCAGCACGCTTCAGTGAGAACTCATCCCCGCCGCGTGCATCAACATCCGCAACACCCCCGCCACCACTCCCAGCGCAGCCACACTGCCCAGTCAGATCACCACCAGCCATCCCAGGCGTTTGTACCAGCGCGCGGGTGCCGTTTGATTCGAATCAATGGTAGCCATCGCCAATCCTCACTTTGCCGCGGAACACGTAGTAGCTCCAGACCGTGTACATCAGGATGATCGGCAGAATGAACAGCGCCCCGATCAGGATGAACAACTGGCTGGTTGGCGGTGACGCCGCCGCCCACAGGCTGATCGACGGCGGCACGATGTTCGGCCAGAGGCTGAACGCCAGGCCGATGTAACCAAGGAACACCAGCATCAGGGTGAAGGCGAACGGCCAATGGGTGTGGCGTTGGCGCAGGGTCTTGAGCAAGCCGAACATCGCCAGCAAGGCCAGCACCGCGAGGCCACCGAACACCGCCAGGTGCGAATGGGCGAACCACCGCGTGGCGATGTCCGGATGGAGGATCGGCGTCCACACACAGATCACGCCGATCACCGCCAACAACAGCCAGGCCAGCGGACGGGTGAACAGGCGCATCCGCGACTCCAGCATGCCTTCGGTCTTGACCAGCAACCAGGTGCTGCCCAATAGCGCGTAGGCGATGATCAGACCGAAACCACAGAACAATGGAAACGGCGCCAGCCAGTCCAGCGAACCACCGGCGAACTGGCGGTCGACCACCGGGATACCGGCAATGTAAGTACCGATCACCACGCCCTGGGAGAAGGTCGCCAACAGCGAACCGCCGATGAACGCCATGTCCCAGACATGACGTTTTTCAGGGCTGGCCTTGAAGCGAAACTCAAACGCCACGCCGCGGAAGATCAAGCCGCACAACATCAGGATCAGCGGCAGGTACAACGCTTCCAGAATCACCGAATAGGCCAGCGGGAACGCGCCATACAGCGCCGCGCCACCCAGCACCAGCCAGGTCTCGTTGCCGTCCCAGACCGGTGCCACGGTGTTCATCATCACATCGCGCTCCTTCGCATCCGGGATCAGCGGAAACAGAATGCCCAACCCCAGGTCGAAGCCGTCCATGATCACGTACATCATCACACCGAAGGCGATGATCACGCCCCAGATCAGCGATAAATCGATACCTTGAATACCCATGACTCAACTCCCTTCCTTCAATTGACGCGGGCGTCGGTTTCGAGGATTTCGGCGTCGGCGGACAGCGGCCGGCGCGGTGTGATGACCTGATCGACATGCCCCTCGGGCGCATGCTCGTGATGGGGTTTCGGCCCCTTGACCACCAGTTTCATCATGTAGCCGATACCCACCGTGAATACCGAGAAGTAGATCACCACGAACAGCGCCAACGAGAGGCTCAACTGCGTGACGCTGTGATTGGACGCGGCATTCGCGGTACGTTGCAGGCCATACACCACCCATGGTTGGCGCCCCACTTCCGTGGTGATCCAGCCGGCAAGCATGGCGATCAGGCCGCTTGGGCCCATCCACAGCATCAGGCGCAGGAACCAGCGGTTGCGGTAGATGGCACCGCTGCGACGCAGGACCAGGCCGAGCACGCCGGCCAGCACCATCAACATGCCCAGCCCGGCCATGACGCGGAAACTCCAGAAAATAATCGTCGCGTTGGGGCGATCCTCTTTCGGGAAGCTCTTGAGCGCCGGGATCTGCTTGTCGAGGCTGTGGGTCAGGATCAGGCTGCCCAGGTAGGGGATTTCGATGGCGTATTTGGTCTTCTCGGCCTGCATGTCGGGGATGCCGAACAGCACCAGCGGCGTCGCTTCGCTACCGTTGTTTTCCCAATGCCCTTCGATGGCAGCGATTTTCGCCGGTTGATGCTCCAGGGTGTTCAAGCCGTGGGCGTCACCGACCACAGCCTGGATCGGGCAGACGATCAACGCCATCCACAACGCCATCGACAGCATTTTGCGCACTTGCCGGGTGTCGTTGCCGCGCAGCAGATGCCACGCCGCCGACGAACCGACAAAGAACGCCGTGGCCACGAACGCGGCAATCGCCATGTGCGCCAGGCGGTACGGGAACGATGGGTTGAACACGATGGCCAGCCAGTCCAGCGGCATGACGCGACCGTCGACGATCTCGAAACCCTGTGGCGTCTGCATCCAGCTGTTGGAGGCTAGAATCCAGAAGGTCGAAATCAGCGTGCCGATGGCGACCATCACCGTCGAGAAGAAGTGCAAGCCGCGCCCTACCCGGTTCCAGCCGAACAGCATGACCCCGAGGAAACCGGCCTCGAGGAAGAACGCCGTCAGCACTTCATAGGTCAGCAAAGGCCCGGTGATGCTGCCGGCGAAGTCGGAGAAGCGGCTCCAGTTGGTGCCGAACTCGTAGGCCATGACCAGCCCCGAGACCACGCCCATGCCGAAGTTGACGGCGAAGATCTTTGACCAGAAATGGTAGAGATCGCGGTAGGTGTCGTTGTGGGTTTTCAGCCAGAGCCCTTCGAGCACCGCCAGAAAACTGGCCAGCCCGATGGTGATGGCGGGAAAGATGATGTGGAACGAAACCGTGAACGCGAATTGCATCCGCGCCAGGTCCAGTGCCTCCAGGTTAAACATGTCGAAGTCCTCATCGAGGCTTTAAAGGAGATAAACCTGTAGGAGCCGGCTTGCCGGCGATTGCGCAATGGCCATCGACACAGGTGTCGCCTGACGAACCGCTATCGCCGGCAAGCCGGCTCCTACAGTCATTACAGTGAAAGGGGTTGTAATGAGCGCCCCGGTGCTAGGCGGCGGACGTCGAAATCAGGCTGCTGGCCCTGGCCTGCTCCAGCCGGATGGCGACGAACTTGGAAGTCGGGGTGAAGGTGCGGTCACCGTAACTTTCCAGCGGCACCAGCGGATTGGTCTCCGGGTAGTACGCCGCCGCCTGACCGGCCGGAATGTCATAGGCGATCAAGGTGAAACCGCTGACCCGACGTTCGCGCTCGTCGTCCCACAGCGCTACCAGGTCGACCTTCTGCCCCGGTTCGAAACCCAGCCGGCGAATGTCCTGCTCGTTGGCGAACACCACGTCGCGCATGCCGTAGACCCCGCGATAACGGTCATCCAGGCCGTACAGCGTGGTGTTGTACTGATCGTGGGAACGCATGGTCTGCAGAATCAGGTGCGGCTTGACCGCCAGGTTGCGCACACCCTCGCTGATCAGATGTTCCGGCAGCACGCTCGGGGTGAACTGGGCTTTGCCGCTGGCGGTTTTCCAGATGCGTTTGGCCGCGTCGTTGGGCATGTGGAAACCGCCCGGATGCAGCAAACGCCGGTTGAAATCTTCGAAACCCGGAATGGTGTCGGCAATCATGTTGCGGATGCGGCCGTAGTCGCCGATGGCCCAGTTCCAGTCGATCGGGTGCTTGCCCAGTGTCGCGGCGGCGATGCCGGCGATGATCGCCGGTTCCGACAGCAAATGTTTCGACTTGGGTTTCAGTTGGCCGTGGGAGATGTGGATCATGCTGAAGGTGTCTTCCACGGTCACGCCCTGCGGACCTTCGGCCTGCATGTCGATGTCAGTACGGCCCAGGCACGGCAGGATCAGCGCCTCACGGCCGGTGACCAGATGGCTGCGGTTAAGCTTGGTGGCGATGTGCACGGTGAGATCGCATTTGCGCAACGCAGCGTGGGTGCGCGGGGTGTCGGGGGTGGCCTGGGCGAAGTTGCCACCCAGGGCGATAAACACTTTCGAACGCCCCTGCTCCATCGCGCTAATCGCCATCACGGTGTTGTGACCATGTTCACGCGGCGGCTTGAAGGAGAAGCGTTTTTCCAGGGCATTGAGCAAATCGGCAGGCGCCAGCTCGTTGATGCCCATGGTGCGGTCGCCCTGCACGTTACTGTGACCACGAACCGGCGACAGACCCGCGCCCGGACGGCCGACATTGCCGCGCAGCAGCATCAGGTTGATGACTTCCTGCAGCATCGGCACCGAGTGCGTGTGCTGGGTCAGGCCCATCGCCCAGCACATGATCACCCGTTTGGCCCGGGCGTACATGCGGGCGGCGAGCTCGATGTCAGCCAAAGACATGCCCGACTGCTGCTCGATGTGCTCCCAGCTGGTGGCGTCGACTTCGCCCAGGTAGGCCCCCATTCCCGAGGTGTGTTCGGCGATGAACTCATGGTCGAACACCGGTTCGCCGCCGCTGACCTGTGCTTCACGCTCCCACTGCAGCAGGAACTTGACCATGCCGCGCATGACCGCCATGTCGCCGCCAAGTGCCGGGCGGAAGTACGCGGTGTTGGTTGGCTCGGAGCCGTTCATCAACATTTCGATCGGGTGCTGCGGATGCTGGAAGCGCTCCAGTCCGCGCTCCTTGAGCGGGTTGATGCAGATCACCTGGGCACCGCGCTTCACCGCTTCGCGCAACGGTTCGAGCATCCGCGGGTGGTTGGTGCCGGGGTTCTGGCCGATGACGAAGATCGCGTCGGCATGTTCCAGGTCGTCAAACACCACGGTGCCTTTGCCCACGCCGAGACTCTCAATCATGCTCACCGCGCTGGCTTCGTGGCACATGTTGGAGCAGTCCGGAAAGTTGTTGGTGCCGTAGGCCCGGACGAACAACTGATAGAGAAAGGCGGCCTCGTTGCTGGCCCGGCCCGAGGTGTAGAACTCGGCCTGATCCGGCGATTCCAGCGCATTGAGATGCCGGGCGATCGTCGCGAATGCTTCGTCCCAGGTGGTTTCCACGTAACGGTCGGTGGCCGCGTCATAGCGCATCGGGTGGGTCAGACGGCCCTGATACTCCAGCCAGTAATCGCTCTGCCCGGCCAACGCCGAGACGCTGTATTTGTTGAAGAACGCCGGGTCAACCAAACGCCCCGTGGCTTCCCAGTTAACGGCCTTGGCGCCGTTTTCGCAGAACTTGACCATGCCGTTTTCCGGCGACTCGCCCCAGGCGCAACCGGGGCAGTCGAAGCCGCCGTTCTGGTTGGTCTTGAGCATGGCGCGAATGTTCTTCAGCGCGTTTTCACTGCCCAGCCAGTTCTTGGTAACAGCAATCAGTGCACCCCAACCGGCGGCGGCACCTTTGTAGGGTTTGTAGCGGTCGACTTGAGACATGGTACTTCTCCGTGACCTGATTCAGGCCATTGATCGTTTGACGGAGAAAAGCATATGAACAGCGATTAATTATTGTCTAATCGCTATTTACGACCACATGATCGAGGATATTTATCATCGATATTTATTGTTATTTTTCAATTACTTAAAATATTTAAACATCCGTCTTCACAGTAACTTGATCCATCATAGATGCACTCGATCAACCGGTTGCCAATAGTGATTGGACGGGCCGACAAGTTGCTCTTAGCCTGCGCTCAACAAATCCGTTATCAGCGCATTTTTTTTTGTAGGAGCGAGCTCGCTCGCGATGGACTCAAGAGCACCGCGTTCAGCCAGCAAGCACGCGTAACCGTTAACGACCATCGCGAGCAGAGCTCGCTCCTACAAAAGTCCATTCAACACCAAGCGAGGATGTCATGTCAGAACGAGTCTTGATCGATGGCTTCTCCCGGCGCGTGGATTATCTGCGGATGTCGGTGACCGATCGCTGCGATTTCCGTTGCGTGTATTGCATGGCCGAGGACATGCAGTTTCTGCCCCGGCAACGGGTGCTGACCCTGGAAGAGATCTATCAAACGGCACAAAGCTTCGTGGCGCTGGGCACCCGCAAGATCCGCCTGACCGGGGGCGAGCCGCTGATCCGTCCGGGCGTGGTGCAACTGTGCGAGAAGATCGCCGCCCTGCCCGGCTTGCGTGAACTGTGCATGACCACCAACGGTTCGCAGTTGGCCAAACTGGCTGGGCCGTTGTTCGAGGCCGGGGTCAAGCGCCTCAATATCAGCCTCGACTGCCTGGACCCACAGCGTTTTCGCGAACTGACCCGCACCGGCGACCTGGCGCAGGTGATCAAGGGTATCGACGCGGCCAACCAGGCCGGATTTCGCAACACCAAGCTCAATTGCGTGGTGATGAAGGGCCGCAACGACCATGAGATCAATGATCTGGTGAGCTTCGCCATCGACCGTAACCTCGACATCTCCTTCATCGAGGAAATGCCATTGGGCACCATCGACGAGCACAGCCGCGCCGAATCGTTTTTCGCAAGCGCCCAGGTCCGCGAACGCATCGCCGAACACTACACTTTGATTGATTCCGCCGAGTCGACCCAGGGTCCATCGCGCTACTGGCGCCTGGCCGAGGCGCCGCAGATTCGCCTGGGGTTCATCTCACCCCACAGCCACAACTTTTGCGGCACCTGCAATCGGGTGCGGCTGACCGTGGAAGGACGTCTGCTGCTGTGCCTGGGCAATGAGCACTCGGTGGATCTCAAGGCTGTCTTGCGCAGCCACCCCGGACAGCCCGAGCGCCTGGAAAAAGCCATTATCGAGGCGATGAAGCTCAAGCCTTATCGACACAACTTCGAAGTGAACGACGATGTTCAGGTCGTTCGCTTCATGAACATGACGGGCGGCTGAAACCCATGATCGTGAGACCCAAACCCAACCTGATCGGCGTCCTGACGTCCCTCAAGGGTTCGATCGCCAAGCGCATTGCCTGGCGCAGCCTGATGGTGACGTTGCTCGCCTCGGCCATCGTGCTCATTGAAACCTTGCATCCCAGCTACTTTTCCAAGGTCAGTGCAACGCCCTTCACCCTGCTGGGTTTGTCGTTGTCGATCTTCATGAGCTTTCGCAACAACGCCTGCTACGACCGCTGGTATGAAGCGCGCAAGGCGTGGGGCGAGGTGATCGTGGAAGTCCGCTCGATGATTCGTGAAACTCTGGTAATCAAGGACGCGGCTGAACGACACACGATCCTCAGCAACCTCTGCGGCTTCGCCCATGCCCTCAACGCGCGGCTGCGCCGGGAAAACGAAATGGCCGCCAGTGGCGACTGGCTGCACCCAATACCCAAGGGCGACACCACGGACATCAGCGGGCAAATACTGATGCAGGTCGGTCAGCAGTGCTCGGCACTCAATGAGTCCGGGGCGATCAACGACTGGCGCTACACGCTCATGGCCAACCACCTGGCCGGCCTGACCCATGCCCAGGCGGTCTGTGAACGGATCAAGCACACCCCGCTGCCGTTTCCCTACACCCTGTTGCTGCACCGCACCATCTACCTGTTCTGCATCCTTTTGCCGTTTGCCATGGCCGAACCTCTGGGCTGGTTGACACCGATCTTCACTGCGATTGTCAGCTACACCTTTTTCGGCCTGGATGCGATTGCCGACGAACTGGAAGACCCGTTCGGCCGCGACGAAAACGACCTGCCCACCGACGCCATCGTGCGCAACATCGAACGCGATGTGCTGTCTGCCCTGGGCGTGACGGAGTTGCCGCCACAGCTGGAGCCGGTGGATTTCGTGCTGAACTGACACTCAGGAAACACACAAAACCTGTGGGAGCGGGCTTGCTCGCGAAGGCGTCAGGTCAGTCGACATCTCTATTGAATGTGCCGGCCTCTTCGCGGGCAAGCCAGCTCCCACAGGGTATTTTGGGTGGCCGCAAGAATGGCGCTCACTGACGATCAAAACTGTGGGAGCGGGCTTGCTCGCGAAAGCGGTGGGTCAGTCGACATCTCTGTTGAATGTGCCGGCCTCTTCGCGGGCAAGCCCGCTCCCACAGGGTATTTTGGGTGGCCGCAAAAATGGCGCTCACTGACGAGCAAAACTGTGGGAGCGGGCTTGCTCGCGAAGGCGTCAGGTCAGTCGACATCTCTGTTGAATGTGCCGGCCTCTTCGCGGGCAAGCCCGCTCCCACAGGTATTTTGGGTGGCCGCAAGAATGCCGCTCACTGACGAGCAAAACTGTGGGAGCGGGCTTGCTCGCGAAAGCGTCAGGTCAGTCGACATCTCTGTTGAATGTGCCGGCCTCTTCGCGGGCAAGCCCGCTCCCACAGGTAATTTGGGTGGCCGCAAGAATGGCGCTCACTGACGAGCAAAACTGTGGGAGCGGGCTTGCTCGCGAAAGCGGTGGGTCAGTCGACATCTCAGTTGTATGTGCCGGCCTCTTCGCGGGCAAGCCCGCTCCCACAGTATGTTTGCTGTATTCAAAACAGCTCGCTGAAGGGTATGAACCGCGCTGTGTCGCCCACTTCCAGGGTGCAGCCTTCCGGTATGTCCAGCAGCCCGTCCGCCCAGGATGCCCCCAGCAACACGCCTGAACTCTGGTTCGAATACAACACCGCTCGACCGGCTTCGAGTTTCGCCCGCAGGTACTCGCGGCGGCTCCCGGGTTTGGGCCAGGCAAAGCCGACACTGACCGGGAAACTCAACGGCTCGACGTCTTCCACGCCCTGAATCCGCAACAGATAAACCCGGGCCAACAGCCCGAAAGTGACCAACGCCGATGTCGGATTACCCGGCAGACCAATCACTGGCACGCGGCCGAAGTGGCCCACGGTCAATGGCTTTCCGGGTTTGATCGAGAGTTTCCACAGCAACGGTTTGCCGCACTCACGCAGCACCTGGCCAAGGCAGTCGGCGTCACCGGCGGACACGCCGCCCGTGCTGAGCATCAGGTCTGCCGTGTGCTGCAGTTGTTCGAGCTTGAGCCGCGTCTGGCGTGGCTCGTCGGGGAGAATGCCGGCATCGATGACCTCGCAACCCAACGCATTCAACCAATGGCTCAACAATGTATGGTTGCTGTTGTAGATGCTGCCGGGCTTGAGAGGATTGCCCGGCTCGACCAGTTCATCGCCAGTGGACAACAACGCCACCCGTGGTCGCCGCACCACCTGCACATGGGTGCAACCCTGCGCCGCCGCGACCGCCAGTTCGAACGGACCGAGACGCTTGCCGGCGCGCAGCAGCACATCGCCGACGCAGTTTTCCTGGCCTTGCGGGCGGATGTTGCTGCCAGCGCTCAGTGGCTGCTTGAAGCGGATACGCCCGTCATCCAGTACCTCGGTGTTCTCCTGCATCTCCACGCAGTTGGCACCTGGTGGAACAGGAGCGCCGGTGAAGATGCGCGCGCAGGTTCCCGCTGCCAGGGCCTCGGGGGCGTGACCGGCAAATATCTGCTGCGACACGGTCAGTGGTTCACCGTCCCAGCCGTCGACATTCAAGGCAAACCCGTCCATGGCGCTGTTCGGCCAGGGCGGCAGATCGAGAGTCGCCACCAGGTCATTGGCCAACACCCGTTGCCGCGCGGCACTTAGCGGCAGCGCTTCGCTGTCTTCAATCCAGCGTGCCTCGGCCATTGTCAGCAAACGGTCGATGGCCTCCTCCACCGGCATCAAAGGTGATCGACTCATCCTCGCGTCCCGCAGGCTTGCACAGGCTTGAGGTGCGGCACGAAATTGCATGGCCGGTGGCGAGCGTCGAGTTGTTCGGCGAGGATGCCTTCCCATGCGGTACGACAGGCGCCCGTGGACCCCGGCAGACAGCAGACCAGCGTGCCATTGGCCAGCCCGGCCAGTGCCCGGCTCTGCACCGTCGAGGTGCCAATGTCGAGGATCGAAATCGCCCGGAACAGTTCACCGAAGCCATCGATCTGCTTATCCAGCAAACAGGCGACTGCCTCGGGTGTGCTGTCGCGACCGGTGAAGCCGGTACCGCCAGTAATCAGCACCACCTGAATGCCGTCGTCGGCAATCCAGTGCGCCACCTGCGCGCGGATCTTGTACAGGTCATCCTTGAGCAGGTTGCGCTCGCTCAGGCTGTGACCGGCTTCAAGCAAACGGCTGACGAGTAATTGGCCGGAAGTGTCATTGGCATATTCACGGGTATCGCTAACGGTCAGCACGGCAATATTCAGGGGTATAAACAAGGCATCCGGTTTGACGCTCATGGAATTCTCCGGCAGGCATGAATTAAATAGCTAAATTAAATAACTTTCAGAGACTAATTCGATAAATCAAGCCGTGTCTAATCACTCTAACCAACCGGACTATCGAGCCGATCTATCAATATAAAAAGACCAGAAAAGGCATCAGTGATAGAGCCCATCGATAACCCCTTAAATACCAGTGATTGGACGCACGCCGAAGACAATGAGATCGTCCGCACCTCATGTTTTCTGCCTCGCCTTGTGTCTTGCGCACCTGAGTCAATACTTACCCTCACTCCCCCACCAGCAGGTGCCGTCATGGACATCAAACAACTCAAGTTCCTGATCGCCCTGGAGCAGACCCGCCACTTCGGCCAGGCCGCCGCGCGCTGCCACATCACCCAGCCCACGCTGTCGATGCGCCTGCGCAACCTGGAGGATGAACTGGACCTGGTGCTGGTCACCCGGGGCCAGCGCTTCGAGGGTTTTACCCAGGCCGGCGAACGTGTACTGGCGTGGGCCAGAACCCTGCTGGCGGCCCACGACGGGCTCTTCGCCGAGGCCGCCGCGTGCCGGGGCCAGCTCGTCGGTAACTTGCGCCTGGGGCTGGTGCCGCTCAGCAGTTTCAACCCCGTCACCTACATTCAGGGCCTGTCCCGCAGCTTTCCCGAGCTCAAGTACAGCCTGTCTTCCTTGAGTTCCGACCAGATCATCGAGGGCCTTGGCAACAATCAACTGGACCTGGGCGTGTGCTACCTCGATCACGTCAACCCAAGCTATTTCGAGTTTTTCGAGATCGGCGAGACCCGCGTTGGCCTGCTGTACGACACCCGCCACTTCCATTTCGACGGCACGCAAATGAGCTGGGAAGACGCCGCCGAACTGCCGCTGGGGATGCTCAGCAACGGCATGCACTACCGCAAATCCATCGACCTGAGCTTTCGCAGCCGCGGACTGGACCCGCAGCCGATCCTGGAAAGCGATTCGACTTACCAGTTGCTGCAGGCGATCCACGAAGGTTTCTGCTGCGCGATCATGCCGCTGGACAGCGGCCTGGAAGAACCCATCGAACACCTGTCGTTCATCGAATTGCCGGATGCCAGCGTCCTCGCCCCCCTGGGTCTGGTGATGCGCAAGACCGAACCGCGCTCGGCGATTGCCGAGAAGTGTTTCGCCGAAGCACGAACTTTATTCAGCCGGACTAACTGACCACGTTTCGGTTTTATATAAAACCGAACCGGACATATTTGACCAGCCTGATAGACATCACCAATCGGCGAATCGGAACAAGCGATTGGACGCTTTTAAAAGTTACCCGTAGCCTGAACTCAATTCAGCGCTTCGAGGTTTTTTTCATGTTGTGCCAAGTTGAACAAGCCGATATTAGAAGCGACACCAACGCCCCCGCACCCAAACCGCTGAGTGTGAACTTTCGCGAGTACGACAACGCCGCGACAGTCTGTCAGGCAGCGCTGGCCGCCGAGATCGCACTGGCAATTACCTTCAACGGTTTGAGTCAGGCCGTGATGATGGTATCGCCGGGCAACCTCGAAGATTTCATCCGTGGTTTCAGCGTCAGCAACGACATCGTTGAGAACCAGAGCGAAATCTACGACCTGCGCCTCACCCACTTCGACCAGGCCGTTCAAGCCGACGTGCAGATCTCCAGCCGCGCGTTCTGGGCACTGAAGAACCATCGTCGGCAAATGGCCGGCACCAGCGGCTGCGGACTGTGCGGTGTGGAAGCGCTGGAGCAGGCACTGCCGAAACTGGACATTCTCGACCCGGCTCCCCTGCCGCCCGCCGAGCATTTCATCGACATTCGCAGTCGCATCGAACAGGCACAACAAATGGCCCGCAGCAGCGGCGCGCTGCATGCAGCGCTGTATTTCGACAGCCACGGCAACGCGTTGATCTGCCGCGAAGACATTGGTCGCCACAACGCGCTGGACAAGTTGATCGGCGCCCTGCAACACGCCGGCATCGACAGCCGCTGCGGCTTCACCGTGGTCACCAGCCGTTGCAGCCTGGAACTGATCCACAAAGCCGTCAGGGCCAGGCTCGGCACGCTGGTCAGTCTGTCGGCACCCACCGCCCTGACCGTGCAATGGGCGATCAAACATCGACTCAACCTGATTCACGTCCCCCACCGCAACGCACCACGCATTTACAGCCCGGCATGATGCCTTCACCTGATCACCGCGCTGGCTAGCGCAGGAACTGCCCATGACAGAAATTTCAGATTCACCGCCCAATGGCCTGACCCACCTCGACAGCCAGGGTCGCGCCAACATGGTCGATGTCAGCGAAAAACCCCCGACGCAACGTGAAGCCCTGGCCCAGGCCTGGGTCCGGATGCGCCCGGAAACCTTGAAGCTGATTCAAAGCGACGGCCACCCCAAAGGCGATGTGTTTGCCGTCGCACGAATCGCCGGAATCATGGCAGCAAAGAAAACCCATGAACTGATTCCGCTGTGCCACACCCTGCTGCTCAGTTCGATCCGCGTCGAACTCAAGGCCTGCGCACCGGACAGCGTGAAAATCGTCGGCACGTGCCGCGTCGAGGGCCAGACCGGGGTCGAACTGGAAGCCCTCACCGCCGTCAGCGTTGCGGCGCTGACCCTCTATGACATGTGCAAGGCAGTGGACCGCGGCATGGTCATCGATGACATCCGCCTGCTCAGTAAACAAGGTGGCCGCTCCGGTCATTTCAAGTTCGAGGACGCACAATGATCCTGATCAATTACTTCGCCCGTTACCGCGAGCAGCTCAACCTGGGCGGTGAAAAACTGCCACTGACCGATCACCTCAAGACCATCGAAGACGTGCGCCGATTGCTGATGGCTCGCGGTGAGGTGTGGAGCAATGTGCTCGGTGAAAGCAACCTGATGTGTGCGCTGAACCAGGAGCTGTGCCATCCGGACCGGGTGATCGAGGACTATGACGAGATCGCCTTTTTCCCACCGGTCACCGGGGGTTGAGGCATGACGGTTCGGGTCCAGCGTGAAGTGTTCGACATCAGCCAGTTGATCGACAGCCTGCAGGCGAACGATCCGGGCGTGGGTGCCGTGGTCAACTTCGTCGGCTACGTGCGTGACATCAATCAGGGTGAGGCGGTCACCGGGTTGTTTCTGGAGCACTACCCGGGCATGACCGAACGCTCGCTGCAAACAATCATCGACGACGCCAAGGCTCGATGGCCACTGCGAAGCGTGGAGGTCGTGCATCGGATCGGCCCGTTGTCGATCAGCGAGCCGATCGTTTTTGTCGGCGTCAGCAGCCAGCATCGTCAAGCCGCTTTCGAAGCCTGTGCGTTCATCATGGACTACCTGAAAACCAGCGCGCCGTTCTGGAAGCGTGAAGACGGAGCGTCCGGCACACATTGGGTCGATGCCCGTGACAGCGACCGATCAGCCGTCGAGCGCTGGACAGATACGCAGCCTCAAGCGGCTATGCAACACGCTCCAGCGTAGCTACAGTCATTGGCTCAAAGTTTCTCTGCACAAGGAGTTTCCGCTTGAGCCCCACGCCCTCCCCGATCACCGAACAGGATGTGCCGCAGCCCCGGTCCATCAGCCTGCGCGAAGCCTTTTTGTTCTGGCTCAAGCTCGGTTTCATCAGTTTTGGCGGGCCGGCGGGGCAGATTTCGATCATGCATCAGGAACTGGTCGAACGCCGGCGCTGGATCTCCGAGCGGCGCTTTCTGCACGCCCTCAACTACTGCATGTTACTGCCCGGGCCTGAGGCTCAGCAGTTGGCGACCTACATCGGCTGGCTCATGCACCGGACCTGGGGCGGTGTGATCGCTGGCGTGCTGTTTGTGTTGCCGTCGTTGTTCATCCTGATTGCGCTGTCCTGGGTTTACATCGCCTTTGGTGAAGTGCCCGTGGTCGCCGGACTGTTTTACGGGATCAAGCCGGCGGTCACGGCCATCGTGGTGCAGGCGGCTCACCGGATCGGCTCGCGGGCGCTGAAGAACGGCTGGTTATGGGGCATCGCCGCTGCGTCCTTCGTGGCCATCTTCGTACTCAATTTGCCGTTTCCGCTGATCGTGCTCGGCGCGGCGGTCATCGGATTTTTCGGCGGACGACTGGCACCGGAAAAATTCAGGGCCGGAGGCCACAGCGCGGCGAAAAAATCCTTCGGCCCGGCAGTGATCGACGATGACACCCCAACCCCTGAACACGCCCGTTTCAGCAGCTTGAAACTGGCGCGCCTGGCCGTTATCGGTGCGATTTTGTGGACACTGCCCATGGCCATGCTCACCGCGCTGTTTGGCTGGGAAGGCACGCTGACCCAGATGGCCTGGTTCTTTACCAAGGCTGCGCTGCTGACCTTTGGCGGCGCCTATGCCGTACTGCCGTATGTGTATCAGGGCGCGGTTGGCCACTTTGGATGGCTGACACCGACGCAGATGATCGACGGCCTGGCGCTCGGTGAAACCACTCCCGGACCGTTGATCATGGTCGTCGCCTTCGTCGGTTTTATCGGTGCCTACGTGCATCAGGTCTTCGGCCCGGATCAGGCCTTTGTCGCGGGTGCCGTGGCCGCCACGCTGGTGACCTGGTTCACCTTCCTGCCTTCGTTCCTGTTCATCCTCGCCGGCGGGCCGTTGGTGGAATCGACGCACAACGAACTCACATTCACCGCACCGCTGACGGCCATTACTGCCGCCGTGGTTGGTGTAATTCTCAATCTGGCCTGTTTCTTTGGCTACCACGTGCTGTGGCCCAAAGGCTTCGAAGGACCACTGGACTGGCCGTCGCTGCTGATCGCCATGGTGGCGGGTATTGCCTTGCTTCGATTCAAACGCGGAGTGATCGAGGTCTTGATCGGCTGCGGGTTGATCGGTCTCGGTGTGCACCTGATGTTCTGAAGCAAACATTTACACGCGCCACAATCCTCCCTAGTATCCAGCCATCCCCGGATGGCTTGTTCTACTCGCCACCGACGATTTCCGCCGCTGGAACCCTGCGCCATGCGTACTTTGCCGTCAGATCAGCACCTGCTGAACCCCTCGAACCTGGCCACCTCGCTGCTGGCCGTGGACGGCATTGCATGAAGCGCATCGTCAACCTGCCCATGGCCCTGCGCCGTTCAAAATTGCGTCACTCCGCACGTCCGCCGGATAGCGCCCTGCTCGCCTGATTGGCGAGCGCCTTCCTTACACGCTCAGCCATACACAGCACCTGTGGGAGCGGGCTTGCTCGCGAAGAGGCCCGCATATTCAGCATTTGTGGTGACTGACACTCCGCTTTCGCGAGCAAGCCCGCTCCCACAATGACTGCGCTCGCCTGACCGGCATTGGTTTCTCCCAATTCTGCCTGGACACTGACATGACTCAACGTTGCAATTCCTACTACACCGCCACCCTCAACCAGGACACCGATTACCCGACGCTGCAAGGCCGGCACAAGGTTGACGTGGTGATCATCGGCGGCGGATTCACCGGCGTGGCCACCGCCGTCGAGCTGGCGGAAAAAGGCCTGAAGGTCGCCATCGTCGAAAGCCACAAGATCGGCTGGGGCGCCACCGGACGCAATGGCGGCCAGGTCACCGGCAGCCTGTCGGGTGATGAAGCCATGCGTAAACAGATGCGCCGCACCATCGGCGACGAAGTCGACGACTTCATCTGGAACCTGCGCTGGCGCGGGCACCAGATCATCCGGCAGCGCGTGGAAAAGTACGGCATCGCCTGCGACCTCAAGCACGGTCACCTGCATGCCGCGTACAAACCCGCGCACATGGACGGCTTGCGCAAGGATTACAACGAGGCGGTGCACCGAGGCATGGGCGACGAGGTCAGCCTGCTCGACCGCAGCCAGGTACGCGACTTGCTGCAAAGCGACCTCTACCACGGCGCGATCAAGAACACCCGCAACATGCACCTGCACCCGCTCAACCTGTGCATCGGTGAAGCTTGCGCAGCCGAAAGCCTGGGCGCGCTGATCTTCGAAAACAGCGAAGTGCTGGAGATCATCCATGGAGACACGCCTGGAGTACGTACCGCCCACGGGCACATCGACGCCAATCAGGTGCTGCTGGCCGGCGATGTCTACCACAAGCTGGAACCGGGCAAGCTCAAGGGCAAGATTTTCCCGGCCATGGGCGGCATCGTCACCACCGCGCCGCTGGGCGATCTGGCCAGACAGATCAACCCCGAAGACCTGGCGGTCTACGACTGCCGCTTCGTGCTCGACTACTACCGCCTCACCGCTGACGGTCGCCTGCTATTCGGCGGCGGCGCCAACTACAGCGGCAAGGATTCACGCGACATCGCCGCCGAGCTGCGCCCGTGCATCGAGCAGACCTTCCCGGCGCTCAAAGGCGTGGCCATCGATTACCAGTGGAGCTGCGCGATGGGCATCGTGATCAACCGCATCCCGCAACTGGGCAAGCTGTCGGACAACGTCTGGTACTGCCAGGGCTACTCCGGCCACGGCATCGCCACCACCCACATCATGGGTGAAATCATGGGCCGGGCGATCACAGGGCAAATGGAGCAGTTCGACACCTTCGCCGCCTGCCAGCACATCCGCGTGCCGATGGGCGACCTGCTCGGCAATCCGATGCTTGCCGCCGGGATGTGGTACTACCAGATGCTTGAGCGCCTGCGCTGAGCCATTGGCTGCACATCCGGCATTGATGTTGTTTGTGCTGGCCTCTTCGCGGGCAAGCCCGCTCCCACAGGGATTGATGTCGACCACAAATATCGAGGCCGGCAAACACCCCCTGTGGGAGCGGGCTTGCTCGCGAAGGGGCCGGTACATTCAACACACATTCAGCTGCAGTCACGCCGCCTTCGCGAGCAAGCCCGCTCCCACAAAAGAACACTCAAGCCTGCATCACCTCAATCCCCAGCGCCCGGTAGTCCTCGACATTGCCTGACGCTACATGCTGCTCGGTGATCAGCGTATGCACGCGGTTACAAGGCGCGACCACAAACGGCTCCACCGCGCCCAGTTTGTCGGCAGTGGTAACGGCGATCACGTGGGAGGCGCAGTCGAGCATCGCCTGTTTCACCGGCACTTCATCAAAATGCAGTGAGCTGAGTCCCACCTGCGGGTGAATCGCGCACACCCCGGTAAACAGCAGATCGGCCTTGATGCCCGCCAGCAGGCGCAGGGTTTCGTGGCCGCTGGCCGACATCGTCGCCGGGTTGAGCTGGCCGCCGGCGAGAATCACCTTGATGCCCTTGTATTCGGACAAGGTAATGGCGGTCATCGGCGATGCGGTGATCGCGGTAATGGCGATGTCCGCTGGCAGCGAACGCGCGATCTGCAAGGTGGTGGTACCGGAATCGAACACCACGATCTGACCGTCCTGCACCCGTCGCGCCGCCAGTTGCGCCAGATGGGTTTTCACCTCGTCGGTTTCGCTGATCCGGGTGAAATAGTCCTTGCCCGTGTCTTTGGGCCGCGGCAATGCCCCGCCGTGTACTCGCTGCACCAGGCCGGCACTGGCCAGTTCCGCCAGATCGCGGCGGATGGTGTCTTCGGACACTGCGAAATGCTGGCTCAACTCCGAGGCCATGACCTTGCCGTCACGTTCGAGGATCAACAGGATTTTTTGCCGGCGGACTGACGGAAGTTCGACAGAAGAATGGATGTCATGCATGTTTTTGCTCGTTCGTGCGTGTAGTTGCGCGTTTATGCGAGGTTAGCCAAAGCACGGGGTAAACACAAACGAGCGGCCGGACAAACGCTTCCAAGTATCATTTTTTTCGATCTTTCAAATCATTACGCCGAATTTTTTATTTTCCTGTGACCTGTTCAAGATGACGCCGTCACTCATGATTTGGAAGGAAACCTCATGAATATCAATTTTGCTTTTGCGTGCATGATCGTGGTCTCGTTTACGATCGCACTGGTACACACCTGATCGCTGTCGGTGGGCCCATTGCCGGACGTCGCAAGGCATCTGCGGGTTATGGCCTCTCGTACAACAGGTACGTAATCAAGGCCTGATGGCATGCAGCAGGAGCCGGCCCGGGTTGGCTCCTGCCCAATGCATCGGTCAGAATTTTTCCGGAATGAACTTGAACGGATAGTTCGGATCCCGATAGTTTCCGGGACTTTGGCGCTTGGGCAGTTTCACTTTTGCCCGCGGTACATCTTCGTAAGGAATGCTGCTCAGCACATTGCTGATGATGTTCAGACGTGCCCGGCGCTTGTCATTCGAGTTGGCGACCCGCCAAGGGGCGAATTCGGTGTCGGTGGCCTCGAACATATCGTCCCGGGCGCGGGAGTAGTCGTACCAGCGGTTATAGGACTTGAGGTCCATGGGCGACAGCTTCCAGATCTTGCGCCCGTCGGAGATACGCGCCTTGAGGCGTCGGGTCTGTTCTTCCTGGCTCACTTCAAGCCAGTACTTGATCAGGATGATTCCCGATTCGACCAGTGCATGCTCGACTCGCGGCACCACGGTGAGAAACGCGCGCACCTGCTCGTCGCTGCAAAACCCCATGACCCGCTCGACACCGGCGCGGTTGTACCAGCTGCGATCGAAGATCACCACTTCACCGGCCGCCGGCATGTGCGGCAGATAACGTTGCACATACATCTGGCTTTTTTCCCGCTCGGTCGGCGCCGGCAACGCTATCACCCGGAACACCCGCGGACTGACCCGCTCGGTCAGCGCCTTGATGGTCCCGCCCTTGCCGGCGCCATCACGGCCCTCAAAGACGATGCAGACCTTGGCACCCGTGTGCTGCACCCACTCCTGCAGCTTGACCATTTCGACATGCAGCCGCGCCAGTTCCTCGAGATAAACCTTGTTCTTGAGCTTGCCGCTCTCAACCGGTTTGCTCTTCGTTGCAGCCTTCTTCGCCATACCCGTTACCTCCTTCAATGCGTCACACAGCGTCCGGAGTGCGCCCGGCCGCGTTCATTCAACGTCGACTGCGCTGGTAGTGTTCCACCGCCAGTTCCAGGTTCAGGAACATGCGCGCCTCGCCCAACGTATGGCCCAAGGGTGCCTTGATGACCATGTCCCATACGCTGGGGCTCATACCCACCAGCCACAGTGAAATGCCTTTCTCACTCATGCGCTGCTCAGCGCTGGTGAGCATTTTCAGGGCCGTGTATTCCAGGTCGAACACGCTGCGCAGGTCCAGAACCACCACGGCAGGCTTTGCTTCCTCGATCAAGGGGTGCATCTTCATGCCGATGCGCTGGGCATTGGCGAAAAAAATCCGGCCTTCAGGCCGAAGCAACAGCAGCCCGTCAAAGTGTTCGTCGTCGACGTGTTCGGCGGACTGCGGCCGGTACACATTGGTGCCAGGCTTGCGCCCGAGGATGTGCACGGGTGGGTCCGAGACTTGATAGGCCAGCGCCAGCAACGAAACCACGATCGCCACGACGATCCCCTGCAGCGTGCCCAACAGCATCACACCGATCATGGCCACCACGGCCCAGGCAAATTCAGTACGGCGAACCGACAGGATCTCGCGAAATTCCGCCGGCTCGATCAGGCCCACCGAATACACAATCACCACGGCAGCGAGCGTGGCGTTGGGCATCAGGCCAATGAGCGGTGCCAGCAGCAGGCAAGTGCCCAATGCCAGTGCAGCGGTGACCAGTGCGGCCAGTTGCGAACGGGCACCGGCCAAGCGGTTCACTGCCGTTTGGGTGGTCCCGCCACCCGCGACCATGGCCCCGAGAAACGCGCCGCCGATGTTGGCAACGCCTGTGGCCAGCAGCTCCCGATTCGGCTGTGGTGCAGGCTCGTCACTGCGGGCGAAAGCTCGCCCCGCCGCGATGGTTTCGGTGAAACTCATCAGCGCGATGCCCATCGCCGAAGGCCACAGGGTTTCGGCCAGCGACCATAGCGGCAAGGTTGGCGCGGGCAACCCGATCGGCACCACACCGACGGCGGACACACCAAAGCGTTCCAGGCCAAACAGGCTCATGCCGATGATGCCAAGCGCCACCGCAATCAACGGGGCGGGCAGTCTCGGCGTAAAACGCTTCATGCCGACCAGCAGCAAAACCATGAACACGCCGACTGCCACGGTCGGCAGCGAGGCGTGACCGATGCTCTGAAAGGTGGCCAGCAGATTGTGCAGGAAGCCCCCTTTGTCGATGTGAGTGCCCAGCAGCTTCGGTAACTGGTCGAGCACGATGACCACGCCGATGCCGGCCTTGAAACCCACCAGCACCGGCTCGGAAATGAAATTGGCGACGAAGCCCAGGCGCAGCAGCCCCGCGACGATCAGGATCGCGCCCACCATCAGGGCCAGCGTGGCGGAACCCGCCAGTAAAGTTGCCGCATCGCCATCGGGGCTGATCTGGCCCAACGCGGAGCCGGCGAGAATGGCCAGGGTGGTCGTGGTGCTGACGCTGAGCGGGCGCGACGTGCCGAGCACGGCGTAGATCACCATCGGCACCAGCACCGTGTACAGCCCGACCTGCACTGGCAAGCCGGCAATGGTGGCGTACGCCAGCGCCTTGGGAATGACCACGGCCGCTGCCGTCAGCCCGGCAACCACATCGCCTCGCAGCCAGTCTGGCCGGTAACTGCCGAGCCATTCCGGGATCAACAGGCTGCGCACGCTACCCCGCTGTGGAGTGCCTGGAATCCGCTCTTGCGGATGGCTGCCTTGTTGATTCATCAGTTACTCCAGTCGCCAATCGTCCATGCGGATGATGAGTGGGCTCAACTGACCGCACAATCCTTTAACTGCACGCGTAACCATTGCAAACCTTCGTCGGCATCGAAGGGCGTGTGCCAGCAGGCAATCCACGCAGGCTCGACCAGTTACAAATGTAGCCGGTTTCCACGGCTACGCCGCCAAATGGCTGGCGAAGGAGACAGCCACCCCGGCATCACCGTTCAAAAATAGAAAGCCTTATATGGACGACGTCACGAAGGCGATAAATGCGCTATACCCGCTAACTCCCCCATTGCAGTTCTTCAACTCAGGAGTTTGGCAATGAAGCTCAAAATCTCAGTGGCAGCATTCATGGTGACGGCAAGCCTTTTCGGCTGCGCCACTTCATCGAACCACGGCGTGAACGTAACGTTGGTCGCCACCCGGCAAAACGCCGGTCAGATCGGCACCGTCACGTTGACAGGCTATGACCAGAAAACCGGGCTCAGTTTCTTCGTCAGCGGTGTTCCAACCGGGGTTATCCTGCCCTTGCGTCTTTACTCTTTCATCTATAACGGCAGTTGCCAGCAACCCGGGGCAGTCGCCTACGCGATGAACGACACCGTCAACACCGAACGCCAACCCGTACGTGGCTGGACTTTTTCCAGAACCGCACCTGTCCCGCTGCAAACCCTGCTTGCCGGCAAATACTCGGTGGTCGTGCGAACGGCTTCGACCGATGGCAACGTCGATATTTTTTGCGGGGATATCAAGCCTGGAGAGCCGGTGAAATAGCCGCGGCCACTCCAGGTCAGCCCACGCCCCCGTTACCGCTCGTGCCACCGGTTGTTCAGTGCGAGCGGTGGCGTCGGGTGAGTGCAAACGGGTCCAGCGACGGCATTGGTAAAAGCCCCGGTCACAAACCTGTCATTACTCACTGATAACGTCCTGACGCCTTTCCGAACCGCACCCGCCCGATCTCCGATCGCCAGTTCCCTGTACCGGGGCTTTGCCCCTCCGCTCAAGGTGACACTTCAGGTGTACTCAAGCACGACGCGCAAGCAAATCATCATCAGGTCCAACGACATGCGCTGCGACGACTTTGGCACGTTGTTCTCAAACCTGTTCGGCAACCTCTATTCCGATTCTCCGCCGCCGCCGAAAAACATCATCATCGGCGGGGTCTATGGCAGGCACGAAGGTGTCAGTTTTCGCCGCATGCACTATCGCGGTGACTTCACGGTGGCGTTTCCCGCCCCTTTGGATGAAATCACGTTCGTCATTCCCACCGCCGGCAAGATCATCTTCAACCACGTTACCGAGTCGGTAGGTTTCGCGCAGGTCGGCCTGGCGATCGACAAGGCCGAGGTCCGCTCGGCGCGCTTTGTCGATAATCACGCACAGCACGGGATTTCGATCAGCCGTCGACTGATCACCGAGCGTCTGTCAATGCTGCTGGGCAAACCTATCTTGCAGAAGGTGCATTTCGAGCCGGTGGTGGATCTGAATGTGTCGGCCTTGCAGGGCATCCGGGCGTTGATTGAACTGGCCACGGGCAGCGAATTCGACCTGCTGATCAACACTGGTTCGCTGATGCCTTCGCGCCTGCGCGAAATGCTGGTCGATGCGGTGCTGGAAGCCTGGCCGCACAACTTCACCGAAGCCCTTCAGCGCCCTTCCCCTCTGATAGCGCCGCGGCATGTGAAGCTGGCCGTCGAGTACATTCAGGCGCATCCCGACCACCTGGCCAGCGGCACGGATTTGGCGCAGTTGACCAACGTCAGCCTGCGCGCATTGCAGGAAGGCTTTCAGCGATTCATGGGCACTTCGATCGTTGCCTATCAGCGGCAAGTACGCCTGGAACGCGCCTTTGCCGCGCTATCCCAGGGGGGCTCGCCTTCAGTGACAGATGTAGCCTTGCAACACGGCTTCAGCAATGTCGGCCGGTTTTGCCAGTATTTCCAGAGTGCCTACGGCCTGAGTCCCGCAGACGTGAAAAAGGGCCTGCGAACGCGGCCAATGGCGGCCAATTGAGGATTTGTGGGAGCGGAGGGTCAGCCACCCTCGTCGTCGGCTGTGAGTCCGTCTTCGCGAGCAAGCCCGCTCCCACCATTGATCGGTGTCGAACACAAATCCCGTGTACGACACAAAACCACTAATGAAATGGCTACCCCCTGACACCCTGTGATCGCTCTCTAAACTTTCACAGGGTGTCTTTCGGAGGCCA
>NZ_JBWKXF010000071.1:0-25754 GCF_059422645.1 Pseudomonas sp. GW821-FHT01C01 | reverse complement strand
CAGTCGTAAAATCAGAGTTCGCGGTACGTCAGAGAGATCGTGCAAGCCGGATTTACGACTGCTGCGCAGCCGGACGCCGGCTGCGCCAGCTGCTACAGCTTGCGTTGTGGCTTGACTGATCGGCATTAGACTTTCGAGTCTCCCTTTTTTATTTCAGCGTTTTATTACACTGTGCGCCTGTCAGGTCCTTGGCTAAACTGCCGGATCATCAGTCAAAAAGCAGCTCATCATGCTTCGTTTATTGTTCTGGATTGCCCTGATTGCCGCTGCAGTATGGTTCTGGCGCAAATTCAAGGGGCAGGCTTCCACCCCCAGGTCCCCTGCCGAACGGGAAGCCGCGCCCATGGTCCGCTGCGCCCATTGCGGCGTTCACCTGCCGCGCGACCGCGCGCTGAAATTTGAACAACAATGGTATTGCAGCCAGGCTCATCTCGAGCAAGACAAGGGTTCCAGTGGTCGCTGACACTTCACCCGAAATGGCGGCCATTTGAGGACTATCGCGCGCCCCCAAGGAACTGAAAGGCGTCGATCGACGTCTGACGCAGATTATTCAAGACCACTCTCTGCGAATGAACCGGGTAATCGAAAACGTCCTGCACCTGCCGCGCCGCGAGCAAATGTCGCCGCTACGGATCGACCTGAAACCACTGGAAATACTCGATAACGAAGCCCCAGGCCACCTTATCAAGGGCCTGGGGCTTTATCGGTCCGGCCAGCCGGGCGAAAGCATTCTGTCCCGCCCGGACTTCAAGGCACGCCAGGAAAGCGGCTGCTTCAGCATTACCTTTGCTCACGGACGGAACCCACGTTGAACACGAGACCACGACAAAAAGTCTTGATCGTCGATGATGAACCGGGCATTCGCGAACTCCTGGAAATCACCCTGGGAAGGATGAAACTGGAGACGTTCAACGCCCGCAATGTCGGCGAAGCGCAATCCCTGCTAAAACGCGTAACCTTCGATCTATGCCTGACCGACATGCAGTTGCCGGATGGTACGGGCCTGGAGTTGGTGCAGCACATCCAGCAACGCCACCCTCAGGTCCAGGTGGCGATGATCACCGCCTATGCCAGTCTCGAAACCGCGATCAATGTGCTCAAGGCCGGGGCCTTCGACTTCCTGACCAAACCGGTGGACCTCGCCCGCCTGCGTGAACTGGTCACCAGCGCCCTACTGCTTCCAGCTTCCAGCGCCGCCCTCGAGCGCCGCTTGCTGGGCGATTCACTGCCCATGCGCAATCTGCGCAAGCACATCGCCAAACTGGCCAGCAGCCAGGCGCCGGTGTACATCAGTGGCGAATCCGGTAGCGGCAAGGAGTTGGTCGCACGGCTGATCCATGATCAAGGCCCACGCGCCAGCCAGCCATTCATTCCGATCAACTGCGGTGCGATTCCCTCCGAACTGATGGAGAGCGAGTTTTTCGGCCATCGCAAAGGCAGTTTCAGCGGTGCCATCGAGGACAAGCCCGGTCTGTTCCAGGCGGCCAATGGCGGCACCCTGTTCCTGGACGAAGTGGCTGATTTGCCGCTGGCCATGCAAGTCAAGCTGCTGCGCGCCATTCAGGAAAAAGCCGTGCGCAGCATCGGCGGACAGCAGGAAGTGCTGGTCGATGTGCGCATTCTCTGCGCCACGCACAAGGACCTCGACGCCGAAGTCGCCGCCGAACGCTTCCGCCAGGACCTGTACTATCGCTTGAATGTGATCGAGTTGCGGGTTCCGCCCTTGCGCGAGCGCCGCGACGACATCGAAATACTGGCCAGCCACATGCTCATGCGCTTGGCCGCCGACACTGGTCAACCCGCGGCAATACTCCATCCGCAAGCCCTCGATGCAATGAAAAGCTACCGTTTCCCGGGCAATGTGCGGGAACTGGAAAACATGCTCGAACGGGCGCACACACTATGCGAGAACAATCAGATCGAAGCCGGCGACTTGCGCCTGGCTGAGGGCAACTGTGGGGTTGAAGGTGGCGTACCGGACCTGACCCGGATCGACAATCTGGAAACCTACCTGGAAAACGTCGAACGCCAGCTGCTGCTCCAGGCCCTGGAGGAAACCCGCTGGAACCGCACGGCGGCGGCTCAGCGGTTGAATCTTTCACTCAGATCGATGCGTTACCGGCTCAAGAAGTTGGGATTGGATTGAGGTCCCATCGCGAGCTTGCTCGCGATAGCGACCTGATCAACGACTGCGATCCGGCAGTCAGAGCCGCCCGGCGGGCGCATAAGGTGCCGGATCAATGATCGGTGCCCGCCCCAGCATCACATCGGCAAACAACTGGCATGACGCCGGAGCCAGCACCAGCCCGTTACGGTAATGCCCGCAGTTGAGCCACAGCCCGTCAAACCCCGGCACCGGGCCGATGTATGGAATGCCCTCGGGTGATCCCGGGCGCAATCCGGCCCAATGCCCCACCACTTCGGCCTCGGCCAGTGCCGGGATCAATTCCACCGCAGAGGCCTTGAGGCTCTCCAGCGCCGACCCGGTTGGCGTCTTGTCGTAGCCTTCATGTTCCAGCGTGCTGCCGATCAGAATGTGCCCGTCGCGTCGGGGAATCGCGTAACGACCCTTGGCAAGGACCATGCTCGGCAGGAAATCTGCCGCGCACTTGTAGAGAATCATCTGCCCTTTCACCGGTTCGACCGGCAGCGTCAGATCCAGGAGTTTGAGCAAGTCACCGCTCCAGGCGCCCGCCGTCAGGACGACTTGATCGCCCAGGACAGTGCCTGTTGAGGTCTGCACGCCGACCACTTTGTCGCCATCACGAACAAACCCGCTGACTTCGCACTGCTCATGAATTGTCACGTTCGGCAGCGCCAGCAACGCAGCCTTGAGTGATTTCACCAGCCGCGGATTACGCACATTGGCAACGTCAGCCATGTAGATCGCCCGGGAAAAACCACTGCCCAGCACCGGCACGGCGTCGTGCGCTGCGCAAATATCCACCGCGCTGAGCGGACGATTTTCCCGGGCGGCCCATGCCAGCGCTTCGGCCTCGTCATCCAGATCCAGCCAGTACAGACCGGTAGTGTGAACTTCAGGATCAACGCCGGTGGCGGCAAACAAGCGCTCGCCCAGTTGTGGATAAAAATCCTGGGACCAGTGAGCCAACGCGGTGACCGCCGGGCTGTAGCGCCACGGGTAAAGCGGCGAAACGATGCCGCCGCCGGCCCAGGACGATTCCTGGCCAACGTTCGAGCGATCCAGCAGCACAACGCTTTGCACTTCGGACGCGAGATTGAAGGCCGTCAGCAAACCAATCACACCGCCGCCGACAATCACCACTTGCTGTTGCCTGGTCATGTTCTGATCCAATCGTTAAATAGACAGGGGTGCAAAAGGCACCCGAAAAAGAAACTCAGCGCCCCCAGCAGTCTTTGCTGGTCAGGCCGGATTTTGCGTTGACCATGCCGAGGACACCGGTGTTGGTGATAGTCAGATCACCGCACTTGTCAGTAGCCATCCTCGTGCCAGCCTTGCGCACCGCCGTCAGCAGGAAGGTCTGGTCGGTCAGGGTCGGAGTGATGGTGTAATAGTCGTTGCCGACACTCAGACCGGTGGCGTTGGTGTAGACGTTGTTCTTCGAATAGAAGCGTTCGAGAATCTGTGCCTGCTCGGAGAGCAGACCGGCCACGTCGGTACGATAGCCCTTCTTCAGATATTCGGTGAAACTCGGGGCGGCAATGGTCATGACAATCCCGATGATCGCAATCACGATCATGATTTCGATCAGGGTAAAACCGCGGTTGGAACTACGCATGCCTCAACTCTCACTTACTGTATTTGTCGCCACATGATGCGACGGCTGCCGCCGGATTTTTCCATCCCCGGCGTATCGTCGCCAGTGGAATCGTTCACGACCCCGCCATTGTCGCTGGCGTCCTGGGTCGAATGCTCTCCGATAAAGACCACGCCATCGGATAGCGTGTCGACGCTGTCGACCACGCCATCGCCGTTACCGTCGAGCATCTTAACGCTGATCGCAGCGGGCAGCTTCAGGCAGACGGGTTTCAACTCCTGATTGCTGTGGTAGAAACCGTACCAATTGCCATTTGCCAGACAGGTTGGCCGGTTCAGCGCCGGTGAATCCGATGGCGTGGCGCCGTGCGCCAACACTGGCAGGTTAAGCGCGACCACGACACCAAACAGTTGTGACCACAACCTGACAGGTCGCTCAGTACTTCGCATAGATACTCTCCACCACACTTCGCGAATGGCCCGCGATGCCTACCGCCGTTACCCGATACAACGTCGCCGGGGTATTGATGGGCACATTCACCGCATCTCGGCTGACACCGATGTTCTGCACGCCATAAAAGCCATTGCCCGATGCAATCCAGGTCACTCCGGAAGTGGCGCTGAAGCCGGCAGCAGTAATCGTCGAGGACTCGGACGGTGGTGCGCATTGAACGATGCCGCTGCAAACCGGTAGCGCATAACTGTCCCGCTGCACTGCACTCTCACCCACCCGCAATGCCGCTTCGGCGCCTTGAAACGACTGGTTGCGCAAGGCGACGCTACCGGCCATTTTTTCCTGCAGGGTGGCGCTCTGCATCGATGAAAGACCAATCAGCGTCAGCAGGAGCAAGAACACCAGACTGACCAGCAGTGCCATGCCACGCTGGCTGTAACACATCACGGGAGAGCGGTTCATTGGCACTCCATCATGGCAAGCGGTTGCGCAGAGCGGCCACTACGTTGAAGGTTTGATCGCTCACCCGGTGGTTCGGATCGGTGAGGGTCAGGCTCAGGCGAACGCTACGAATCAGCGCGGAGTCCGGCGGGTTGCTGCTATAGCGGGAAGCAGCCAGATCAGTGGCCGTGCTGGCCAGGCCGAAGCTCACGTCAAAAGCACCTACGTTGTTCACCAATACCTGCGATGGTGCGGCCCCGCCCTTCATAAACAGTTGGTTGTTGCTGAAGCTGTAAGTCAGTTTCCGTATCGGAAAGGCCTGCAGCCCTGCCGCTGGGGCTTGATCGGCAGTGTAGGCCGTCGATTTGTCCAGACAATCGGAAAGCACGGTCCAGTCCGGCTTGCCGCCATTGCCGCCGACATCCGCCGTAACCAGTGTCAACTTGTGGCCGCCGTTGTCCCAACGGATCGGCGTTAGCTGACTGGCATGGAAATCACGTTTTCGACTTGAGTCAGTGATCGTTTCCAAACAACCGAACATCCCGACCATGCGGATTTCCTGAACCATTTTGCTCAACACGAAGCGTGCGTCCTCCTGCATGTTCGCGGCAGCATTCTGGCTGAGATAAGTGTTCTTGGCCGTGATGAAAACCTGTACCACGCCCAGCACCACAATCAGGCTCAATGCCAGGGCGATCAGCATCTCGACCAGGCCAAAGCCTTTGCTGCAACGGCTCAAGGAGTCACCACCGGATCGACGGCAGCGCGGCTGCTCAGGACGAAACTGCGCCGCGAGTCGGCAACATTCGCTGCCCGTGAGTCATCCCAGGAAATCGTGATGGTGTACACCTGCTGATTGACGGTGACGCTGCCCGTCGCGGTGGCGCCGAGTGAGCTGACTATGTTGGATTTGAAGTCAAACAGGTCCTGATCCCGGGTAACGCCTGGATTGCCCGAAACCGGCGGCGCAATGGTGTAGTCCGCAACGGCGTTGGCGCGAATGCGGTCCATCATGTCGTAGGCGATAAAACTGGCCTGACTGGTCATGCGCGCGCTGTCCGTGTACTTCAGCGCATTGAGCTGGAACGCCGCCGCCCCCAGCAGACCCACTCCCAGAATGACTAACGCCACCAGGACTTCGACCAGCGTCATGCCCTCCTGCGTGCGGTTGCTCCATGCCTTCATCCGCAACTCCCACCCAATAGAATTCGTCCGTTCAAACACACTGTCAGCGTCCTGCTTTGTGCACCGCGCCCATAGCTGATCACCACCTCTGAGGGCGGTGATGACAACCCGCCCATACTGTTGAAATCGATGGCAGTCACGCCTGAGGTTAGCGCCAGAGTTGCGCCGCTGCTCATCGCCGGAACAACCCGTAATACATTGGCCAAAGCGCCAGTACCGTCGTAAACCGTCAGTTCCCCACTCCAGATCTCCCCACCCGCCGTCGGGCGCACCCGTGTGCTGTTGCCCCGATCGATGGCTTCGAGCCGGGCAAAATTCAGGGCTCGTTGCAGGTCAACGATTTCGGTATCGGCCCTGGTTGTTTGCGTCGAACGGGTAAATGCCGGGACAGCCAGAGTCAGCAAAATCAGCAGGATCGCGATCGCGACCAGCAACTCGATCAGCGTGAAACCTTTTGTACGATGATCCATCGGGGTCTTCTGTTTCCTTCGGCTATACCTGCTTTTACGCGGCACAACATTCAAGCGATGCGGTGCGTTTGCGTTGCCATTTATCGCGCAGGGATTGCGCGAGCCACAGCACGCCATGGAGGGAGATGTCATGCGGCAACAAGGCTTCAGCCTGATCGAACTGCTCATGGGACTGGCAATTACAGGAATTGTTCTGCATCTGGTCACTCCGGCGTTCGCAACGCTGATCGAGTCGAACCAAAGGGAGCAAGCGGCACAGGCTCTTTTCAGTGGTATTCGCACCGCCCGGAGCGAAGCCATCGTCCGCAACCAGGCCGTGGTGATTCACGGCATCGATGGCGACTGGAGCCAGGGCTGGCGGATCATTCTGGATATCAGCGGCAAGGGCTATAAGGACAGTAACAATTTACTGTTGGCCGAACGTCGGAGCGGCACACGCGTGCCGATTGCGGGGAACGGTCCGATCGGTCATTTCGTACGATTCAGCGGCCAGGGCGAGCCACTTTTTGGAGGGACATTACATATTTGCGCAGTTCGCAAACCGGTGAGCCAACATCAAGTGGTGTTGGCACGGACCGGCCGCGTCAGCCTGCGCAGCGATGAGGCTGAACAGGCGTTATGCGAAGAAAGGAAAAAACTCAGAGCAACGAACGAACGCGCAGTTCCTTAGGCATCGAGAACGTGATGTTCTCCTCGCGACCGGCCAGTTCATCGGCACCGGTGGCACCCCAGGCCTGCAACTGCTGGATCACGCCGCGCACCAGGACTTCCGGGGCGGATGCGCCAGCGGTGATGCCGATATGCTCGACACCGTCGAACCAGCTCTTTTGCAGGTCTTCGGCACCGTCGATCAGGTAGGCCGGAGTGGACATGCGTTCTGCCAATTCGCGCAAGCGATTGGAGTTGGAGCTGTTCGGGCTGCCGACTACCAGCACCACGTCGCACTCGTCAGCCAGTTGCTTGACCGCATCCTGACGGTTTTGCGTGGCGTAGCAAATGTCGTCCTTGCGCGGTCCACCGATGGCCGGGAAGCGCGAACGCAGGGCGTCGATGACGCGGCTGGTATCGTCCATCGAGAGTGTGGTCTGCGTTACGAACGCGAGTTTTTCAGGGTTTTTCACCTGCAACGCCGCGACATCTTTCTCGTCTTCGACCAGGTAGATCGCGCCGCCATTGCTGCCGTCGTACTGGCCCATGGTGCCTTCGACTTCCGGGTGACCAGCGTGGCCGATCAGAATGCACTCACGGCCGTCACGGCTGTAGCGCGCCACTTCGATGTGGACTTTGGTCACCAGCGGGCACGTGGCATCGAACACTTTGAGCCCACGTCCAGCCGCTTCGCTGCGCACAGCCTGGGAAACGCCGTGGGCGCTGAAGATCACGATGACGTCGTCCGGCACCTGGTCCAGCTCTTCGACGAAGATCGCGCCACGGGAACGCAGGTCTTCGACCACGAACTTGTTGTGGACCACTTCGTGGCGCACGTAGATCGGCGGCCCGAAGACTTCCAGGGCGCGGTTGACGATTTCGATCGCCCGGTCCACACCGGCGCAGAAGCCACGGGGATTGGCGAGTTTGATTTGCATACTGTGCCTCGTGTCTTGCGCGCGAAAAATGATAATGCCCTGCTGCTCATCGAACACAGTGTTCAAGAACAGCGAGGGTTTAATGTGGGAGCGGGCTTGCTCGCGAAAGCGGTGTGTCAGACGACATCAATGTTGAATGTCAGTCAGCATTCGCGAGCAAGCCCGCTCCCACATTTTTACAGTGCTTTGACGGAAATGATTTCAACGTCAAAGGTCAGCGTCTTGCCAGCCAGCGGGTGGTTGAAGTCGATGGTCACTTGCGCGTCGTCGAACTCTTTAACCACGCCCGGCAATTCAGTATTGGCCGCATCGTTGAAGATCACCAGCAAACCTGGCGACAGTTCCATGTCCTGGAACTGCGAGCGAGGGATGATCTGCACGTTTTGCGGGTTAGGCTGGCCGAAGGCGTTTTCCGGCTCGATGCTCAGCGTCCGCTTGTCACCGGCCTTGAAACCGAACAGGGCCGCTTCGAAACCTGGTAACAGGTTGCCATCACCGACCTTGAAGGTCGCCGGGGCTTTGTCGAAGGTGCTGTCCACGGTGTCGCCGTTCTCCAGGCGCAATGCGAAATGCAAGGTGACTTCCGTGTTCTGGCCGATGCGTTGCTCAGCCAATACCTGTTCAGTCATGAACGGTTTCTCCGGTCTTTTTACTTTTGAACATATCCAGTGCCAGCATGACCGCACCGACAGTGATTGCACTGTCGGCAAAGTTGAACGCCGGGAAATACCAGCGGTTCTGCCAATGCACCAGGATGAAATCGATCACATGGCCCAGGGCAATGCGGTCATACAGATTGCCCAGCGCGCCACCAAGCACCAGGGCCAGCGCGACCGCCAGCCAGGTCTCGTTACGCCCCAGACGCTTGAGCCACACCACCAGTACCGCACTGACCACAACCGCGATCAGCGCGAACAGCCAGCGCTGCCAGCCGGAGCTGTCAGCCAGGAAGCTGAAAGCCGCGCCAGTGTTGTAGGCCAGGGTCCAGCTGAAGTAATCGGGGATGATTACGATCTGCTGGTACATCTGGAGCTTGCCTTCGAAGTAGAACTTGCTGGCCTGGTCAATGACCAGGACCAGCAAGCTCAACCAGAGCCAGCTCAGCCGTCCGAAACGGCCAACGGCATTAGGCATAGTGACGAACCTCGCCAGCGCCGCTGATGTTGTCGACGCAACGACCGCAGATTTCCGGATGCTCCGGGTTCACGCCGACGTCTTCACGGCAGTGCCAGCAACGGGCGCACTTGGCGTGGCTCGACTTGACGATTTTCAGCTTCAGGCCGCTGACTTCGGTGACCACGGCATCGGTCGGTGCCTGCGCCAATGGCGCGACACTGGCGGTCGACGTGATCAGCACGAAGCGCAGTTCGTTGCTCAGCTTGGCCAGGTCGGCGGTCAGCGCGTCTTCGGCGAACAGCGTCACTTCGGCTTGCAGATTGCCACCGACAGCCTTGGCTGCGCGCTGGATTTCCATTTCCTTGTTGACCGCGACCTTGACCGCCATGATCCGGTCCCAGTAAGCGCGATCCAGCTCGAAGCCTTCTGGCAGTTCGCTCAGGCCTTCGTACCAGGTGTTGAGCATGACGGACTCGTTACGCTCGCCCGGCAGGTACTGCCACAGTTCGTCGGCGGTGAACGCCAGGATCGGCGCGATCCAGCGCACCAGCGCTTCGGAGATGTGGAACAGCGCGGTCTGGCAGGAACGGCGGGCCTTGCTGTCGGCACCAGTGGTGTACTGGCGGTCCTTGATGATGTCGAGGTAGAAACCGCCCAGCTCCTGCACGCAGAAGTTGTGGATCTTCGAGTACACGTTCCAGAAGCGGTATTCGCCGTAGTGCTCTTGCAGCTCGCGTTGCAGCAGCAGAGTACGGTCCACGGCCCAACGGTCCAGCGCCAGCATTTCTTCGGCCGGCAGCAGGTCAGTGGCCGGGTTGAAGCCGGTCAGGTTCGAAAGCAGGAAGCGCGCGGTGTTACGGATACGCCGGTAGGCGTCCGCACTGCGTTGCAGGATCTGCTCGGAAACCGCCATTTCACCCGAGTAATCGGTAGAAGCAACCCACAGACGCATGATGTCGGCGCCCAGGGTGTCGTTGACTTTCTGTGGCGCAATCACGTTGCCCAACGACTTGGACATCTTGCGGCCGGACTCGTCGACTGTGAAGCCGTGGGTCAGCAGCTCGCGATACGGTGCGTGGTTGTCGATGGCGCAACCGGTCAGCAGCGACGAGTGGAACCAGCCGCGGTGTTGGTCCGAGCCTTCCAGGTACAGGTCGGCGCGTGGACCGGTTTCATGGCCCATCGGATGCGAACCGCGCAGGACGTGCCAATGCGTGGTGCCCGAGTCGAACCAGACGTCCAGGGTGTCGCTGATCTTGTCGTACTGCGGCGCTTCATCGCCCAGCAGTTCGGCGGCGTCCAGCTTGAACCAGGCCTCGATGCCCTCGACTTCGACACGCTTGGCAACTTCTTCCATCAGTTCGACGGTGCGCGGGTGCAGCTCGCCGCTTTCCTTGTTCAGGAAGAACGGGATCGGCACACCCCAGTTGCGCTGACGGGAAATGCACCAGTCCGGACGGTTGGCGATCATCGAGTGCAGTCGCGCCTGGCCCCAGGCCGGAACGAACTGGGTGTCTTCGATGGCCTTGAGCGAACGCTGGCGCAGGGTGTCGCCGGTGGTCGGCTGCTTGTCCATGCCGATGAACCATTGCGCGGTGGCGCGATAGATCAGCGGGGTCTTGTGGCGCCAGCAGTGCATGTAGCTGTGTTCGATGATGGTGGTGTGCAGCAGCGCACCGACTTCGGTCAGCTTGTCGACGATGGCCGGATTGGCCTTCCAGATGAACTGGCCGCCGAAGAACTCCAGCGATGGCACGTACACGCCATTGCTCTGGACCGGGTTGAGAATGTCGTCGTTGACCATGCCGTATTTCTTGCAGGTCACGAAGTCGTCCACGCCGTAGGCTGGCGAGGAGTGAACCACGCCGGTGCCGGCGCCCAGTTCAACGTAGTCGGCCAGGTAAACCGGGGACAGACGGTCGTAGAACGGGTGACGGAAATTGATCAGCTCCAGCGCGGAACCGGTGGCGGTAGCGATCACCGAACCTTCCAGCGAGTAGCGCGCCAGGCACGATTCGACCAGTTCTTCAGCCAACACCAGCAGTTTGTCGCCGACGTCGACCAGGGCGTAGTTGAATTCCGGATGGACGTTCAGCGCCTGGTTAGCCGGGATGGTCCACGGGGTGGTGGTCCAGATCACGATCGAAGCCGGTTTGCCCAGGGCTGGCAGACCGAAGGCGGCAGCCAGTTTGGCTTCGTCGGCAATCGGGAAAGCCACATCGATGGTCGAGGACTTCTTGTTTTCGTACTCGACTTCCGCTTCAGCCAGGGCCGAACCGCAATCGAAGCACCAGTTCACAGGCTTCAAGCCCTTGAACACGAAACCGCCCTTGACGATTTCGGCGAGGGCACGGATTTCACCGGCCTCGTTCTTGAAATCCATGGTCTTGTAAGGATTGGCAAAGTCACCCAGCACGCCCAGGCGGATGAACTCGGACTTCTGGCCTTCGATCTGCTCGGTGGCGTAGGCCCGGCACAGTTCGCGGGTCTTGTCCGCGCCCAGGTTCTTGCCGTGGGTCACTTCGACTTTGTGTTCGATCGGCAGACCGTGGCAGTCCCAGCCCGGAACATAAGGCGCGTCGAAACCCGACAGGGTCTTCGAGCGGATGATCATATCCTTGAGAATCTTGTTCAGCGCATGACCGATGTGAATCGAGCCGTTGGCGTACGGAGGGCCGTCGTGCAGGACGAACTTCGGACGATCCTTGCCAATCTCGCGCAACTTTCCGTACAGGCCAATACTGTCCCAGCGCTGCAGGATCTGCGGTTCGCGCTGTGGCAGGCCGGCCTTCATTGGGAAGGCGGTGTCCGGAAGGTTTAGCGTGGCTTTATAGTCGGTCATTTAAGGCTCTTCATTAGCGATGGGCGCTAGGTGCGGCTAGTGCACGGGCGGTGGCGACATCCGCATTGATCGCCGTTTTCAGCGCCTCCAGAGAGGCAAAACGCTGCTCTTCACGCAGCTTGTGGTGGAAAACCACCGTTAAACGCCGGTCATACAGATCGCCGGCAAAATCTAAAAGATGTATTTCGAGGTGGGCCTTGCCATCACCTTGTACCGTTGGCCGCACGCCGATGTTGGCGACGCCTGGCCAGGTCTTGCCGTCGATGTCGACGTTGACCAGGTAAACCCCGGAAAGCGGAACGCGACGGCGCTTGAGTTGTATGTTGGCCGTGGGCGTACCCAACTGGCGAGCCAGCTTCTGGCCGTGCAGCACCCGCCCGGTAATCTGGAACGGCCGACCTAGCAGTCGCTCGGCCAAGGCAAAATCAGCTGCGGCCAGGGCATTGCGGACCTGAGTGCTGCTGACGCGAATACCGTCCAGCTCAACGGTTTGCGCCGCCTCGACGGTAAAGCCCTGAACGATGCCGGCCTGTTGCAGGAAATCGAAATCTCCCGCGCGGTCACAGCCGAAACGAAAGTCATCCCCGACCTCCAGGTGCTGGACGCCAAGGCCATCCACCAGAATGGTATCGACGAACTCGCTGGCGCTGAGCTTGCTCAGGCGCTGGTTGAACGCCAGGCACAGAACACGGTCGACGCCTTCTGCCGCCAGCAACTGCAGCTTGTCCCTCAGGCGGGCCAGACGGGCCGGCGCGGTCTCCGGAGCGAAGAACTCTCGCGGTTGCGGCTCGAAAATCACCACGCAACTGGGCACGCCCAACTCGAGCGCACGCTCACGCAGCCGCGCCAGGATAGCCTGGTGGCCACGGTGTACACCGTCAAAGTTGCCAATAGTGGCGACACAGCCCCGATGCTGGGGGCGCAGATTGTGGAGGCCTCGAACCAGCTGCATAACGCGCTTCTTGCTCATAAAGTGGTCGATTATAACCACACCCGGCGGCCGACGACAGGCAACACCGTAACCCAAAGTGATCGAGCCGACAAAACCGCCGGCCCACCCGTGTTTATCGAGGCCCGAACCTCTATTCCAGCGCCTTGCGATTGAAGTCGCGCAAACGAAACCCCATCAACACTAACATGCCGAAATAAGCCACCACACCCGCCGCTACCAACGCCCCCAGACGCAAGAAGCGCTCGAGCATGTGCCCCTGGTCCCAGGCCGGCATGAAGTGCATCGCACCCAACAGTACCGCGGACATCACGGTCACCGCGACCAGCAACTTGAAAGCGAACTTTGCCCAGCCCGGTTGCGGCTGGTACATCTGCTGCTTGCGCAGTTGATAGAACAACAACCCGGCATTGAGGCAGGCGCCGGCACTGATCGCCAAGGCCAGGCCCGCGTGAGCCAGCGGCCCGATCAGCATCAAGTTGAACAGCTGGGTGACCACCAAGGTAAAAATCGCGATTTTCACCGGTGTGCGGATGTTTTGTTGCGCATAAAAGCCAGGGGCCAGCACTTTGATCACAATAATCCCGAGCAATCCGACCGAATAAGCGATCAGGGCACGCTGGGTCATCGATGCATCAAACGCATTGAACTGCCCGTACTGGAACAATGAAACCGTCAGCGGTTCCGCCAGAATCCCCAACGCCAGCGAGCAAGGCAGCACCAGCACGAAACAGAGACGCAGGCCCCAATCGAGGATGCGCGAATACTCGTGACGATCCTTGTTGGCATAGGTCTTGGCCAGGGTCGGCAGCAGAATCGTCCCCAGCGCCACGCCCAACACGCCGGACGGCAGCTCCATCAAACGGTCGGCGTAATACATCCACGACACGGAACCGGCAACCAGGAACGAGGCAAAAATGGTGTTGATGATCAGCGAAATCTGGCTCACCGACACCCCGAGAATGGCCGGCAACATCTGCTTCATTACTCGCCAGACGCCCGTATCGCGCAGATTCAGGCGAGGCAGCACCAACATGCCGATCTTTTTCAGGTGCGGCAGTTGATAGAGAAGCTGCGCCAGGCCACCCGCCAGAACCGCCCAGCCGAGTGCCATCACCGGAGGGTCGAAGTACGGCGTCAGAAACACCGAAAATATGATCATGCTGACATTGAGCAGGGTCGGCACGAAGGCCGGCACCGAAAAGCGGTTCCAGGTGTTGAGGATCGCACCGGCCAACGACGACAGGGAAATCAGCAGGATGTAGGGAAAGGTCACTCGCAAGAGGCTTGATGTCAGTTCGAATTTTTCCGGGGTATCGGTAAAACCCGGTGCCGTCACCCAGATGACCCACGGCGCGGCGATCATGCCCAACACCGTGACCAGCGCCAGCACCAGCGTCAGCAGACCCGAGACGTAGGCAATGAAGGTTCGGGTCGCCTCTTCACCCTGCTGGCTTTTATATTCGGCAAGAATCGGCACGAACGCTTGGGAAAACGCCCCCTCGGCAAAGATCCGCCGCAGCAGATTGGGTAATTTGAAGGCGATAAAGAAGGCGTCGGTCGCCATTCCCGCGCCAAATGTGCGCGCAATGAGGGTGTCACGAACAAACCCCAGAGTCCGGGAAAGCATCGTGATAGAGCTGACGGCGGCCAACGATTTGAGCAGATTCATGGAAAGAGTTTGTGCCTGTCGATAAACAGCAGGCGAACAAAGCGCCTACTTATGCGATACTCCGCGCCGCAACAGCACAGAGCCAAAGCTCGCGAGTTTACAGGTCACACGCCGGAAAGAAATATTCTGTGCCACCGACCTCATGAAAACGTGACGAGCGAAGGCAAGACAAGGTGAATACAGACGAGAAAGCGGAGTTGACGAACGTCAATGAGCATTTCGAGCCTGTTTTCAACGCAGTATTGTCGAGCGCAGTAGTTTTCATGGGGTCGGGACCGACCACTTAGCGGAACGTTTCCTCCGCCCTTGACAAGACTTCAACTCATCGGCATGATTCGCGGCCTATTTTGTTTGCTATTTCCTAAAAAGTCTTTCGAGGAGCTCGACGGTGGCCAACTCACCTTCCGCCAAAAAACGTGCAAAACAGGCTGAGAAGCGTCGCAGCCACAACGCCAGCCTGCGTTCCATGGTTCGTACCTACATCAAGAATGTAGTTAAAGCCATCGACGCAAAAGACGCTGCCAAAGCTCAAGCCGCTTACGTTCTGGCTGTGCCAGTTATCGACCGTATGGCCGATAAAGGCATCATCCACAAGAACAAGGCCGCTCGTCATAAGAGCCGCCTGAATGGCCACGTCAAGGCCCTGAACGTTGCCGCTGCTGCCTAAGCGACACGCTCATTAAAAAACCGACCTCAGGGTCGGTTTTTTATTGCCTGCGATTTAGCAGGCACCGCAAAAAAATGTGGGAGCGGGCTTGCTCGCGAAGGCGGCGCGTCAGTCGACATCAATATTGACTGATTCAACGCTTTCGCGAGCAAGCCCGCTCCCACACTTGGATTTGCGTCAGATTATTGAGCGTGCGCCCACGGCAAAATCGGAATTGCCGTCACCGCATTCTGCGGACTGCCCTCGATCAAGCGATCGCTGTACACCAAATACACCAGCGTATTGCGCTTCTTGTCGAGGAAGCGCACCACCTGCATGGTCTTGAACACCAGGGACGTGCGCTCCTTGAACACCTCATCACCATCCTTGAGTTCGCCCTTGAAGCTGATCGGCCCGACCTGCCGGCAAGCGATAGACGCCTCGGCACGATCCTCGGCCAATCCAAGACCACCTTTCACGCCACCCGTCTTGGCGCGCGAGAGATAGCAGGTCACACCATCGACCTTGGGATCATCAAAAGCCTCGACCACGATCCGGTCATTTGGCCCAACGAACTTGAATACCGTCGAGACCTGACCAATCTCCTCGGCCGAAGCCAGCAACGGCAGCGCCAACAGCAACCCCAAAAATCCTTTTGCCATGCGCATTCAGGTATTCCTTCAAACCAGGATCAGGTTATCGCGGTGAACCAGTTCCGGCTCCGCCATGTAACCCAACAGACCGACAATCGCCTCAGACGACTGACCGATGATTTTTTGCGCTTCCAGAGCACTGTAGTTGGCCAGGCCCCGGGCAATCTCACGACCATCCGGCGCGACGCACACCACCATCTCACCGCGACGGAAGCTGCCTTGCACCAATTTGACCCCAACCGGCAGCAAGCTCTTGTTACCCTGGGACAACGCAGTCACCGCCCCCGCATCCAGCACCAGGGTGCCACGGGTTTGCAGATGACCGGCCAGCCACTGCTTGCGCGCCGCCAGCATGCCGCGCTCCGGCGAAAGCAAGGTGCCGATGCGCTCGCCTGCCTTGAGGCGATCCAGCACGCGCTCAATCCGCCCACCGACGATGATGGTATGAGCACCAGAACGCGCCGCAAGACGCGCAGCACGCAACTTGGTCTGCATGCCGCCACGCCCCAGCGCACCACCCGTACCGCCGGCGACTGCATCCAGCGCCGGGTCATCGGCGCGCGCCTCGTAGATCAGTTGGGCATCCGGATTGTTGCGCGGATCGGCATCGAACATGCCATCGCGATCCGTGAGAATCACCAGCAAGTCCGCCTCGACCAAGTTCGCCACCAGCGCTGCCAAGGTGTCGTTGTCGCCGAAACGGATTTCGTCGGTGACAACGGTGTCGTTCTCGTTGATCACCGGAATGACTTTGAGCTCGACCAGTGCACGCAGGGTGCTGCGGGCATTCAGGTAGCGCTTGCGGTCGGACAGGTCGTCGTGGGTCAGGAGAATCTGTGCGGTATGCCGGCCATGCTCGGCAAAGCTCGACTCCCACGCCTGCACCAGCCCCATCTGGCCGATTGCAGCGGCGGCCTGAAGCTCGTGCATCGCACTGGGTCGCGAGGTCCAGCCCAAACGGCTCATGCCCGCCGCCACCGCCCCGGAGGACACCAGCACCAGCTCGACACCCGCCTCATGCAAGGCCACCATCTGCTCAACCCAGACACCCATCGCCGCGCGATCCAGGCCCTTGCCGTCCGCCGTCAGCAAAGCGCTGCCGATCTTCACGACCCAACGCTGCGCACCTGCCACCTTGCTCCGCATCATCTTCAACCTTAGCTTGAGGACAGCGCGACCTAGCACTGCCCGTGACGTTATTCGTGGTTATTCGTGGTTATTCGTGACTGCCGATTTCCAGATACCAAAACGCCGCTCGATTGAGCGGCGCTTAAGTTTATCGCAACGAATCAGTCACGCACGTAAATGATTTCCGGACCGTCTTCGTCATCCACATCTTCTTCGTCCCAATCATCGTCGCCGATGTCGTGGACCGACTTCACGCCACTGCGACGCAGCGCACGCTGATCGTCCAGCGCCTGCAACTGGGCACGAGCTTCATCTTCGATACGCTGATCGAGCTCGGCCAGCTCTTCCTTGTAGGCCGGGTCGTTGGCCAGGCGATCGGCACGATCTTCCAGGTAACGCATGATGTCGTGACACAGACGCTCAGTGTTCTGCTTGGCAATCGCCGAGATCACGTAGACCGGACCGGTCCACTCCAGGCGATCGACGATCTCCTTGACGCGAGCATCGTGCTCCTCATCAAGAATCTGATCGCACTTGTTCAGGATCAACCAGCGATCACGCTCTGCCAGGGACGGGCTGAACTTGGTCAGCTCGCTGACGATGACTTCAGCGGCGTCCGGAGCACTGGTTTCATCCAGCGGCGCCATGTCGACGAGGTGCAACAGCAAGCGAGTACGCGACAAGTGCTTGAGGAAGCGAATCCCCAGGCCCGCGCCGTCGGAAGCACCTTCGATCAGACCCGGAATGTCCGCGACCACGAAGCTCTTCCAGCGATCGACACTGACCACACCCAGGTTCGGCACCAGCGTGGTGAACGGATAATCGGCGACTTTCGGCTTGGCGGCCGACACCGAACGGATAAAGGTACTTTTGCCAGCGTTCGGCAAGCCCAGCAAACCCACGTCCGCCAGCACCTTCATTTCCAGCTTCAGGTCACGCTGCTCGCCCGGCTTGCCTGGCGTGGTCTGACGTGGCGCACGGTTGGTACTGGATTTGAAACGGGTGTTGCCCAGACCGTGCCAGCCGCCGTGAGCCACCAGCAACTTCTGACCAGCCTTGGTCAGGTCACCAATCACTTCCTGAGTGGCAGAGTCGATCACCGTGGTACCCACCGGTACACGCAGGATCAGATCCTCACCCTTCTTGCCGGTGCAGTCGGTGCTGCCGCCGTTGGAGCCACGCTCGGCATCGAAGTGCCGGGTGTAACGGTAGTCCACCAGGGTGTTGAGGTTTTCGTCGGCCATCATGTAGATGGAACCGCCGTCACCACCATCACCACCGTTCGGACCGCCGTTTTCGATGAATTTTTCGCGACGGAAACTCATGCAGCCATTGCCGCCGTCGCCGGCCTTTACTCGAATCGATACTTCATCAACAAACTTCATAACAAACGCCTCTCGCCATACGGACGAGCCGAAAAACAATCAAGACATAAGACTCTTGCAAAAATGAGCGCAGCGACCCCAAACCACGACACCTACATCGTACGCCGACAGCCCATACAAACAGCTTTGCAAGAGACTCACCCCACAAACGAAAAAGCCCCGTCGCGAGACAGGGCTTTTCCAGCGATCGCGCAATTAAGCTGCGACTACGCTCACGTAACGACGACCGAAGGCGCCTTTTACTTCGAACTTGATCACGCCTTCGACTTTAGCGAAGAGGGTGTGATCTTTACCCATGCCAACGCCGTAGCCAGCGTGGAATTGGGTGCCGCGCTGACGCACGATGATGTTGCCTGCTTTGATAGCCTGGCCGCCATACATCTTCACGCCAAGGCGTTTGGCTTCTGAGTCGCGACCGTTACGGGTACTACCACCAGCTTTTTTGTGTGCCATGAGTTCAATTCTCCTAGTGAGGAATTAGGCTGTAATTAAGCCTGAATACCGGTGATTTTGATCTCGGTGTACCACTGGCGGTGGCCCATACGCTTCATGTGGTGCTTACGGCGACGGAACTTGATGATGCGGACTTTATCGTGACGACCTTGGGAGATCACTTCAGCCACAACGGTAGCGCCAGCAACAACTGGAGCGCCGATATTCACGTCGTCACCATTGGCAACCAACAGAACGCGATCAAAGGTAACGGATTCGCCGGTAGCGATTTCCAGTTTTTCGATCTTCAGGTATTCACCTGGGGCGACTTTGTACTGCTTGCCGCCAGTAACGATTACTGCATAAGACATGGTATTTCTCCGATAATCCTGCTCACCCAGCTCTTTATAAGAAGAGGTATTGGCTGGCATGGCTGCATGGGGCTGGAAGGCCCGCTTGCAATTGCGTAAGGCAGGTGCTGCCCAGGAAGTTCAGGGTGCGCGATTGTACGCAAGCCACGCTAGCCTTGCAAGGGGCCGTCCATCGCGCCTTGACACCTGCAGGCGTGGGTCCTAGCATGCCGCGCAACCCTTCTGGAGCAACTGTCGCTGATGCAACCCCAAGCTTTCTACCGCGCGGTGGCGGACGATTTTAGCGCCGTCGACGGCATCATCAAGAAGCAGCTGACTTCCCGAGTGCCGCTGGTATCGAAAATCGGCGATTACATCACCTCGGCCGGCGGCAAACGCCTGCGTCCTTTATTGGTGTTGTTGTGTGGCAAGGCCCTTGGCCGCGAAGGCGACGAACTGCGCCTGCTGGCCGCCACCATCGAGTTCCTGCACACCGCTACCCTGCTGCATGACGACGTCGTCGACATGTCCGGCATGCGCCGAGGCCGCTCGACCGCCAACGCCATGTGGGGCAACGCGCCAAGCGTGCTGGTGGGTGACTTCCTGTACTCGCGCTCCTTCGAAATGATGGTCGAGCTGGGCTCGATGCAGGTGATGAAGATCCTTTCGCAAGCCACGCGCATCATCGCCGAAGGCGAAGTGCTGCAGCTGTCGAAGGTCCGTGACGCCAGCACCACCGAAGAAACCTACATGGAAGTCATCCGCGGCAAGACCGCGATGCTCTTCGAAGCTTCGACCCACAGTGCTGCGGCCCTGTGCGGTGCCACGCCGGAACAGGCCGAAGCCCTGCGTACATTCGGCGATCACCTGGGCGTGGCCTTCCAACTGGTCGATGACCTGCTCGATTACAAAGGCGACGCCGAAACCCTGGGCAAGAACGTCGGTGACGATCTGGCCGAAGGCAAGCCGACCCTGCCGCTGATCTACACCATGCGTGAAGGTACGCCGGAACAGGCCGCCCTGGTGCGCAAAGCGATCCAGAAAGGTGGAATCGAAGACCTGGAAAGCATCCGCGAAGCCGTGGAAGCCTCGGGCTCGCTTGAGTACACCGCGCAACTGGCCCGCGATTATGTGGCCCGCGCGATCAAGTGCCTCGAAGCATTGCCTGCCAGCGAATACCGCGATGCGCTGGTTGAACTGAGCGAATTTGCGGTCGCGCGTACGCACTGATAACGAATATCCCCTGTGGGAGCGGGCTTGCTCGCGAATGCGTTTCTTCAGTCAACCAACAAGTTGCCTGGCACACCGCTTTCGCGAGCAAGCCCGCTCCCACAGGTTTGTCAGCGCTGCCCCCTCCCGCCTAAAACCCTATACAATGTGCGCTTTTTAGCGATCCTGAATCCAAGGAGCCTTAGTGAGCACGTTGCCACCCTGCCCAAAATGCAATTCCGAATACACCTATGAAGACGGCGCGCAGCTGATCTGCCCCGAGTGCGCCCACGAATGGTCCGCCAGCGGTGAAGCCGAAGCGGTGTCCGATGACGCAGTGAAAAAGGATTCGGTCGGCAATGTCCTGCAAGACGGCGATACCATCACCGTGATCAAGGACCTCAAGGTCAAGGGCACGTCTTTGGTGGTCAAGGTCGGCACCAAGGTCAAGAACATCCGCCTGTGCGATGGCGATCACGACATCGATTGCAAGATCGACGGCATCGGCCCGATGAAACTCAAGTCCGAGTTCGTCAGAAAAGTCTGAACCTGCTGTCTTCCATCCCGCGCCCGGCGTGGGATGGTGCCTCACCCTCCCCCGTTTCACCCAGTAAATCCGCGCAATAGCCAAGCGCCAGTCGTTTTGACCTGTCGCAATCTTTATCTGGGAAAAAGTGCAAACCGCCAATAGGCCCTTGCTATTTGATGAATAAGAATTATTCTCATAAAACCCTCAGTGGAGATGAGAACCATGACTTATTTGATCGATGCTTGGCTGGACCGACCACACCCTTACCTCAGGATCCTGCATCGGGAAACCGGGGAAGTCTGTGCCGTGCTTGAAGAGGAAGCCTTGAACGAGCTGCAGGATCAGGGTGACCTGGACGTCAGCGGCCTGAGCTCCAGCGAGCCAGTGGTGCTCAAGGAACTGGTGCGCAATCTGTTTCTGTTCTGCTATGCCCGGGCGTTGCGCCCGCACAGTGAACTGCACCACAAGATCGAAATATGAAACACCGTAAAAAACTGTGGGAGCGGGCTTGCTCGCGAAAGCGGTAGGTCAGGCAAACTGTTTGTCGCCTGAAAGGACGCCTTCGCGAGCAAGCCCGCTCCCACATTAGCCCGACGCTATATCGGGCCAGGTATTACAGAACGTCGAGCAGTTCGACGTCGAACACCAGTACGCTGTGTGGCGGGATGCCGCCAACGCCTTGAGCGCCGTAAGCCAGTTCGCTCGGCACGTACAGGCGCCATTTGCTACCGGCGTTCATCAGTTGCAGAGCTTCGGTCCAGCCGGCGATCACGCCGCCAACCGGGAATTCTGCAGGCTGGCCGCGCTCGTAGGAGCTGTCGAACACAGTGCCGTCGATCAGGGTGCCGTGGTAGTGAGTACGCACGGTGTCTTCACGGGATGGCTTGGCGCCTTCGCCAGCAGTCAGAACTTCGAACTGCAGGCCGGAAGCCAGCGTGGTGATGCCTTCACGCTTGGCGTTTTCAGCCAGGAAAGCCAGGCCTTCACCAGCGGCCGCTTCAGCCTTGGCTGCAGCTTCAGCCTGCATGATTTCGCGGATGACCTTGAAGCTGGCGGACATTTCTTCCTGACCCACACGGCTTGGCTTGCCGGCGAATGCGTCGGTCAGACCTGCCAGGATCGCGTCCAGGCTTACGCCCGGTGGCGGGTTGTCGCGCAGTTGATCGCCCAGCTGACGGCCAATACCGTAGCTGACGCGGGTTTCGTCGGTGGACAGATTTACTTCGGACATGACACTGCTCCGCTGTGCGGACGGCTCGGGAACTTGCCATGCGTGCACAGCGCGTCCCGGAGCGCCCGGAACCAAAAGGGCCAGCAGACTAGCACAGATATCATGCCATTGATGAGGGACGTCAGGCGATCGGGACCTTCAGGTTTTCTTCCACATCGGCAACCAACCCGCACATTTCGTCATGCACGACGGTGTGCACAAGGTTGAAGTGCAACTTGGGAAAGGAGCGCAGCACATCACGGGCATGCTCCACCGAACGCAGGCTCATCATATGCCCGTGCGTATCGCTCAATGGATACGCTGCTCCGTGCATCCGCGCCTCCAGCAGGTAGATGCCCCCCTCCATCGAGATCAGGTTCAGCTCATCGACCTTCCCGGCGATGGCATACGCATTCAACTCATGCAGGTTCATAAACGCACCTCACGCAGTAGCGAGCCTCTTTACAGGGATAGGCTTCGGCGCATCAAAGCACAAGCCACTGGCCAGACCGTTTGTCTGTTATCGCAGGAGGTTGTGGCGAGCGAGCTTGCTCGCGCCGGGCTGCGTAGCGGCCCCAAAAAAACGGGATCGCTTCGCAATCCAGCGGGAGCAAGCTCCCTCGCCACAAGAGAGCTTGTCCGGATCAGTGCTTGGTGACTTTATCCAGGTAACCCATGGCGAATGCCGATACCACGAAAGTCATGTGGATGATCACGTACCACTGCAGATGCTCGGGATCGACGTTCTTGGCGTCCATGAAGATGCGCAGCAGGTGAATGGACGAAATCGCTACGATCGACGCGGCCACTTTCATCTTCAGCGACGAAGAGTCCATGGTGCCCAGCCAGTTGAGCTTCTCCTTGCTGTCGTCGATGTCCAGTTGCGAGACGAAGTTCTCATAGCCGGAAATCATCACCATCACCAGCAAACCGCCAACCAGGGCCATGTCGATCAGCGACAGCAGCACCAGGATCAAGTCCGATTCGGCCATCGAAAACACGTTCGGGATAACGTGAAAGACTTCCTGGAAAAATTTCAGTGCCAGCGCCAGCAGCCCGAGGGACAGACCGAAATAGATCGGGGCCAGCAGCCAGCGCGAGGCGTACATTGCATTTTCGATAAAGCGTTCCATTGAATCTCACAGGCGGACTTAAAAATGGCCGCGAGTATAACAGCCGCCTGTCTATACCTAGAAGCAGCCAGAAACCTTCGAAAAATCCGCAACCTGCGCCTGTGTATCAAAGTTTTTCTGCTAGTGTCCAAATCATTGACCGTTCAGTGATATCGGACAGGAAGACTGGAAATGGATGTGCGATTGCCTTTGACGAGTGCCGGAATTTGCCTGGCGCTGCTGCTAAGCGGCTGCTCACCCAGCGATGAAAAACGCCAGGTCAGCCTCGAAGAAAAAACCGCGCAATTCGAAAAGTCGCTGGACGCCATCCAGGATCCGAAGCTCAAGGATGCCGTGTCGGAACTGGGCGGCTCACTGCTGCTACTCGAACGCGCACAACTCAAGCTCGACAGCAAACCGGTGGAAACCGAATACGGCGAAGACGCCCTCGCCATGCTCAAGCACTATCCCACGCCACAGGCCCTGGTCGACGCCTACATCAACGGGCTGTTCGTGCTGCAAAAGGACTCCAGCTCCGACTACCTGACCGACCTGCAGCCGGTGTTCCCCTTCACGTTCAGCATTCCTGCCGCGTTTTTGTTTCCCCACGGCCTGGAATGGCTGTCGGTCACGCTGAGCAACAAACGAGTGGTTGCGTTCCAACCGGAATGGTCGGAAACCGACCCTGGCATCCAGTTGAGCCCATCGAGCTCCAACCTGACCAACCCCGATGACCTGACCGTGGCCTACCCCTTCATCGAAGGCCTCGACATCGACAAAAAGCAGCAGCCGCAACCGGTGAGCCTGCAAGGTAAAGTCGAAGTCATCGCGCCACGCCGGCTCTACAGTTTCAACCTGACGAAGAAGGATGTGGGCCAAACCCGCACCAACGACAACCTCAGCGTCACCCTGCTTACACTCGCGAACAACTACGCGGAAATCGAATACAACAACGGCGCGCCGCTGGCCCCTGAAGTCAGGGAAACACCGCTGAATCCACTGATCGTCCAGGCCATGGACAGCACCGGGCAATTCATCTCGCGCTCCGGCTCGATCAATGAAACCGCGGCACAAATCGCCTTCTATCAGAAGCAGCTGGCCAAAATGCAGCAACAAAAGAGCTGGAGCGAGGCCCTGGAAAAACAGCTCGACGAAGAACAACGCACTTTTGAGAAACAGCAGGCCCGACGTTATTCCAAGGTGTACTTCAACGGGACGATCGAAACCCTCGAAGTCAACATGCTGGACTTTTCCGCCGTCACGATCACCCGCAAGAACCTGGACCTGCCGGTCCGGCGCTTCGATGCCAATACCACGGACAAGTCCATCCAGCCGTTGAACCTGCCCGTGGTGGTCTATGACGACCAGGCAGCAGGCTGGCTCAAAGGGGCAACGCTGAGTGAGGATCAACTGAAAAAGAATGTCAGCATCAGTCAGTCGGTCGACGACCCGAGCGCTGCGCGAATCGAATTCACTCATCTGCGCAGCTTCAACGATGAACTGCTCGGGACATCGTTCAACCCCGGTGAAAGCCCGGTGAGTTTCTTTACCGAAGACGAGGGTGGCAAACGCGACGAGCCAATCGAACTGCCGCCCGAGGCGTACCAGGTCGATCCCCTGCGCGGCACCATCACTTACGATCTGAATCTGTTTCCGGAAACGCCGTCCTATGCAGTCGGCTCGATGCCGCTGTTCCTGGCCACGGTCGACAAAAAAACCGTCGATGCCCGTCAACTGCCCAAGGGCCTCGAGCTCAAAGACAATGCGCTGGTGGTGGACCTGAAGGCGTTTCCCGCCCAGGACTGGCGGTTTTTCGCCAAGGACGACAGCGGCAATTACTTGAAAGAGATTCTATCGGTCAGCCATGACGCGAGCGCAGAGGGGCCGGCGCAGTTTGCCGTGCACTACTTCTACGGACAGCCTACGCGCCTGGAAACCTATCAACGCACCGACCTCGCCACTGTGCAATATGGTTTCGAGGTCAAACTCGACAAGGCCGACATGTCTCGCCTTGATCAATAGTGCGACTCAGTGCTCGGGTTGAAACTCGAAGCCGCCCACGTTACGGCAGCGACCGCCGTTGATTTCCCGCAGTTGGGCTTGCAGGTGCAGGCACCAGATTTGCGGGTCATCGGCCAGTTCATAGCCATGCAAGGTCAGACTTTCAACGATGGTGTCGAGAATTGATTCAGCCACGAACGGGCCATGAAAAGGTCCTTGGGCCTTGATGGCCGAAGGTTGTTCACCGGCCATTCCGGCGGCGAACAGTAAAGTCCACATGCCCGTATCTCCCGCCAATGGACGGATGGAACACTCGATACGGGTCACAAGGCCCAGGCATTGACGGGTGAGGCAGAGGTTGCGCGACATGGCGGCGACCCTCGGTAGATCCGGTGTTCAGCCCCCACGGGAAGGCTGTTTCGATCCTGTGATTACTGTCGACATCCCTGAGCTGAGAATAGAAGAAAAGTCCGGCTTGCAGGCCGGACGAGACCGAAAGGCGCCGAATGGTCATAGTGTGAATGTTGACGCCATTTCGACGACGCTTTTTACCATTCACCCCAAACAAAATGTGGGAGCGGGCTTGCTCGCGAAGGCGTCTTTTCATTCAACATTTATGTTGACTGATACGCCGCCTTCGCGAGC
>NZ_JBWKXF010000070.1:0-27320 GCF_059422645.1 Pseudomonas sp. GW821-FHT01C01 | reverse complement strand
GCACCCCCTTCGGCGTGGTGGTAATCCAGCACGCAGCCATCGGGCAGGCGCAGGCGCTTGAGCCGGCCGCCGCTGTCTTAGGCGTAACGCAGGGTGCCCCAGCCCTGGTGTTCGGTGATCAGCCGGTCCTGGCGGTCGTATTCGAACTCCAGCGGGTGGTCCTGGCCGTCGTCGACGCTGAGCAGGCGCCCGAGGGTGTCGTAGCGGTAGGCGACCTTGACCCCGTCCGGCAGGGTTTTGACCCGCAGGCGTCCCGCCGCATCGCGTTGGTACTGGGTGACCAGTGAAGAACCGTCGTCGCCGAATTCGGTTTTCTCCAGCAACTGGCCATTGCCGTCGTAGGCATACGCGGTGCGCCGACCGTCAAAGCCGGTTTCCTCGCGGATCAAGCCACCGGGGGTGTAGTCCAGCCGGTAGGTGGCGCCGACCTCGTTGTCGATCGCGGTGAGCCGCAGTTGCGCGTGGTCGTAGCGGTAATTCAGCGTGCTGCCGTCGGGGTTGATGCGGCGGCTGACCCGATGCAAATCGTCGGCGTATTCGTAACGGGTGACTCTCCCCAGTTCGTCGGTTTCGGCGGTGACCTGGCCGTAGGCGTTGTAGGCATAACTGCGGCGCGCACCGGTAGGGAAAATCGTCTGGATCAGGCGGCCAACAGCGTCCCACGCATACGCGGTAACGCCGCCGTGTTCGTCTTGAACGCTGATCCGCCGCCCCAGGGCGTCGTAGGCAAAGGCCCGCTGACCGCCATCCGGCAAGGTCTCTTCGAGCAGTTGCCCCAAGCCGTTCCAGACGAAATGATGGCCGCTCTGGTCCGGGTAGCGGACAGTCAGCAGCCGCCCCTGCGGGTCGTAGAAGTAGCGAGTGATCTGCCCGTCGGGGTCGGTGACGGCGCTGACGTCGCCCTGGGCGTTGCGCGCATAGGTCCAGGTCGCGTCACCGCGGGTGTGGGCATGGAGGAAACCGTGGCGGTATTCGTAGGCCGTCGGCGCCTCGTCCGGCGGCAGCCGCGCGATCAGCCGGCCGACCTCGTCATAACGGTATTCGGTGACGGCGCCGAGGGCGTCCTGCTCGGCGATCAGCCGCCCCTGGTCGTCGTAGGCCTGGTGCTGCTCGCCACCGTCCAGGCCGACCCGACGCACCAGCCGTGCACGCGCATCGTGCTGATACAGCTCGCGGCTGCCGTCACTGTTCTGCACGGTGACGCTGCCGTGGTCGTCCCAGACGTAACGCGCTTCCATCTGCGCAAACGAGGCCCAATGGCGGATACATCTGGCGGCCTTACCGGACCGTTCCCAGGCCCAGAAAAAACTCGCGCCGCCGGCCAGTTGCCGTTGCAGGATGACGTGCTGTTCGTCGTAGTCGTAGCGCTCTCTTTCCCCGGCGGCGTTGCTCGCTTCGATCAGCCGCTGGCGGGCGTCGTAGCGGTAAGTCACCAGGGTCTGCTCGGTACGCCAGGACCGCGCTTCGTTGTCGGCCCGTTGCTGCACCTGATAGTCGATGGCCATCAGGTGCTGGTGCTCGTAACGCAAGTACAACGAACGGCCGGCGCCGTTGTCCAGGCGTTCGACACGGTCCCGGTAATCGCGGCGCAGGCTCAGCCGATTGCCGTAGGCGTCGCTGATCGCCGTCAGCCGGCCGTCGCGGAAGTGGTAAAAGCGCGGGGTCTCGCCGGCCAGGGCGAGGATCAGTTCGTCCGGCACCTCGCCGAGGTAGATCGCCGACCGCGACAGGCTATTGTGGATAACCGGCCGCTCACGCGTCGGCCGCGGAAACGGCGTGCGACGGTTTTCGTGATCGACCCAGATCAGCTGCTCGCCGTCGAGCTCCAGGTGCTGCGACAGTGAATGGCTCCAGCCAAAGCCGAGGCCACTGTCGAGCTCGACGGCGCTGGTGCGGTACAGGCGGGTGAAGTCGAACGGCAGGATGCCGTCGAGCGTGCCGTCGGTCAGGGTCAGCAGCTCTTCGCCGGTGACCATCGACACCGGGCATTTATTCGTCGCGGTGCGCTCAACGGTGTCGGCGCTGTCGCCGTTGGGGTTTTTCGCCTGAACCGAAGCGTCGTCGTGGTGTTCGTTGGGCTTGAGCGTGGTGTTGCGCTTGGCCTGCCAGCGCAATTGCATCCGGCCTTTTTTCAGGCCTGCTGCGACACCGCGAGCAGCGACGGTTTTGTAGCGGTCGACATAACCGATGAACTGGCTGACGAGGCCAAAGATCGCTTTGACGAAGCCCAGCACGACACTCAGCAATTGCGCGCCATGCCGCGCCAGGCGCATCGACAGATAGGCCACGCCCGCCCCGGCAGCAGCGAACGTCAGGACCACGCCGATCAGCAGGTCGATCAGCAGCTCCACGACAAATCTCGACAGCGATTCGGCGGTGGCGCCGGCCATGACACTCGGCGGCAGCATCTCCAGCCACAGGCTGGTGGTGCGCAACAGCAGACACAGCACCGCCTCGTCACTGGCCAGCAGCTGCAGGCGGGCCATCGCTTCGGGTGTTTCTTGCGCCAGCTTGGCCAACTGACGGGCGCCATCACCCAACTGCTCAGCGAACCGGCGCGGGTCCTGCAATATCGCCGACAGTTCGCCGACGCGGTCCCACACCCCGACCAGCGCCGCCCAACTGCCGGCCAGCAAACCATTGCCGAGCGCCGCCGAGGACGACGACGGCCACCGCGGTTTGAAGCCTTGCCACTCCCCCCGCAACCAGGCCTCCAGCTGCCCGCTCAGCCCGTCGTAGGATTTGAACAGCTCACTCACCTGCGCCGGGGTGACTGCGCTCTGCACGTGCACCCAATAGGACTTGCCCGGTGTGCCCTTGAACTGCCCCTTGCCCTGCTCATCCAGCGTGACCCGCGTCCGTTCACCGCCCTCCCGCGCCACCACCTCAACCTGAATGTTGCCCAGCGGAATGTCGTACACCGACTCGAACTGGCTCTCGATCAGCAGAATCCCGTTGGCCGGGCACTGCGCCACCGTCGAGAAAAAATCATCGTCGCCCGTGCTGACAATCTTGCTGGTATCGCCGAGCTTGATCACCCGCTCCATGCCCATCAGCGACGGCAAGTCCAGGGCGTGGCTGACCTGGTCGGCGCGGCGGTTGAGGAAGCGGCCGAGCTGTTCGCGGTACAGGCTCAGGGTGTCGGGGAAGGCGTCGAGCTCCTGCTCGACGCGGGCGATCTGATCCATCAGCTCAACTCCGCCACCAGGTACTCCACCAACGCCGCTTTGGGCGCGTCAGGCAGGTCGGGGGTTTGCAGAAACGTCGAGACCTTGCTTCGCAAAACGCTCTCGGAAAACGCTTCGAACAAATCCGGGCGGTCCTCGCTCAGCCACTTCAGCAGGTTGCTGAGACGAGCTGCGGCAGACTCAACGGCGAGGGTTTTCAGCAGCGCTTCGGGGACTTCCCACCATGGAAAAGTCTTGGAGGTTTTCAATGCAGTGCCGCCAAGGTCCAGCGGCTGCCCATTGATCAGGCAGCGCCCGATGACCGGCATCAATTGCGCCGCGTTGACCTCGGCAGATTGCAGAATCGGCAGCAGAAAACGCCCATCCCAGAAGCGAAAAAACATCGTGTTTGCGTTGGGCAGCAGTACTTGCGTGAGGCTGCACACATGCTCGACAAGCACCTCTTGGCTGGCAGCAGAAACCGCCAGCCAACCCCAATCGCGGGACGCCGTGTCAGCGACCCAGTGCAAAAACTCACTGTCGGAAGCGACGATTCCGACATAGGGCATGACGGGCTCCCACTCGGCATACACGGTATCGGCCCAAATCGGCCGTGGAGCCTGAGTCGGGCTGGAACGCTGCCACGCCTTGAAGGGTTCAGCACTGCTGGTGTTGCTGAAAACGGCAAACAACTGTTCGCCCGGTTTGAGCGGCTGAAGTTCCAGCCAGGCGCAGGGCGAGATGACGTCAGGCGGCACAGACACCTTCCTTGCAACGTGCACATTCCTCGCAGAACGGCGCGTCGCTTTTCAGGCTCAGAACCTGCGCGAAACTGAGGGCTTCGAGTTTTCGTTGAACGGTCGTGGTGCCCATCGTCGGCATCGGCGCGCCGCCCACCTGAATCGGTACGCTGCTGAAAATTCCCGCCGGGCCGATGTTGATCCAGTGCCCGCCCGACTGAATCGAGGTATTGAGGCCACCGTCGATGACAATCTGCTGCCCCGCGCTGACATGGACTTGCTCGCTCGCGCCCAAGGCATGGTTGATGACGCGGACTTTCAGGTCGCCATGGACATGAAGGCTATCGCTGGATGCCTGTCCCTCGGCGCTGCCGATGATCACGCTGCGCTGGTTGCCGACCTGGACATGCATGTCCTGCAACACGTCCTGACTCCAGTCGCGCTGGGCGCGCAGGTAGATTTCCTCGGCGCCTTTGCGGTCCTCGATGCGTAACTCGTTGTAGCCACCGCCACCGGGGCTGCTTTGGCTGCGGAAAATGCTGCGGGTCTTGTCGGCGGGCAGGTTCAGGGGCGGCGAGGTAGAGGCATTGGGCGCACAGGCCATGACCAGCGGTTTATCGGCATCGCCATGCATGAAACCCACCAGCACTTCCATGCCGACACGCGGGATCAGCACGCTGCCATAACGGTCGTGGGCCCAACCCGTAGCAACCCGCAGCCAGCAACTGGAGTGCTCATTCAACTGACCGTCTCGATCCCATCGCAGCTGGACCTTGACCCGGCCGTACTCGTCGCAATGAATCTCGCTGTCCTTGGGGCCGGTGACCACGGCGCAGTGATAACCCGAGGCGTGAGGTTTCTCGATCAAGGGCGGGCGATAGAACACATCCCACGGCGTGGCCAGAAAGGTATTGCGATAGCCCTGGAAATTGCCCGCATCACTGGGGGCCGATTCCTCCAGCACCTGCGGCTGACGTCCGCGGTGCTCGATTTGCGTGATCAGCCACAAGTCATTCCAGGCCTCATGCGGGTGCTCGGCCAGACGCAGAAAATGCCCGCTGACCAAGCCCGAAACGTCGCTGCCGCCTTCGGCCTGGCAGCTATCGACGTTGTGTCGCTCCAATGCCCGCTGAGCCAGATGGCTGCCACTTTTACGGTCGGTGAATTGGCCGGGAAAGTGGTAGTCCTCCAGGACCGGTTGTTGCTTGTTGTCGACGCCACTTTCGAGTAGCAGGCGCGGCTTGTGAAAGTCGTAATCCCGGCGAGTAACCAGGGTGGTGCCAGCTTGCAGGTTCACATCGAAGCGTTTGATGACCGGCGTTTCGGTCGCCATACCGCTGCCCGGCAGATACAGCGACGACTCGGTCAGCCGGGGAAAAATCGTCTGGTCATCACCAAACATCAGCAGATGCCCGTCGGGGCTGTGCTGGAAGTGATAGTGGATACCGATCTCGGCACACAGCCGCTGGATAAAAGCCAGATCGCTTTCGGCGTATTGCACGCAGTACTCGCGCTCGGGGTATTGGCCGCTGAGCAGGAACTTGAAGTGGAGGTGTTCGAGAATGCCGTGGTCCTTGAGGACCTGGGCAATGATCTGCGGCACCGGCTTGTGCTGGAAAATTCGCTGGTTGATGCGCCGGCCAAGGTAGCTCAGCCGTGGCACCAGACTGATCTGATAGCGTGTCAGACGCCTGCCGGATTCTCCCAGGCCAACCCGAAAAATCTGACCGTGAATACCAGAACCTTGCCCATCGAAACGCAGAAACGCCTGACGATGCAGCAGACTTTCGAGCGGGATACTGGCTCGCTGGCTGACCAGTTCCAGTTCAAAACGGTAGGGTTGGCTGATGGCTTCCTGGCCCGTGAACTCAAGCACCTTGAAGTCATGGTCGGGGTCACCTTCAAGGCTCAGGGTGAATCGTGGCTGGTTAGCAGGGGCGAACATCCGATGTGTCTCTGCAGAACGATGGCGGGCGATTCTGCATGAGCGACAAGGGGGGCAGACCGGGGTGCAGGAAAATCAGAATTACCCTACTTTCCCTGAAGCATTTACCTTCAGAAAACGGTTTATCCGGCTACAGACAACCTCACAAAAAGCCCCCCCACACCCTGTAGGAGCGAGCTTGCTCGCGAAGGTGGATTGTCAGTCACCATCAACATTGACTGTGCCACCGCTTTCGCGAGCAAGCTCGCTCCTACAGGGTTATGTATTTTCAGAAGGCACAAAAAAACGGCCCGTCTCTTGTAGGAGACGGGCCGTTTTTTTTGTTCGGCGAAAGGTCAGAGCTTCAGCTCATCCCCATCACTTGTTCAAGCGGTAATCGGCCTCAGCGGCAGCAAAACGCTGGAACATACCGGCAGTCGGCGCGCCCATCTTGCTGACGATGTAGATCGCCAGGCTGGCGAAGATGAAACCAGGGATGATTTCGTACAGGCCCAGCAGCTCGAAGTGTTTCCAGACGATCACGGTGATCGCGCCGACCAGGATACCGGCCAGTGCGCCGTCGCGGGTCATGTCTTTCCAGATCACGGAGATCAGCACGACCGGACCGAATGCAGCACCGAAGCCAGCCCAGGCGTAGCTCACCAGACCCAGTACACGGTTTTCCGGGTTGGCCGCCAGAGCGATAGCAATCAAGGCCACCAACAACACCATGGCACGACCGACCCAGACCAGTTCCAGCTGCGAAGCCGATTTACGCAGGAAGGTTTTGTAAAAGTCTTCGGTCAGCGCACTCGAGCACACCAGCAACTGGCAGCTCAGGGTGCTCATCACCGCGGCCAGAATGGCCGACAGCAGTACACCGGCGATCCATGGGTTGAACAGGATTTTGGCCAGTTCGATGAACACACGTTCGTGGTTCTCGCTCACTGGCATGGCCACGGCCGGGTTGGCCGAAAAGTAAGCGATACCGAAGAAACCTACAGCGACGGTGCCGCCCAGGCACAGGATCATCCAGGTCATGGAGATGCGACGTGCATTGGCAATCGATTTGACCGAATCCGCCGCCATGAAGCGCGCCAGGATGTGCGGTTGACCGAAGTAGCCCAGGCCCCAGCCCATCAGCGAGATGATGCCGATGAAGGTTGTGCCCTTGAGCATGTCGAAGTTGCCTGGATCTTGCGCTTCGATCGCCAGGAAAGTGGTATCGACACCACCGGTGGCCAGCAGCACGATGATCGGCGTCAGGATCAGCGCGAAGATCATCAGGGTGGCTTGTACGGTATCGGTCCAGCTCACGGCCAGGAAACCGCCTACGAAGGTGTAGGCAATCGTCGCCGCGGCACCGGCCCACAGCGCAGTCTCGTAGGACATGCCGAAGGTGCTTTCGAACAGACGGGCGCCGGCCACGATGCCGGAAGCGCAATAGATGGTGAAGAACACCAGGATCACCACCGCAGAGATGATCCGCAGCAGGCCGCTCTTGTCTTCGAAACGGCTGGCGAAGTAGTCCGGCAGGGTCAGTGCATCACCGTTGTGCTCGGTCTGCACACGCAGACGGCCAGCGACGAACAGCCAGTTCAGGTAGGCACCAACGATCAGGCCGATGGCGATCCAGCTTTCGGAAAGACCGGACATGTAGATTGCGCCGGGCAAACCCATCAACAACCAGCCACTCATGTCGGAGGCACCGGCGGACAGTGCGGTCACGACGCTGCCCAGGCTACGGCCGCCCAGAATGTAGTCGGAAAGGTTGTTGGTGGAGCGATAGGCCATCAAGCCGATCAGCACCATTGCTGCGATGTAGATCACGAACGTGATCAGGGTTGGATTGCTTACGCTCATTAAGTGACGCCCTGGCTTTGTTTTTATGTAGCGGCGGCTGGTGAACCGCTGGCAAACGCATGCGTTTGACAAACGATCCGGGATCCCGCGCATTTATGACTGATGTTTCCCCAGGAAAGCCATCAGCCGGAGCACCCGGATTTTGCCCGGGTTGCACCTTGGGCGCGAATGCTATTCAACAAAGCAAATAAGGTGCAACCAGTTTCTTGAGAATAAGTTGCACCTAATCGGAAATAAACTTCAAACCGGTGTTTTTGCTCCTTTTCGGAGCAAGAACATGTGGTTACCCACTGGAAAAGCACCAAGCAAATGCGGCACCGCCGTACCAGAATTTATTTCCTGACGAGCTGCGTATTATTCCGACAAAAAAAGGGTTGCACCCGGTTGCACCTCAGCAGTCGCACGGCTAATCTTGCCGCCAGCTGATGCCACGCCGTCGTGGCAAACATGAGGATAAAAACATGGCTACCACCACCCTTGGGGTCAAACTTGACGACCCGACCCGCGAACGCCTCAAGGCCGCCGCAACCTCGATTGATCGCACGCCGCACTGGCTGATCAAGCAGGCAATCTTCAATTACCTGGAAAAACTCGAGGGTGGTGCAACCCTGACTGAGCTGAGTGGCTTGACCAAGGATTCCGACGACACCGTCGACGCGCCTCTGGATCACGCCCACCAGTGCTTCCTCGAATTCGCCGAAAGCATCCTGCCGCAATCGGTACTGCGTGCATCGATCACCGCCGCCTACCGTCGCCCTGAGCCGGAAGTCGTGCCGATGCTGATCGAGCAGGCGCGTCTGCCGGCTCCGATGGCCGAAGCCACCAACAAGCTCGCTGCCTCGATTGCTGAAAAACTGCGCAACCAGAAGAGCGCTGGCGGTCGTGCCGGTATCGTTCAGGGCCTGTTGCAGGAATTCTCCCTGTCGTCCCAGGAAGGCGTGGCGCTGATGTGCCTGGCCGAAGCGCTGCTGCGCATCCCGGACAAAGGCACCCGCGATGCGCTGATCCGCGACAAGATCAGCACCGGCAACTGGCAGCCGCACCTGGGCAACAGTCCGTCGTTGTTCGTCAACGCCGCCACCTGGGGTCTGCTGCTGACCGGCAAACTGGTCGCCACCCACAACGAAGCCGGCCTGACTTCATCGCTAAGCCGCATCATCGGCAAGAGCGGCGAGCCGATGATCCGCAAGGGCGTCGACATGGCCATGCGCCTGATGGGCGAGCAGTTCGTGACCGGCGAAACCATCGCCGAAGCCCTGGCCAATGCCAGCAAGTTCGAAGCCAAGGGCTTCCGTTATTCCTACGACATGCTGGGTGAAGCCGCACTCACCGAGCACGACGCGCAGAAGTACCTGGCCTCGTACGAACAAGCCATCCACTCGATCGGCAAAGCCTCCCACGGTCGCGGGATTTATGAAGGCCCGGGCATTTCCATCAAGCTGTCCGCCCTGCACCCGCGTTACAGCCGCGCGCAGTACGAGCGCGTGATGGATGAGCTGTACCCACGCCTGCTGTCGCTGACCCTGCTGGCCAAGCAATACGACATCGGCCTGAACATCGACGCCGAAGAAGCCGACCGCCTCGAGCTGTCGCTGGATCTGCTCGAACGCCTGTGCTTCGAGCCGCAACTGACCGGCTGGAACGGCATCGGTTTCGTGATCCAGGCTTACCAGAAGCGTTGCCCGTATGTGATCGACTACGTGATCGACCTGGCCCGTCGCAGCCGTCATCGCCTGATGATCCGCCTGGTGAAAGGCGCGTACTGGGACAGCGAAATCAAGCGCGCCCAGGTCGAAGGCCTGGAAGGCTACCCGGTCTACACCCGCAAGGTGTACACCGACGTGTCCTACATCGCTTGCGCCCGCAAACTGCTGTCGGTGCCGGAAGTCATCTACCCACAGTTCGCCACGCACAACGCCCACACCCTGTCGGCCATTTATCACATTGCCGGTCAGAACTATTACCCGGGTCAGTACGAGTTCCAGTGCCTGCATGGCATGGGTGAACCGCTGTACGAACAGGTTGTAGGCAAGGTTTCCGAAGGCAAGCTGAACCGTCCGTGCCGCGTGTACGCTCCGGTTGGCACCCACGAAACCCTGCTGGCTTACCTGGTACGTCGCCTGCTGGAAAACGGCGCGAACACCTCGTTCGTCAACCGCATTGCCGACCAGTCGATTTCGATTCAGGAACTGGTGGCCGATCCGGTGGCGAGCATCGAGCAGATGGCGACCGTGGAAGGTGGTTTCGGCCTGCCGCACCCGCGCATTCCTCTGCCGCGTGATCTGTACGGTTCCGAACGCGCCAACTCCAGCGGCATCGACATGGCCAACGAACATCGTTTGGCATCGCTGTCCTGCGCGCTTCTCGCGACCGCGCACAACCACTGGAAAGCTGCGCCGATGCTCGGTTGCGCGTCCAGCAACGAAGCCCCGGCGCAGGTTTTGAACCCGTCCGACCTGCGTGACGTGGTCGGCCACGTGCAAGAAGCCACCGTCGACGACGTCGACAACGCGATCCAGTGCGCCCTCAACGCCGCACCGATCTGGCAGGCCACGCCGCCCGCCGAGCGCGCCGCAATCCTGGAACGTGCCGCCGATCTGATGGAAGCCGAGATCCAGCCACTGATGGGCCTGCTGGCTCGCGAAGCCGGCAAGACCTTCGCCAACGCCATCGCCGAAGTGCGTGAAGCCGTGGACTTCCTGCGTTACTACGCGGTGCAGGCACGCAACGATTTCACCAACGACGCTCACCGTCCGCTGGGTCCAGTCGTGTGCATCAGCCCGTGGAACTTCCCGCTGGCGATCTTCAGTGGCCAGGTGGCTGCTGCCCTGGCGGCCGGTAACCCGGTATTGGCCAAGCCGGCGGAGCAAACGCCGCTGGTTGCCGCTCAAGCCGTGCGCCTGCTGCTCGAAGCCGGCATTCCGCAAGGCGTGCTGCAACTGCTGCCGGGTCGCGGTGAAACCGTCGGTGCCGGCCTGGTGGGTGATGAGCGCGTTAAAGGCGTGATGTTCACCGGCTCCACTGAAGTCGCGCGCTTGCTGCAACGCAACATCGCCGGCCGTCTGGACAGCCAGGGTCGTCCGATTCCACTGATCGCCGAAACCGGCGGCCAGAACGCGATGATCGTCGACTCTTCGGCCCTGACCGAACAAGTGGTGATCGACGTGGTTTCCTCGGCGTTCGACAGTGCCGGCCAGCGTTGCTCGGCCCTGCGCGTCCTGTGCTTGCAGGAAGATTCCGCCGACCGCGTCATCGAAATGCTCAAGGGCGCGATGGCTGAAAGCCGTCTCGGCAACCCTGAGCGCCTGTCCGTGGACATCGGCCCGGTGATCGACGCCGAAGCCAAGGCCGGCATCGAGAAACACATCCAGGCCATGCGCGACAAGGGTCGCAGCGTGTACCAGGTGGCCATCGCCGACGCCGAAGAAGTCAAACGCGGTACCTTCGTGATGCCGACGCTGATCGAACTGGAAAGCTTCGACGAGTTGCAGCGAGAGATCTTCGGCCCGGTGCTGCACGTGGTTCGCTACAAGCGCAAAGACATCGATCAACTGATCGGTCAGATCAACGCTTCCGGCTATGGCCTGACGCTGGGCGTACACACCCGCATCGACGAAACCATCGCCAAAGTGATCGACAACGTCAACGCCGGTAACGTCTACGTGAACCGCAACATCGTCGGTGCCGTGGTCGGCGTGCAGCCGTTCGGCGGCGAAGGCCTGTCGGGTACCGGCCCGAAAGCCGGTGGCCCGCTGTACCTGTACCGTCTGCTGTCGACGCGCCCTGCGGATGCGATCGAACAATCCTTCGCTCGCGGTGATGCCGCCGCGGCACCGGACGTTCGTCTGCGCGACGCCATGAGCAAGCCGCTGACCGCACTGAAAGCCTGGGCCGACAGCAACAAGTTCGCCGACCTGAGCACGCTGTGTGTGCAGTTCGCCGCACAATCGCAAAGCGGGATCACCCGCGTTCTGGCCGGCCCGACCGGCGAGCGCAACAGCTACGCGATCCTGCCACGGGAACACGTGCTGTGCCTGGCGGAAGTCGAAGGCGACCTGCTGACTCAACTGGCGGCGGTATTGGCTGTCGGCGGCTCTGCAGTCTGGCCGGAAACTGACTTGACCAAGGCATTGTTCGCACGTCTGCCGAAGGATATTCAGGCACGCATCAAGCTGGTTTCCGACTGGAACAAGGACGAAGTGGTATTTGATGCGGTTCTGCATCACGGCCATTCCGACCAGTTGCGTGCGCTGTGCCAGCAGGTGGCCAAGCGTGCCGGTGCGATTGTTGGGGTTCAGGGCCTGTCGCAGGGCGAAACCAACATTGCGCTGGAACGCCTGGTGATCGAACGTGCACTGAGCGTCAACACCGCTGCGGCGGGTGGTAACGCCAGCTTGATGACCATCGGCTAAATAGCGATGCAGTCACTGTAAAAAATGGGCGCCCTCATCGGCGCCCATTTTTTTTGCCATGCCCTGTAGGAGCCGGCTTGCTGGCGAATGCAGCACCGCGGCATGCCTGACACACCGCTTTCGCTGGCAAGCCAGCTCCTACAGGTTGGTGTTTGGCGGCTCTATCACCCTCATCAATCATCCTGTTCAGCCTTTATTCCCACACTTAGACTCGGCCCATCCCAATAAAAGGTAGGCCGCCATGTCCGAGACGTTGCTCAGTTCCCGTAATCTGGCTTTCGAGCTGTACGAAGTCCTCGATGCCGAGGGCCTGACCCAGCGCGAGCGTTTCGCCGAGCACAATCGCGAAACCTTCGATGCGGCCATCGGTACCGCCCGCAGCATCGCCGAGAAGTTCTTCGCCCCGCACAACCGCAAGGGCGACGAGAACGAGCCGCGCTATGAAAACGGTCAGGCGATTCTGATTCCGGAAGTGAAACCAGCGGTGGATGCGTTCCTCGAGGCTGGTTTCCTCAATGCCGCGCGCAGTTTCGACGCCGGCGGCATGCAGCTTCCTACCTTGCTGTCACAGGCCTGTTTTTCGCATTTCCAGTCGGCCAACGCCGCGTCGACGTCTTATCCGTTCCTGACCATGGGCGCGGCTAACCTGATCGAAAGCTTCGGTACAGACGAACAAAAACGTCGCTTCCTGCAACCGATGATCGATGGCCGATTCTTTGGCACCATGGCCCTGACGGAACCCCACGCGGGCTCCTCGCTGTCGGATATTCGTACCCGCGCCGAACCTGCGTCCGACGGTACTTATCGCCTCAAGGGCAACAAGATCTTCATCTCCGGCGGCGATCACCCGCTGTCGGAGAACATCGTGCACATGGTGCTGGCCAAGTTGCCGGACGCACCGGCCGGGGTGAAGGGCATTTCGCTGTTTATCGTGCCCAAGATCCTGGTCAACGACGATGGCAGCCTCGGCAAGCGCAACGACGTGTTGCTGGCCGGACTGTTCCACAAGATGGGCTGGCGCGGCACCACCTCTACCGCGCTGAATTTCGGCGATAACGGTGAGTGTGTCGGCTACCTGGTGGGTAAGCCGCACCACGGCTTGAGCTACATGTTCCAGATGATGAATGAAGCGCGGATCGGTGTCGGCATGGGCGCGGTGATGCTCGGTTACGCCGGATACCTGTACTCGCTGGAATATGCCCGCGAACGTCCGCAGGGCCGCGTGCCGGACAGCAAGGACCCGAACACCGCACCGGTGGCGATCATCCAGCACGCTGACGTCAAACGCATGCTGCTGACGCAGAAGGCCTACGTCGAAGGCTCATTCGATCTCGGCCTGTACGCGGCACGACTGTTTGACGACACCACCACCCTTGAGACCGAAGTCGGGCGCAAGCAGGCCCATGAACTGCTGGACTTGCTGACGCCGATCGTCAAATCCTGGCCGTCGGAGTTTTGCCTGAAGGCCAACGAACTGGCGATCCAGATCCTCGGCGGCCACGGCTACACCCGCGAATACCCGGTGGAACAGTACTACCGCGACAACCGCCTGAACCCGATCCACGAAGGCACCCACGGCATTCAATCGCTGGACCTTTTGGGCCGCAAACTGGCGCAGAACGGTGGCGCCGGGCTCAAGCAATTGATCCGTTTGATCGCCGACACCGCCGAGCGTGCGCAGGCATTTGAGTCGCTGACCGCGCTGCGCGAACCGCTGGAAAAACTGGTAGCGCGCCTGCAAACCGTGACCATCGGCCTGCTGACAGACCTGGCCCAGGGCAAGGTCAACAGCAGCCTGGCGAACTCGGCGCTGTACCTGAAGGTGTTCGGTCACACTGTCATTGGCTGGCGCTGGCTGGAACAGGCGATCCGCGCCGAGGAAGGCCTGACCAAGGGTAATGCAGCGGATGTGAGCTTCTATAAAGGCAAGTTGCAGGCGGCGCGGTACTTCCTGACGTGGGAAGTGCCGGGGTGTCACCATGAACTGGCGATTCTTGAGGCTCGGGATGATGTTTGCCTGGGCATGCAGGATGAGTGGTTCTGATCCCGGACTTGTGTAGCCTTTGAAATCCAATCGCTGGCAAGCCAGCTCCTACAGGTTTGGCGTTGAGCACAACATCGGTGAACAACAAAAATCCCTGTAGGAGCGGGCTTGCCCGCGATAGCGTCAGCACAATCAACACATCAACTCAGTTTGAACCCACCCATCTGCCGCGCCAGGTCATCCGCCAACCGCTGCAACGTCTGGCAATCCTCACGGCAAGCCCTGGCCTCTCCCGCTGTTGCCCGAGCCAGATCGGAAATCCCTTGCACGTTACGATTGATTTCTTCGGTCACCGCCGACTGCTCTTCCGTCGCCGTCGCCACCTGATGGTTCATATCGCTGATGCGCTCCACTTGCCCGGTAATCGCGGTCAACGAAACACCGGTACGCTGGCTCGACTCGACACCAGTGCCAGTCGCAGCTTGCCCGGAATGCATCGACGACACCGCGTTTTCCGCCCCTTGCTTGAGGCTGCCGATCATCTGCTGGATTTCATCGGTGGACGATTGCGTGCGCCGCGCCAGGGTGCGCACTTCATCGGCCACCACGGCAAACCCACGACCCATGTCCCCGGCCCGCGCCGCTTCGATAGCGGCGTTGAGCGCCAGCAGGTTGGTCTGCTCGGAAATCCCGCGAATCACCGCCAGCACCTGATCGATGGACGCCACCTGATGGGCCAGCTCACCCACCGCCGTCGCCGCGACGCCGATCTCCTGGGACATGCTTTCAATATGCCGGATCGATCCGCCCACCACTTCCCGCGCCTGCATCGCCTCATCCCGCGCCGTTTGCGACGCGACCGCCGCATTGCCGGCGTTCTGGGCGATTTCCTGAACGGTCAGGCCCATTTCATGGACAGCGGTGGCGACCATATCGGTCATTTCCTGCTGGCGCCCGGAACGTTCGGCGGTGTTGTCCACCACCCGCGCCACCTGGCCGACAGCGGTGCGCAGTCGTTCGCTGGTGGTCAGCACTTCACCAATCATGTCGCGCTGGCTATCCAGGAACCGGTTGAAACCGCGCGCCAGATCGCCCAGTTCATCGGCGCGACTGGAATCTAACCGGTGGGTCAAATCTCCACCACCGCTACCGATGGCAACCAGCGCCGCTGTTACCTGACGAATCGGCCGCACCAACCCACGGGCCAGCAACACCACCAGCAACAGGCACACCAGCGCTACCGCCAGACCGATGCCGCTGCTCATCCACATGGCGCGGCGGGCTTCGGCGTAAATTTGCGACTGCGGCACTTCGGCCACCAGGGTCCAGCCGAGATCCCGTAGCGGTAGGCTCAAAGCCAGAAACTCCTCGCCCTCGCGCTGGAACGTGGCAGTTTTTTGACCCATGACCGCTTGCGCTCCAGCCTCACCAATTTGCTCGACCAAGGTGCGTTTGCCACTGAACTGCGCTTCCGGATGGACCTGGATCAAACCGTCGGAACGCACGAGATAGACCTTGCCGCGCTCACCAAAACTGAAGTTGTGAATCAGCTCCGACAGCTCTTTCATGCTCAGGCCAAGCCCGGCAACGCCCACGACTTTACCGGCCTGCTCGACTTTGAGGTCGATGAACAGCGCCAATTCTCCGGTGGCCGTGTCGTTGTCGATATTGAGGGTGCGCGGCTGGTTGCTGTCGAGGAACGCATAGAACCAGGCGTCTTTGGGATTGGAACGGCTGAGGGTTCGGTCCAGGCCTTTTTCGGTGAAGTAGTGATTGGACGCCGTGCCGACAATCAGCGCGGTAAAGGCTTTGTGCTCGGCGCGCAGGCCTTCGAGATAGTTGGTAAAGGTGCCAGTCCGGGCACTGTCTTCACCCCCTGCCAGCCAGTCGCGCACCATGCTGTTGCTGGCGATGTCCTTGGCGGCGGTGAGGGGCTGGACGAGGATCCGCTCGATGTCGTTGCGCATCGCTTCGATGCTCGACGGCAAGGCTTGCTCGACCAGATAACTCTGGGCGAGACGATTGACCACCAGGGTATAAATGCCAACCACGATCAAAATACTGACCAGCAAGGCGCTGCCCATACTCAGGATCAATTGCCATTGAATACTGCGTCGCCAGAACTGCATGGAGCACCCCCAAAGAATAAGAGGCTGAAACACTGCAACAGCCGTGCCGATTGTATACAAGCCAATCGACAATCTATTCTTTGGTTGTGCGCAAAGCCGATCAGGCCTGATTGATCGTCTTGGAGATCACTTCAACCGTGGCGCTGACTTGCTCTTGGTAACGGTCGAGTTCGAGCTTGTGCTGCTTCTGCATTTCGATCTGCTGGGAGCACAGATTCATCGCCGCCAGCACCAGCAGTCGGTCACCGATCAGCGTCGGGTACTTTCTCTTGGTTTCGGCCAGGGCTGCCTTCAACATCATCGCGGCGTCCAGCAGGGTTTGTTCTTCCCCGGCCGGTGCCTTGATCGAATAGTCCTCCCCCAGGATCGAGACGACTTTTACCCCTGCGGCGTTGTAACTCATGCGCTGACAGGACCTGCGTTGACGCGTTCAACCAGGGCCTGGATGCGAGCCGCCGTGGCACCTTGCTTCTCTTCCTGCTCCATCAGGCTCAGCTGCAGGCTTTCGTTTTCATCTTTGACCTGGGCCAGTTCTGCAGTCAGGGTCTGGTTGGTGCCGAGCAGGGTCTGGTTCTGTTGCACCAGGTCACCGACCAGTTGTTCCAATTGGCTTAAGGATGCTTCCAACATTTTGATTTTCCGGGCTTTTTCAAAGGGCGCGTACGATAAAGAAAAGTCACCCTGGATGCCAGGGTTATACAGGCGCAAAGCCTTGATTTTGCTGACGGGCGACCTTCCTCGCGAGTTTTAAAGACTGTGCCGGGCCGATCTGGTTCCTGCACTTCGTCGACACAAGGTGCAACCGACTGAAATACGCAGGGCTCAAGACTTCCGTCCGGCGACCGATAAGTCATCCATACAGCAGCCTCAGCCCCGCACGGATGCGCTCTTTTTCGGTGAACGCCATGTCCCTTCGTAATATGAATATCGCCCCTCGGGCGTTCCTCAGCTTTGCGCTGATCGGCGGCTTGATGATGGTTCTGGGGGTGTTTGCCTTGAATCAGATGAGCAAGATCCGCGGCGCCGCCGAAAACATCACCAACAACAGTGTGCCGAGCATCAAGAGCCTGGACGAGTTCACCCAGCTCACCTTGCGCCTGCGCGTGTTGTCCTACCGCTTGCTGGTGAACCGCGAACCCGACGTGCAGCAAAAAACCATGGAACTGCTGGAGCTGCGCAACCAGCAGATTCGCACCGCTCAGGTGACCTACGAAAAGCTGATCGCCAACCCGCAGGAACGCACCACCTACGATCAATACGTGCAACTGCTGGGGCAATATCGCCAGATCGAAGACCGGATGAAGACCCTGTCGCGCAACAATCAGATCGATGAATTGCGCAACCTGCTCAATACCGACTTGCTGAGCAACTCCGAGGCAGTCAACACCGTGTTGAACCGTCTGCTGGAGATCAACACCCAACAGACCCACGACACCAACCAGCAGGCCGCCGACCAATATGATTCGGCGTTCAACCTGGTGATCACCCTGTTGGTGATCGCCACCGCGCTGACGCTGCTGTTCGCCTGGTTGCTGACCAACAGCATCACCCAACCGATCGCCAACGCCCTGAGCGCCGCCGAACAAATTGCCGAAGGCAACCTGACACGCCCGATCACTGTCGACGGCAATGACGAAGCCGGCCGCTTGCTGCTGGCCATGTCGAAGATGCAGGAAAAACTGCGCGACACGCTGCAGCGCATTTCCGGCTCGGCCACGCAATTGGCTTCGGCCGCCGAAGAACTCAACAGCGTCACCGACGAAAGTGCCCGCGGCCTGACCCAGCAAAACAACGAAATCGAGCAGGCCGCCACTGCGGTCAACGAAATGACCAGCGCCGTGGAAGAAGTTGCTCGCAACGCAGTCAGCACCTCCGAAGCATCGAAGAACGCCACCACGTCTGCTGGTGACGGCCGTGACCTGGTGCAGGAAACTGTCAGCGCCATCGAACGCATGAGTGCCGACGTGCAAAGTACCGCGACCCTGATCGGCGACCTGGCCAACGAATCCCGCGATATCGGCAAAGTGCTGGATGTGATCCGTGGCCTGGCCGACCAGACCAACCTGCTGGCCTTGAACGCCGCCATCGAGGCCGCGCGCGCCGGTGAGGCCGGTCGAGGTTTCGCGGTGGTGGCTGACGAAGTTCGTGCCCTGGCTCACCGCACCCAGCAGTCGACCAGTGAAATCGAACGCATGATCGGCAGCATCCAGAGCGGCACCGAGCACGCGGTGGATTCGATGCGCAACAGCACCGAGCGCGCCGAATCGACCCTGAACATCGCCCGCGGCGCCGGCCTGTCTCTGGATACCATCAACAGCGCTATCGTCGAAATCAACGAACGCAACCTGGTGATCGCCAGCGCCGCCGAAGAACAGGCGCAAGTGGCCCGTGAAGTGGACCGCAACCTGGTGAACATTCGCGACCTGTCGGTGCAGTCGGCCACCGGGGCGAATCAGACAAGTGCCGCGAGCAATGAGCTGTCGCGCCTGGCGGTGGACCTGAACACGATGGTTGGGCGGTTTAGCCTCTAACGGCCACGCCCCCCCCCCTGTAGGAGCTGGCTTGCCAGCGAAGAGGCCCTAAAGATTTACAACAGCATTGAAGCCGCCTTCGCTGGCAAGCCAGCGCCTACAGGGAATCGAGTGCACCTGTTATTTTGATCTGCAAAAGCTTTTTGACAGCATCACATTTCAACAGGTTAGAATCGCTGGCACGCAGACTGCATGGTCAGTTTGCGCCCGCCTTTCAGCTTTCTGGAGTACTGCCTTTGAATGCGACGACCATCAACAGCCTGTTCTTGATCGGCGCGTTGCTGGTAGGTGCGAGCATTCTGGTGAGCTCACTTTCGTCCCGCCTCGGCATCCCGATTCTGGTGATCATCCTGGCCGTCGGCATGGCGGCCGGCGTCGATGGCGGCGGCATTATCTTCGACAACTACCCCACGGCTTATCTGGTCGGCAACCTCGCACTGGCGGTGATCCTGCTCGACGGCGGCTTGCGCACCCGGGTGTCGAGTTTCCGCGTGGCGTTATGGCCGGCGTTGTCCCTCGCCACCGTCGGGGTACTGATTACCACCGGGCTGACCGGCATGGCGGCCGCGTGGCTGTTCAACCTGAACCTGATCCAGGGCCTGCTGATCGGCGCCATCGTCGGCTCCACCGACGCCGCGGCGGTGTTCTCGCTATTGGGTGGCAAAGGCCTGAACGAGCGGGTAACCGCCAGCCTTGAAATCGAATCCGGCAGCAACGACCCGATGGCGGTGTTCCTCACCGTCACCCTGATCGACATGCTCGCCAGCGGCCAGACCGGCCTGCACTGGAGCCTGCTGACCCACCTGCTGCGCGAGTTCGGCATTGGTGCAGTCATCGGCCTGGGCGGTGGCTGGCTCATGCTGCAACTGGTCAATCGCATCAACCTGGCCACCGGCCTGTATCCGATTCTGGTCATTGCCGGTGGCCTGGTGGTGTTTGCCCTGACCAACGCCCTGCACGGCAGCGGCTTCCTCGCGGTGTACCTGTGTGGATTGATGATCGGCAACCGTCCGGTGCGCAGTCGTCACGGCATTTTGCACATGCTCGACGGCATGGCCTGGCTGGCGCAGATCGGCATGTTCCTGGTGCTGGGGCTGCTGGTGACGCCTCACGATCTGCTGCCAATTGCCTTGCCGGCGCTGGCACTGGCGCTGTGGATGATTCTGTTTGCCCGGCCACTGTCGGTGGTGGTCGGCCTGCTGCCGTTCAAAGCGTTCCATGGTCGTGAGAAAGCGTTCATCTCCTGGGTCGGCCTGCGCGGCGCGGTCCCGATCATTCTGGCGGTGTTCCCGCTGATGGCCGGCCTGCCCAACGCCCAGCTGTACTTCAACCTCGCGTTCTTTATCGTGCTGGTGTCGTTGTTGGTTCAGGGCACCAGCCTGCCGTGGGTCGCCAAGCTGTTGAAGGTGACGGTGCCTCCGGAGCCTGCGCCTATCTCCCGCTCGGCCCTGGAAGTGCACGTGACCAGCGAGTGGGAGCTGTTCGTTTATCGCCTCGGCGCGGAGAAATGGTGCATCGGTTCGCCCCTGCGCGAGCTGAAAATGCCCGAAGGCACCCGCATCGCCGCCCTGTTTCGTGGTCAACAATTGCTCCATCCGTCGGGTAGTACAGTGCTCGAAGTCGATGATTTGCTGTGTGTTATCGGCCATGAACACAACCTGCCGGCCCTCGGAAAACTCTTCAGCCAGGCACCACAACGGGGCCTCGATCTGCGCTTCTTCGGCGACTTCGTACTGGAAGGAGACGCCCAGCTGGCCGCGGTTGCCGCCCTGTATGGCCTGAAGGTCGAAGGCATCGATCCGGACATGTCCCTGGGCCATTTCATTGCCCAAAAAGTCGGCGGCGCGCCGGTGGTGGGCGACCAGGTGGAATGGAACAACACCATCTGGACCGTGGCGGTCATGGACGGGAACAAGATCGGCAAAGTGGGCGTCAGATTCCCCGAAGGAAGTCGCCCGGGTCCCGGACTCTTCCTCTAAACTGCTTCCACTCTCACTTGCTTGACCGGTCTTTATGCCTAACCTGCGCTCCATCTTCGCCATTGCCCTGTTGGGCTTGAGTCTTTCTGTCGGTACTGTCGGTACATTGCAAGCGGCCGAACCGCCTTCCAGCGAAGCCGTGCAGGCGAGCCTGGACAAGATTGCCGATCGCAAACTGCCGGAAGCCGATCAGAAGGCCTTGCAAACCGTCCTGCAAAACACGCTGAGCCAGCTCAACAACAAGCGTGACTACGAGCAGAAGCTGGCCGATCTCAAGCAAACGTTGAGCTCTGCACCCAAGCAGACGGTCGAAAACCAGCGTGAACTGACCCGCCTCAAGGCCAGCACCGTGGTGCCGGTGGCGCAGCGTTTCGCCAAAGAACCGATCCAGCAGCTGGAACAAATGCTCACTGAGCGCTCCACCCAGCAAAGCGATCTGCAAAAAGCCCTGGCCGATGCCAACAGCCTGATCATCACTGCCCAGACCCGCCCCGAGCGTGCTCAGGCGGAGATTTCCAGCAGCCAGACGCGCATCCAGCAGATCAACAATATCCTCAAGAGCGGCAAGGACAGCGGCAAGACCTTGAGCGCCGAACAGCGCGACCAACTCAATGCCGAACTGGCAGCGCTGAACGCCCTGATCCCGCTGCGGCGCCAGGAACTGGCCGGCAATACCCAACTGCAAGACCTCGGCAACAGCCAGCATGACCTGTTGTCGGAGCGATCCGACCGCCTGGATAAGGAAATCCAGGAACTGCAAACGTTGATCAACCAGAAGCGTCTGGCGTTGTCCCAGGAAACGGTCACCCAGCAATCCATCGAAGCGCAGAAGGCTGGCGGCAGCAGTCTTCTGGCCACCGAAAGCGCGGCCAACCTGAAGCTCTCGGACTACCTGCTCAAAAGCACCGACCGCCTGAACGAAGTCACCCAGCAAAACCTGCAGACCAAGCAGCAACTGGACAGCCTGACCCAGAGCGATTCGGCGCTGGACGAGCAAATCAACGTGCTCAAAGGCAGCCTGCTGCTCTCGAAGATTCTCTACAAACAGAAGCAAGCGTTGCCGCGCCTGCGGCTCGACCGCAACCTGGCCGACCAGATCGCCGACATTCGCCTGTATCAGTTCGAAGTCAGCCAGCAACGGGAACTGCTGAGCAATCCGGCCACCTACGTCGAAAACCTGCTGTCGACCCAACCCCCCGAGCAAGTCACGCCTCAACTGCGCAAAAGCCTGATGGAACTGGCCACTACCCGCGCCGACCTGCTGGAGCGACTCAACCGCGAACTGAGCGCGGTGCTCAATGAGTCCATCACCCTGCAACTGAACCAGAAGCAACTGCTCAGCACGGCGCAAAGCCTGCGGGCGACACTCGATGAGCAGATGTTCTGGATTCCGAGCAACAAGCCGCTGGAGCTGGAGTGGATTCGCAGTGCGCCGGATCGCCTCCAGCGTCAACTTGATTCACTACCGGTACTTTCAAGCCTGAGCGAACTGGCCGACGGCCTGACCCAGCGCCCGCTGCTGTTCCTGCCACTGGCACTGCTGATCGGTGCGCTGTTGTGGCGCCGCAAGAATTTGTACGCGCGACTGATCAAGGTTCACCAGGACATCGGTCACTTCAAACGCGATAGCCAGTGGCACACGCCGCAGGCGATTCTGATCAACATCCTGCTGGCGATGCCGGTTTCCCTGGGCCTCGCATTGTGCGGGTTGGCCCTGCGAATCGACGCCCGTGGGCAGAACGCCAATATGGGCGCGGCGCTGCTGCAAATGGCCGGGGCCTGGCTGGTGTTCTACACCGCCTACCGGATCCTCGCACCGGGTGGTGTGGCAGAACTGCATTTCCGCTGGGAAAAGCCCCAAGTGGAGTTCCTGCGCAGATGGGTCCGCCGTCTCGGCATCGTGGTGATGGCACTGGTGACCGTAGTGGCCGTTGCCGAACTGCAACCGGCGGCGCTGGCCGATGACGTGATCGGCATGCCGGTGGTGCTCACCTGCTATGCCTTGATGACCTTGCTGCTCAGCCGCCTGCTGATCAGCAGCCCGACCCACGAGAACGCCTCGCTATTCCGCAAGCTCGTGGGGATCCTGTTCACCGCCCTGCCCGTCGCGCTGTTCGTGGCCGTGTGCTTCGGCTACTACTACACCGCGCTGAAACTCAGTGATCGCCTGATCAACACCCTGTACCTGCTGATGTTCTGGCTGGTGATCGAAGCCACCTTCGTGCGCGGCCTCAGCGTGGCGGCCCGGCGCCTGGCCTACCAGCGCGCCCTGGCCAAACGACTGGCCGCCAAAGAGGCCGGCGATGGCGAAGCGGTGATCGAAGAACCGAGCATGGACATCGAGAAGGTCAACGAACAGTCCCTGCGCCTGATCCGCCTGGCGCTGCTCGGCGGCTTCATGGCGGCACTGTATTGGGTCTGGGCCGACCTGATCACGGTGTTCTCGTACCTGGACAACGTCACCCTCTACGAATACACCAGCGGCACCGGCGCCAATATGAGCATGGTGCCAATCAGCATCGGCGACATGCTTGGCGCACTGATCATCATCGGCATCACCTTCGCCCTGGCCCGCAACCTGCCGGGCTTGCTCGAAGTGTTCGTGCTGTCGAAGCTGAATCTTGCCCAGGGCAGCGCCTACGCCACCACTACGCTGCTGTCCTACGTGATCGCCGGCGTCGGTTTCGTCTCGACGCTATCGACCCTCGGCGTGAGCTGGGACAAGTTGCAATGGCTGGTGGCAGCACTGTCGGTCGGCCTCGGTTTCGGCATGCAGGAGATCTTCGCCAACTTCATTTCCGGCATCATGATCCTGTTCGAACGTCCGGTGCGGATCGGTGACACCATCACCATCGGCAACCTGTCGGGTACGGTGAGCAAGATCCGCATCCGTGCCACGACCATCACCGACTTCGACCGCAAGGACATCATCGTCCCGAACAAGACGTTCATTACCGGGCAACTGATCAACTGGTCGCTGACCGACACCATCACCCGGGTGACCCTCAAGCTCGGCGTCGACTACGGCTCGGACCTGGACCTGGTGAAAGAACTGCTGCTCAAGGCTGCGCGCGATAACCCGCGCGTACTGAAGGACCCGGAACCGCACGTGTACTTCCTGAACTTTGGCGAAAGCACACTCGACCACGAGTTGCGCATGCACGTGCGCGACCTCGGCGACCGCAACCCGGTGCTCGATGAGGTCAACCGCTTCATCAACCGCGAGTTCAAGAAGCAGCACATCAATATCTCGTTCCGGCAGATGGAGGTTTACCTCAAGAACCTGCACGGCCAGGAATACAAGATGGTGCCGATCGAACCGGAAGCGAAAACCATCGTGCCACTGGTCGACGGCAAACCGCCGCAAGAGCCGCCCGCCGCCAAACTCGACTAACCGGCCTTTCCCCAGCAGAATGCTCGGACATTCTGCTGGAGCCGGCCCTTGAAAGCCCTCGACGAACTCACTTTCGATAACCGCTTCGAGCGCCTGGGCGATGCGTTTTCCGCCCATGTGCTGCCCGAGCCCATCGACAATCCACGCCTGGTCGTGGCCAGTCCCGCCGCCATGGCGCTGCTGGACCTCGACCCGGTCGAGGCCGAAACCCCGGAGTTCGCCGAACTGTTCAGCGGCCACAAGCTCTGGGCCGACGCGATCCCAAGAGCGATGGTCTATTCCGGGCATCAGTTCGGTTTCTACAACCCGCAACTGGGCGACGGTCGCGGCCTGTTGCTGGGCGAGGTGTACAACGAGGCCGGCGAACATTGGGACCTGCACCTCAAGGGCGCCGGCCAGACGCCGTTTTCACGCATGGGCGATGGCCGCGCGGTACTGCGTTCGTCGATCCGCGAATTCCTCGCCTCCGAAGCCCTGCATGCCCTGAACATCCCGACCACCCGCGCCCTGTGCGTGATCGGCTCCGACACCCCGGTGTGGCGCGAAAAGCAGGAGCGCGCGGCCATGCTCTTGCGTCTGTCGCCAAGCCATGTGCGCTTCGGGCACTTCGAATACTTCTACTACACCAAGCGCCCCGAGCAGCAGAAAGAGCTCGGTGATCACGTGCTGGCCATGCACTTCCCGGAGTGCCTGGAACAACCGGAACCGTATCTGGCGATGTTCCGTGAAGTGGTCGAGCGCAACGCCGAACTGATCGCCAAATGGCAGGCCTATGGCTTCTGCCACGGAGTGATGAATACCGACAACATGTCGATCCTCGGGATTACTTTCGACTTCGGCCCGTTCGCCTTCCTCGACGACTTCGACGCCAACTTCATCTGCAATCACTCCGACGACCAGGGCCGTTATTCCTTCAGCAACCAGGTACCGATTGGCCAGTGGAACCTCAGTGCGCTCGCCCAGGCCCTGACGCCGTTCATCAGCGTCGAAGCCCTGCGCGAAACCCTCGGCCTGTACCTGCCGCTGTTCCAGGCCCATTACCTGGACCTGATGCGCCGCCGCCTCGGCCTGACCACCGCGGAGGATGACGACCAGAAATTGCTGGAGAACCTGCTGCAACTCATGCAAAACAGCGGCGTCGACTACAGCCTGTTTTTCCGCCGTTTGGGTGATGCAACACCGGAGCAGGCCATCGCCCGCTTGCGTGATGACTTCGTCGACCTCAAGGGCTTTGATGCCTGGGGTGAGCTCTACATCGCGCGGGTGGCCCGTGAAGGCACGCTTGACCAAGAGCAGCGCCGCCAGCGGATGCACGCCGTCAACCCGCTGTACGTCCTGCGCAACTACCTGGCGCAAAAGGCCATCGATGCGGCAGAGAGCGGCGACTACTCGGAAGTCCGCCGACTGCACGCGGTGCTGAGCCACCCGTTCGAGGAACAACCGGGGATGGAAAGCTACGCAGAGAGGCCGCCGGAATGGGGCAAGCATCTGGAGATCAGTTGTTCTTCGTGAGGTAACTAATCCAAAGGATCGATGGCGCTGACAACTCGAGCAACGATGTCAGCCATCGTCACGTCATCCAGGCGCTCGATAAACTTGGCGGAGCCATCACGTACTCGCTGTTCAATGTCAAAACTGCGCACCTGATTGCACACGGCGACGCCGTTCGTTTCGTGACCGGATACGAAAACTGCCAGACCGGAACCTCGGCTAAAACTCCCGCCACTGGTCACAGGCACCGTCATGCTGACACCGAGTGAGTTGATTTCTCTTGGCGTGATCACTACAAAACGATGCCGATTCATCATTTCACGACCCGCAACCGGATTCGGATCGATCCAGTAAACGTCTCCCCGTTGCGGGGCTTGCCGACGAACCATCAACCCAACTCCCGGCCGACTGGCCCACCTTCACGAGCAGACGCTGTCTGTTCGTTCAGCTCAGCTATTTCATCAGAACCCTCAAGGAGTTCTGCAAGGCTGTATCGTTTGCGGGCAGGAGGTGAAACCGGCCGCGCAATCAACTCACCATCGACAACGTTCAGCTCCAGTTGCGCCCCGACCTCCAAGTGCAGCAGCTTGAGCAGAGTCGGCGGTATCGTCATAACCGCGGCACCGCCCTGACGGCGGATTTTGGAAGTCACGGACACGGGATCACTCCTATCCGGTAATTGAGAGCCATGGTTTTTTGAATAAGTGCAACAAAAGTAGCACGCAGCAGCAATCAAAGCGAACACCTCGCAAGCCGAATGGGGTACCGAGTTGCTTCCAGCGTAGCCACCACTTCAAAACTGAATGCCTGGAAAATGTGAGCATTTGCGACAGTCACTGGATCAACCTCAAGCGACCTTGACTTGACAAACCCCGCTCCCGGCTCCAAATCACCAACATTGATTGCCCAACCCTTCGGAGTCTGACAATGACCGACCCGCTCCTCATCCCCTGCCCTCACTGCAACGGCCTTAACCGCATTCCCGCCGAGCGTCTCAACGACCATCCAAAATGTGGGCGCTGCAAGGCCGAAGTCCTGCTGAACAAACCGTTTGAATTGAAACAAGGCGACTACGCCAGCCAGATCAAGGGCGATCTGCCGCTACTGGTAGACGTGTGGGCGGACTGGTGCGGGCCGTGCAAGTCGTTTGCACCGGTGTTCGAGCAGGCTGCCGGGCAACTGGCGGGGAAGTGTAGGTTGGCCAAGCTCGATAGCGAGGCGAACCAGCAGTTGTCGGCGCAGTTGGGGATTCGCTCGATTCCGAGCCTGATCCTGTTCAAAAACGGCCGGGAAGTCGCCCGGCAGAGTGGGGCCTTTCCGTTACCGCAGTTGATGGCCTGGCTGCGTAGCCAGGGCATCTGAAACACCACGGAACCCTGTGGGAGCGGGCTTGCTCGCGAAGGCGTCGTTTCAGTCAACATAGATGTTGAGTGAGACGGCCTCTTCGCGAGCAAGCCCGCTCCCACATGGGTTTTGTGTTGTCAGCCAGAATCAGGCGATTTCCAGAAGGTTATGCAGCTCGATAGCGAGGCGAACCAGCAGTTGTCGGCGCAGTTGGGGATTCGCTCGATCCCGAGCCTGATCCTGTTCAAAAACGGCCGGGAAGTCGCCCGGCAAAGCGGGGCCTTCCCGTTACCGCAGTTGATGGCCTGGCTGCGTAGCCAGGGCATCTGAAACACCACGGAACCCTGTGGGAGCGGGCTTGC
>NZ_JBWKXF010000069.1:0-27779 GCF_059422645.1 Pseudomonas sp. GW821-FHT01C01 | reverse complement strand
CTGGCGATGGACTCAAGTGCGCCGCGTTTATCCGGTTCACACGCGTTATCGTTAACGACCATCGCTGGCAAGCCAGCGCCTACACGCAGCTCCGCATGAAATGGCGCAGGCCGCGATCGGAGGCGGTTGCCAAGCTATCCTCAAATCAGCAATCTCAAGTGACGTTCGAGCCGATTTTTCGATGCCCACAGGAAGCCAAGCATGCCTGTAACTGTTCTAGTACTGGTTGAAACCATCAATGATTACCTGCCCATCCTGGAACATCAGGGCTTTCACCTGATTCTCGCCCCGACACCCGCCGAGCGTGCCGAAGCCATCGCCCGGCACGCCGGGCAGATCGACGCCGTCCTCACCCGTGGCCCATTGGGGCTGTATGCCGATGAAATCGCCGCGCTGCCCAACCTCAAGATCATCTGCGTGATCGGCGCCGGCTATGAACACGTCGACCTGCAGGCCGCCGCCGACCGGGGCATCACCGTCACCAATGGCGCCGGGGTCAACGCCTCGTCCGTCGCCGACCATGCCATGGCGCTGCTGCTGTCGCTGGTGCGCGACGTGCCCCGCTGTGATGCCGCCGTACGGCGCGGCGAATGGCCGAAAATCATGCGCCCTTCCCTCGCCGGCAAACGCCTGGGCATCCTCGGTCTCGGCGCGGTCGGCATGGCCATCGCCAAACGCGCCGCCAACGGCTTCGACATGAGCGTGTGCTACCACAATCGCCAGCATCGCAGCGATGTGCCCTACACGTTCTGCTCGACGCCGACCGAACTGGCGCGCGCCTCGGACTTCCTGATCGTCGCCACGCCCGGCGGCCTGGGCACCAGGCACCTGATCAATCGCCACGTGCTCGACGCGCTGGGCCCCAAGGGGTTTATCGTCAACATTGCCCGGGCCAGCGTGATTGTCACCACCGACCTGATCACCGCCCTGGAGCAACGCCGGATCGCCGGCGCCGCGCTGGATGTGTTCGACGCCGAACCGAAAGTACCGGATGTGCTCAAGACCCTGAGCAATGTGATCCTCACGCCCCATGTCGCCGGGCTGTCCCCGGAAGCCACCCAAGGCACCGTCGAACTGGTGGGCAAGAACCTCGTGGCGTTTTTCTCCGGCCAACCGGTGCTCACGCCGATCGACTTGCCGCCCGCCATGAGCCGGGTCACCCATTGACGACGATTCAAACAGCTGTATCAAAAACAATGATTGGCCGGCAACACGCTCACCTATAAGAGCCGTTCGCGGTTGTGGGTGCGCCGTGTGCGCATTAGATTAGCCAATAGTTTCAGGCCTCCAGAATAAGCAGAAGGGATAAGCATGGCGCTTACTGACCAGTCCACCCGTATCCGCACCGGCGAAGAACTCGATGCCAGCCTGATCGATCCGTACCTCAAGGCCCATATTCCGGGGCTCAGCGGTTTGCCGCAGATCAGCCAGTTTCCGGGCGGCGCTTCAAACCTCACCTACTTGCTGGAATACCCCGAACAGGAATTCGTCCTGCGTCGCCCGCCCTTCGGCCACAAGGCCAAGTCGGCCCACGACATGGGTCGTGAATTCCGCATCCTCAATCAATTGCGCGACGGTTTTCCGTACTGCCCGAAAGCCTACGTGCACTGCACCGACGACTCGGTGATCGGTGCCGAGTTCTATGTCATGGAACGGGTCAACGGCATCATCCTGCGCTCGGACCTGCCACCGGAGCTGGGCCTGGATGCGACGAAAACCGAAGCCCTGTGCAAGAGTTTCATCGACAAGTTCGTCGAACTGCACCAGGTCGACTACAACGCCTACGGCCTCGGTGACCTCGGCAAACCCGAAGGTTACGTGGCGCGGCAAATCAAAGGCTGGAGTGATCGCTACGAAAAAGCCCTGACCCCCGATGCACCACAATGGGCAACGGTCAAAGCCTGGCTCAACGACAAGATGCCGGCCGACCATCCGACCTCCAGCATCGTGCACAACGACTACCGCTTCGACAACGTGATCCTCGACCCGAACAACCCGATGCAGATCATCGGCGTGCTCGACTGGGAGCTGACCACCCTCGGCGACCCGCTGATGGACCTGGGCAACACCCTCGCCTACTGGATTGAAGCCAATGATCCGGCACCGGTACAGATGATGCGCCGCCAGCCAAGCCATGCGCCGGGCATGCTGACCCGTCGCGAGTTCGTCGATTACTACGCCGAACGCTCGGGCATCCGCATCGACAATTTCGACTTCTACTACACCTACGGCCTGTTCCGCCTGGCCGGCATCGTGCAGCAGATCTACTACCGCTTCTACCACGGCCAGACCCAGGACAAACGTTTCGCGCAGTTCATTCACATGAACAAACTGCTGGAACAGATGAGCCTGCAGGTCATCCAGAAATCCACCCTGTGACCCTGATTCTGCTCGATTACACACAATCCCCTGTAGGAGCGAGCTTGCTCGCGAAGGTCGTGAACGATAACGCCCGTTCACTGACCAAACGCAGCAAGCCGTCCCTACCAAACAGCATCAGCGACACCCCCGGCATTTGACTCGATAACAAGACTTTTTATAAGGGAATCCCATGTCCAAGACTCAGTTGTTCGACCTCGACGGCAAGATCGCTTTCGTCTCCGGCGCCAGCCGTGGCATCGGTGAAGCCATCGCCAAACTGCTGGCCCAGCAAGGCGCCCATGTCATCGTCTCGAGCCGCAAACTCGACGGCTGCCAACACGTCGCCGACGCCATCATCGCCGCCGGCGGCAAGGCCACCGCCATTGCCTGCCACATCGGCGAAATGGAACAGATCAGCCAGGTCTTCGCCGGCATCAAGGAACAATTCGGCCGCCTGGACATCCTGGTCAACAACGCCGCAACCAACCCACAGTTCTGCAACGTCCTGGACACCGACCTCAGCGCCTTCCAGAAAACCGTCGACGTCAACATCCGCGGCTACTTCTTCATGTCGGTCGAAGCCGGCAAACTGATGCGCGAAAACGGCGGCGGCAGCATCATCAACGTTGCCTCGATCAACGGCGTTTCGCCGGGCGTGTTCCAGGGCATCTACTCGGTGACCAAGGCAGCCGTGATCAACATGACCAAGGTGTTTGCCAAGGAATGCGCGCAGTTCGGGATTCGTTGCAATGCCTTGCTGCCGGGCCTCACCGACACCAAATTCGCCTCGGCACTGGTAAAAAACGAAGCCATTCTGAACACCGCTTTGCAGCAAATTCCGTTGAAGCGGGTGGCGGATCCGAGTGAGATGGCGGGGGCGGTGTTGTACCTGGCCAGCGATGCGTCGAGCTACACCACAGGTGTTTCGCTGAATGTGGATGGCGGTTTCCTGTCCTGATGGCCTGAGTACCACAATCCCTGTGGGAGCAAGCTCGCTCCCACAGAGTGATACCCCGGGCAAGTCGGGGTTGTTGCGCATCGCAGCGCCCGGATTTATTGCGTGACGCAGCGAGTCGTGGTGGTTAATCGGGTCACCTGCCCGTTTTCACCCCGTACATCGCCCAGGACATCGGTTTTATCCATGGCCTGGCAGGTACGTTCAGGAGGGGGTCGCGTGACTGTTGGAGGGGGTGGCGGACTGGCGCAGCCGCCGAGAATCGCCACGCAGAATGCCAGCGACAATGGTGAGGTAACGCGTTTCCCAAGATTTTTCATAGGTTGACCCGCGATAAGTGATCGACACATTTTTGTGACAACAGAACCGGTGTGCAAAATCCACACACCTGTCACAAAAATAAATATTTGCGAATCACTGATGGCCCAGCCGGTGGCCAACGCCGGTAAAAGCTGGCAGTTCTTACATCACCGGATCAGGGTGTTGCAGGAAATTGCTTTGCAGTTCGTAACGCTATTCTTCGATCAATGCGAGCTGGCCTCATGGGGCTGCTCCTTCAGCGGTTTACGAACGGGGCAATGAAAAGCTTGAAGGGACGGTGGTCCTTTGACTATTGCACGTTAAAGGACGCACCCAGCCCCGCCAACTTGTCCGGATTACGCATGATGAAAACCCGGTTCACCCGCCCCGTTTCGTCGAAAGCAAACGTCATCGACGCGGTGATAACACCGTCGGCCTTGATCACCACACCTTGAGCACCATTGATTTCAATGGGTAGCCATTCACACGTTTGCCAATAGGTGTGCAACGACTGACCAATGAAATCCAGCACGCTTTCGATGCCAAACAGCGTTTCACGGATCGCCGAAGCCTTGCCGCCGCTGTCGGCGCAGAGTTCGACGTCTTCGCTCAGCATCGCGCTCAAGTTCGCCGTGGAACCATTGGCGATGGCGTTGTGGAAGGCACTCAGCAACTGGCTTTGGCGCGCGGGTTCCGGTTGATAGCGGGTTTGGGCACCGCCAAGACTGGACTTGGCCCGCGACACCAGTTTTCGGCAAGCGGCTTCCTGCACTCCGACTGCGTCGGCGACTTGCCCGTAATCCATGTCGAAAATTTCGTACAGCAGGTACGCGGCACGCTCCTTGGGTGTCAGCCGTTGCAACAACAACACGAACGCGGTGGACAGCGACGAAGCCAGTTCATGCATGTGTTCGGGTGAGTCCTGGTGGGTCGTGTGAATCGGCTCCGGCAACCAGGTGCCAATGTAGTCGACACGGGATTTGTGCGCCGAGCGCAGCACATCGATGCAGTGCCGGGTGCAGGCCGTGGTCAGCCAGGCGGCCGGCGTGGAGATGGAGGCGCGGTCCGCCTCCAGCCACTTGATGAACAACTCTTGCAGCGCATCCTCGGCTTCGGCGCGCGAGCCGAGAATGCGATAGGCCAGACCGAGCAAAAAGGGCCGGCGCTGCTCGAACACAGTGGCGGCGTTTTCAGCGGAATTCATCAATCAGTGCCTCGACACCTGTAAGCGGTTCCACAGGTTGATCATGCCGATCTCGGCCGTCAAGGCGCCGATCTGTTCGTCGTTGAAATGTGCCCTCAGCTCACCGCGCAGGCTGGCGTAATCGGTTTTTTCATCGAGCGCCGTCAAGGCTTCGGTCCACGCCAGCGCAGCGCGCTCCGCAGGGCTGAAATCACTGACGTGACGCCAGACGATCAGGCGATCCAGACGCTCGTTGGTTTCGTTGGCCTCACGGGCTTCGCGGGTGTGCATCTTCACGCAGAAACCGCATTGGTTGATTTGTGAGGCGCGCAGGTGGATCAAGTGCTTGAGGCTGGGGTTGAGGTCATGATTGTTGAGTGCGATATGGACCTGGGTCAGGCTTTCGAAAACCTGTGGAATCGATTGCAGCAGGTTGACCGCTTGGGTGTTGGACGACATTGTGTTGCTCCACTGATTGAGGGGTTCAACAGGATGACGATTGACGTTTGCGCTTTGTGACGTGCACTGAAACATTCAGCGCACGTCACACAGTTCAAGCAGCCAACTCACCCTTGGCAACCGCCGCCGAAGCCGCCAGCATCGCCCGCAACAGCACCGCACACCCGGCCGCCAGGTCATCCGGCGCGGCGTTTTCGATTTCGTTGTGGCTGATGCCGCCTTCGCACGGCACGAAGATCATCCCTGCCGGGCCGAGTTCGGCAAGGAAGATTGCGTCGTGCCCTGCTCCGCTGACGATGTCCATGTGCGACAGACCCAGGCCTTGGGCAGCGCCGCGCACGGCTTCGACGCAGCCCTTGTCGAAGTACAGCGGCGGGAAGTCGGCCGTTGGGGTGAGTTCGAAGGTCAGGCCGTGTTCGTCACAAGTGGTTTCGATGACTTCGCGCACTTCGGCGATCATCGAGTCCAGGCGCGCCGGTTCCAGATGCCGGAAGTCCAGGGTCATGCGCACTTCGCCGGGGATGACGTTGCGCGAGCCGGGATAGGCTTGCAGACAACCGACGGTGCCGCAGGCATGGGGTTGATGGCTGAGGGCGGCGCGGTTGAGTGCACCGACGATCACCGCAGCGCCGACCAGGGCGTCCTTGCGCAGGTGCATCGGGGTCGGGCCGGCGTGGGCTTCGACGCCGCGCAGTTTGAGGTCAAACCATTTCTGCCCGAGGGCGCCCATCACTACGCCAATGGTTTTGCGTTCGTCCTCCAGGATCGGGCCTTGCTCGATGTGGGCTTCGAAGTAGGCACCGACTTTGTGGCCGCTGACTTTGCGCGGGCCGGCGTAGCCAATGGCATTCAGTGCTTCACCCACAGTCACGCCATCGGCATCGACCTTGGCCAGGGTTTCTTCGAGGGTGAATTTTTCGGCGAACACGCCGGAGCCCATCATGCACGGGGCGAAGCGCGAGCCTTCTTCGTTGGTCCAGACCACCACTTCCAGCGGTGCTTCGGTTTCGATGTTCAGGTCATTGAGGGTGCGTAGCACTTCGACGCCCGCCAACACACCGAAGCAGCCATCGAACTTGCCGCCAGTGGGTTGGGTGTCGATGTGGCTGCCGGTCATCACCGGTGGCAGGTCGGGATTGCGTCCGGAACGGCGGGCGAAGATGTTGCCAACGGCGTCGATGCTGACGGTGCAGCCGGCCTCCTGGCACCATTTGACGAAGATGTCCCGGGCCTGGCGATCGAGATCAGTCAAGGCCAGGCGACACACGCCGCCCTTGACCGTGGCGCCGAGTTTGGCCAGCTCCATGAGCGATTGCCACAGGCGGTCGCGGTTGATGTGCTGATGGCTGGACTGCAGAACGTCTACGGCCGCGTTCATGATGATCTCCTCTGGCTGTTCTTAGGTGTTTCTTCAGGTGTTTCTTTGGTGTTTGTGAGGCCGTCTTCGCTGGCAAGCCAGCTCCTACAGGATTTGTGAACACCCGGGAGCCTTGTAGGAGCTGGCTTGCCAGCGAAGAGGCCATCTCTCACACCGCAGATTTCGCGACTGATGGGCTCGGCCGCATCGCACTCAACCCGTAATAAATCAGCCCCCCGAGGGCCGAGCCGGTGAACCAGCCGTAGCTGTAGAACCAGCTGAAGGCATCGCTGCCCAGGGACAGCAGGGTTAACGCTACCGGCACGCCGAACGCTATGAAACCGCTCCAGTTCCACGCCGGATAGACGTCATCGCGGTACAGGCCGGCGAGGTCCAGTTGCTGTTTTTTGATCAGGAAATAGTCCACCACCATGATCCCGGCAATCGGGCCCAGCAGGCTGGAATAGCCGAGTAACCAGTTCGAATACACCGTTTCCAGGCTCACATCGGAGACGATCAGGCCAAGTTTTTTCAGCAGTTCATGGGCCATCAATGCCAACCCCACCAACCCGGTAAGGATCACTGCTTTGGTGCGGTTGATCGCCTTGGGCGCGATGTTCTGGAAGTCGTTGGTGGGCGACACGATGTTGGCCGCCGTGTTGGTCGACAACGTGGCGATGATGATCAGCGCCATGGCAATGGCCACCCAGAACGGGCTCTGGATATGGCCGATCAGGGTCACCGGGTCCGAAACCGTCACACCCACCAGTTTCACCGACGCGGCGGTCATCACCACGCCGAGGGACGCGAACAGGAACATGGTCAGCGGCAATCCGATGATCTGCCCGACAATCTGGTCCTTCTGGCTTTTTGCGTAGCGGCTGAAATCGGGGATGTTCAGGGACAACGTCGCCCAGAAGCCGACCATCGCCGTCAGCCCGGCGGCGAAGTAACTGGCTACGCTGGCACCTTCGGGACGTTTGGCGGGGATCGCCAGCAATTCAGTCATCGATACGTTGGGCATCGCCCACACCAGCAAACCGGCGCCCACCGCCACCAGCAGCGGGGCCGACAGGGTTTCCAGCCATTTGATCGACTCGGCGCCGCGAATCACCACCCACAGGTTCAGCACCCAGAACACCATGAAGCCGATGACCTCGCCGGTGCCACCCAGGGATTTCCAGCCCTCGAACACCGAACCGAGGAACAGGTGAATCGCCAGTCCGCCGAACATGGTCTGAATGCCGAACCAGCCACACGCCACCAGGGCGCGGATCAGGCACGGGATGTTGGAACCGAGCACCCCGAAGGACGAGCGCAGCAGTACCGGAAAGGGAATGCCGTACTTGGTGCCGGGAAAGGCGTTAAGTGTCAGGGGAATCAGCACGATGATGTTGGCAAACAGAATCGCCAGCAGCGCTTCGCCAACCGTCAGGCCAAAGTACGCAGTCAGCACGCCACCGAGGGTGTAGGTCGGCACGCAGATCGCCATGCCCACCCATAACGCGGTGATATGCCATTTGTTCCAGTTGCGTTCGTGCACCTTGGTCGGTGCAATGTCGTGGTTGTAACGGGGACTGTCGAGGACATCGCTGCCGGCTTCCAACTCAAACAAGCCGTCGCGCTCGGTCACTTGCGATCTGATCTGTTGCATGGCCGCTCCACTGTTCTTTGAATTATTTTTTTGCTCATCGGGGGCTGACGGCATCAATAAACGTGCCGGGTACCCCGATTACGCATCGGGCAGTTCCATAAACACATTGCAACCAACTGATGTTTATCAGTTTTATTCGCTGACTCGACTATTTGTCATGCCACTCAGGCCGAATGCCAGGCAAGTTGTCCGAACAGTCAGGACTCAATCTGGTGCGCTGGTCTTTTTTCAATGGCTGCGCATCAACCATAGACCATACTCAAACAGCTGATTTCACATAGGAAATCTTGACCATTTTTAGATCCTGTCAAGTGCGTCAAAATGGTGAGCGGCCTCACCATTTTGGTGATTATTATATTTAATCGTTAATTATCAATAAGTTAATAACAGAATAAGCTTATAAAAAATATTCTTGCCGATTCGGATAACTGCAGCTAGCGTTTAATCCTGACAGCGTTGACAGGAATAATCCTGTCCGGGCTGTTTTCATACAAAACATCTAGAACCGGCATAAACCGGTCATTGCCTGCGAGGAACTCGGAATGTCTCTGTTGATCCGTGGCGCCACTGTTATTACCCATGATGAAAGTTATCCCGCCGATGTGTATTGCGCAGACGGCGTGATCAAGGCCATCGGCGGCGACCTCGACGTTCCCGCAAGTACCGAAGTACTCGACGGTAGCGGCCAATACCTGATGCCCGGCGGCATCGATCCGCACACGCACATGCAACTGCCCTTCATGGGCACGGTGGCCAGCGAAGACTTCTACAGTGGCACGGCAGCGGGACTGGCCGGTGGCACCACGTCGATCATCGACTTCGTGATTCCCAATCCGCAGCAATCCTTGCTCGAAGCCTTCCATCAGTGGCGCGGCTGGGCCGAGAAGTCGGCGTCGGACTACGGTTTCCACGTCGCCATCACCTGGTGGAGCGAACAGGTCCGCGAGGAAATGGCCGAACTGGTCAGCCAGCATGGCGTCAACAGCTTCAAGCATTTCATGGCCTACAAGAACGCGATCATGGCCGCCGATGACACCCTGGTGGCGAGCTTCGAACGCTGCCTGGAACTGGGCGCGGTGCCGACCGTTCACGCGGAAAACGGTGAACTGGTCTATCACCTGCAACGCAAGCTGATGGCCCAGGGCATCACCGGGCCGGAAGCGCATCCGTTGTCGCGGCCTTCACAGGTTGAAGGCGAAGCGGCGAGCCGGGCAATCCGCATCGCCGAAACCCTCGGTACACCGCTGTATCTGGTCCACGTCTCGACCAAGGAAGCCCTGGACGAAATCACCTATGCCCGTGGCAAGGGCCAGCCGGTTTACGGCGAAGTGCTGGCCGGGCACCTACTGCTGGACGACAGCGTCTACCGCCATCCGGACTGGCAAACGGCAGCCGGTTATGTGATGAGCCCGCCGTTCCGCCCTCGCGGCCATCAGGAGGCGCTCTGGCATGGCCTGCAATCGGGCAACTTGCACACCACCGCCACCGACCATTGCTGCTTCTGCGCCGAGCAAAAAGCCGCTGGCCGTGACGACTTCAGCAAGATCCCCAATGGCACTGCCGGCATCGAAGACCGCATGGCGGTGTTGTGGGATGAAGGCGTGAACACCGGACGTTTTTCGATGCAGCAATTCGTCGCCCTTACGTCCACCAACACGGCGAAGATCTTCAACCTTTACCCCCGCAAAGGCGCGATCCGCGTCGGGGCCGATGCCGATCTGGTGCTGTGGGACCCGCAAGGCACGCGGACCATTTCCGCCAAGACCCACCATCAGCAGGTGGACTTCAACATCTTCGAAGGCAAGACCGTACGCGGTGTGCCCAGCCACACCATCAGCCAGGGCCGCGTGGTCTGGGCCGACGGCGAGCTGCGGGCCGAGCGTGGGGCCGGGCGCTACATCGAACGGCCGGCGTACCCGGCGGTGTTTGATTTGCTGAGCAAGCGGGCCGAGTTGAATCAGCCGGTTGCGGTGAAACGCTGAGCGCGGCCTCTGGCCTATCGCTGGCAAGCCAGCTCCTACAGATTGAAATGCATTCCCCCTTGTAGGAGCTGGCTTGCCAGCGATGGCGTCATCACAGCCAACAAAAAAACAATGCCCGACAGAGGCAACACCTCAAATAACCGTGAGGCCAAAACCGTGATCAAGACCCTGGACCACCTCCCGCATCCCCATGAGAATGCGGCCACCCTCGCCGGCCATTTCACCGATCTGGCGCCACCGCTCAACGAGCGCCAGGCCCACCTCGAAGCCTCGCGCTGTCTGTATTGCTACGACGCGCCCTGCGTGAATGCCTGTCCGAGCGAGATCGACATTCCTTCGTTCATCCGCAACATCCAGCAAGACAACGTGCAAGGCGCAGCGCAGAAAATCCTTTCGGCCAACATCCTCGGCGGCAGTTGCGCCAGGGTTTGCCCGACGGAAATTCTTTGCCAGCAAGCCTGCGTGCGCAACAACGCTCACGAATGTGCGCCGGTCATGATCGGCCTGCTGCAACGCTATGCCGTGGACAACGCCCATTTCAGCACTCACCCGTTCCAGCGCGCTGCCGCCACCGGCAAACGCATCGCCGTGGTCGGCGCGGGCCCGGCCGGCTTGTCCTGCGCTCACCGCAGTGCCATGCACGGGCATGACGTGGTGATCTTCGAGGCGAGGGAAAAGGCCGGCGGCCTCAACGAGTACGGGATCGCCAAATACAAACTGGTGGATGACTATGCGCAAAAGGAGCTTGAGTTCCTGCTGGAGATTGGCGGGATCGAAATCCGCCACGGGCAGAAACTCGGGCAAAACCTGACCCTCAGCGAGCTGCATCAACAGTTCGATGCGGTGTTCCTCGGCCTCGGACTCAACGCCAGCAAGCAACTGGGCCTGGCCCACGAAGACGCACCCGGCCTGCTTGCCGCCACCGACTACATCCGCGAACTGCGCCAGGCCGATGACCTGTCGCAATTGCCACTGGCCGATCATTGCATCGTCCTTGGCGCGGGCAACACTGCCATCGACATGGCCGTGCAAATGGCCCGCCTCGGTGCCCACGATGTGAATCTGGTGTACCGGCGCGGAGCCGAAGACATGGGCGCCACCCATCACGAACAGGAGATCGCCAAGGCCAATCAGGTGCGGCTGATGACCTGGGCTCAACCCGATGAAGTGCTGCTCGATGATCACGGCCGCGTGCGCGGCATGCGATTCGCCCGCACCCATCTGGTCGAAGGTCGTCTGCAAACCACCGGCGAAACCTTCGAACTGGTCGCCGACGCGATCTTCAAAGCCATCGGCCAGGCCTTCGACAGCAGCGCCCTCGCCGACCCACTGGCGCGTGAGCTCAAGCGCCAGGGCGAGCGCATCGAAGTCGATGAACAGCTGCGCACCAGCATCCCCGGCGTGTATGCCGGCGGCGACTGCACCAGCCTCGATCAAGACCTTACCGTGCAAGCGGTGCAACATGGCAAACGCGCCGCCGAGGCGATCAATGCTCAACTGATGTTCAACGTGGAGGCTGCGTAAATGGCCGATCTGTCGATTGTCTTCGCCGGCATCAAAGCCCCCAATCCATTCTGGCTGGCCTCCGCGCCACCGACCGACAAGGCCTACAACGTGGTCCGCGCCTTCGAGGCCGGCTGGGGCGGCGTGGTCTGGAAAACCCTGGGTGAAGACCCGGCGGCGGTGAACGTGTCGTCGCGCTACTCGGCGCACTTCGGGGCTAACCGGGAGGTGCTTGGTTTTAACAACATTGAGCTGATTACCGACCGCTCGCTGGAGATCAACCTGCGGGAAATCACCCAGGTCAAAAAGGACTGGCCGGACCGTGCGCTGATTGTGTCGTTGATGGTGCCCTGCGTCGAAGAGTCGTGGAAACACATCCTGCCGCTGGTTGAAGCCACCGGCGCCGACGGCATCGAACTGAACTTCGGTTGCCCCCACGGCATGCCGGAACGGGGCATGGGCGCGGCGGTCGGCCAGGTGCCGGAATACGTGGAACAGGTCACCCGCTGGTGCAAGACCTATTGCTCGCTGCCGGTGATCGTCAAGCTCACGCCGAACATCACCGACATCCGTGTCGCCGCCCGTGCGGCCCACCGGGGCGGTGCCGATGCGGTGTCGTTGATCAACACCATCAACTCGATCACCAGCGTCAACCTCGAACGCATGGTCGCCAACCCCATGGTCGGCAGCCAAAGCACCCACGGCGGTTATTGCGGCTCGGCAGTCAAGCCGATTGCCTTGAACATGGTCGCCGAAATCGCCCGTGATCCGCAGACCCAGGGCCTGCCGATCAGCGGCATCGGCGGCATCGGCAACTGGCGCGACGCCGCGGAGTTCATCGCCCTGGGCAGCGGCGCGGTGCAGGTGTGCACCGCGGCGATGCTGCATGGTTTCCGGATTGTCGAAGACATGAAGGACGGTTTGTCACGCTGGATGGACAGTCAGGGCTACGCCAGCGTTTCGGAATTTTCCGGCCGCGCGGTGGGCAACACCACGGACTGGAAGTACCTGGACATCAACTACCAGGTGATCGCGAAGATTGATCAGGAGGCGTGCATCGGTTGTGGTCGTTGCCATATCGCGTGTGAGGACACATCACACCAGGCGGTGGCCAGCCTCAAGCAAGCGGACGGGACTCACAAGTATCAAGTGATCGATGAGGAGTGCGTGGGCTGCAACCTGTGCCAAATCACCTGCCCGGTGCAGGATTGTATCGAGATGGTGCCGGTGGAGACTGGCAAGCCGTTCCTGGACTGGAATCATGATCCGAGGAATCCGTATCACGTCAGCCCTTGAAATCTGCGGCGCCTGATCTGGCGCCTTCGCGAGCAAGCCCGCTCCCACATTTGAAATGCATTCCACTGTGGGAGCGGGCTTGCTCGCGAAGGCGTCGGCAGCTACACCGCAAATTTCAAGGCTCCAGCCCGATCCCCCGCAAAATCACACTGGTCACCGTCTGTACTGCCTTTTCGAACTGCATGTCCGACAGCGGCTGATGGTCGTTGAGAATATTCACCTGGTGATCGAAGTCGGCGTAGTGCTGGGTCGAGGCCCAGATCATGTACAGCAGGCTCGAAGGCTCCACCGGCAGGATGCGTTTGTCGTCCACCCACTGGCGGATTTTCGCTTCCTTCATCTTGGCCCAGTCGTACAGGCTCGCGTCCAGCGCTGCGCCAAGGGTCGGCGCGCCATGGATGATTTCGTTGGCCCAGACTTTCGAACCATAAGGCCGGCTGCGGGAATGGTTCATCTTGGCGCGGATGTAGCTGCTGAGCACCACTCGCGGGTCATCGAACATCTCGAAACACAGCGCGTCCTGCTTCCAGACTTCCAGCAAGTCGAACAGCACGGCGCTGTACAGCTCGGTCTTGGTGCTGAAGTAGTAATGCAGATTGGAACGCGGCAGTTGCACTTCAGCGGCGATGTCGGCCATGGCGGTGCTGCCAAAGCCCTTTTCAGCGAAGACTTTTTCCGCCCCCAGCAGAATTTTCTCGACGTTACTGCGACGAATCTCGATCTTGTGATTGCCCATGCGGATCCCCGACAACAACGTTGAGCAAGACTAGCATCCGCTCTGGACTGCGGCGACAGGGGAAAACGAAACTTCGTACAGCCGCTGTCGTAAAGCTAAACTCTGCGCACTTGGAAACTGCCTGAGGTACTCACGATGCTACTGAAGAAAACCCTGACCGTCGCGGCCCTGCTCGGCTCGCTGCTCGCCATGTCTTCGGTGTTTGCCCACGCCCACCTGAAAAGCCAGACACCAGCCGCCGACAGCACCGTCGCGGCGCCAACTGAGTTGCGCCTGGAGTTCTCCGAAGGCGTCGAGGCCAGTTTCACCAAAGTCACGCTGACGAAGGATGGCGCACCGGTGGCGGTAAAAGCGCTGACTACCGAAGGCAGCGACAAAAAGACCCTGATCGTCACCCCGGCCGCGCCGTTGACCGCCGGAACCTACAAAGTCGAATGGCACGCCGTGTCGGTCGACACCCACAAAAGCGAAGGTGCCTACGCCTTCAAGGTTGGCCAGTAATTCATGGCGAGCGTGTTGGTGCTGTGCCGCTTCCTGCATTTCATCGTGGTGTTGATGCTGTTCGGGGCCTGGGTGTTCCGGCCTTTGCTTTCGAGTGGCGAAACTGCACTGGATCAGCGGCTGGCAAGGACTTCCCGTTGGCTGGCCGTGGTGGCGCTGGCCAGCGGGGTGTGCTGGTTGTTACTGATTACCGCGAGCATGGCCGGGGCCTGGGAGGCGGCCTTCGATCCGCCGACCCTGCGCCTGGTACTGGACAGTACTTTTTTCGGTCAGGTCTGGCGCTGGCATTTGCTGATCAACATGGTGTTGCTGGCGTTGCTGCTGACACCCCTGCGCGCCAGCCTTGCGCTGCGCCTGATCCTCAGCGGCCTGCTGGTGGCCACGCTGGCTCCGGTCGGCCACGGCGCGATGCTCGATGGCACCGCAGGACATTGGCTGATCCTCAATCAACTCATTCACTTGATCTGCGTGGGTGCCTGGCTCGGCGGCTTGATGCTGCTGGTGATGATTCTGCGAGAACCTGCGGGGCATTCGATCCGCGTGATATTGCAGCGCTTCAGTGGCGTCGGTTACGGGTTGGTTGCGGGGTTGCTGATCACCGGCCTGATCAATGTGCGGGTACTCACCGGGGCATTCTGGCCAACGCCACTGTTCACCGGCTTCGCCTTGATCCTGTTGATCAAGGCTGCGCTGGTGGCGGCGATGCTGGGCCTGGCGTTGTTCAATCGGCTGCGCATCGATGATTGCGAGCAACGTCTGGCGACGTTGCGGGCCAGTGTGATGTTCGAATGGTTGCTGGGACTTGGCGCAGTGGCGGCGGTTTCATTGCTGGGCACCCTGCCGCCGATGATTTCCAGCTGACAACCTCATCCCCATCGAGCGTTGCAAGGCTCAGGCACGCACCAGCATGTAAACGGCGACGAGCAGACAGACACTGGCGAACCCGACCTGCAACGCCCGCGCCGGCACCCGGGCGCAGAGCTTGCGGCCGATGATCATGCCGGCGATGCTGGCGCCAATAAAGGTGGCGCCAACACTGTCGATGCGCACGCCGGCATTGAACGCGCCGATCACACCGATGGCCGAAATCAGGCAGATCACCATCAGCGAGGTGGCGACGATTCCGCGCATCTGCACATCGGTCAATTGCTTGAAGGCCGGAACGATCAGGAAACCGCCGCCCACCCCCAGCAACCCCGACACCACGCCGGTCACCGCACCGAGGGCCGCGAGGGTCGCGGTGCATTTGGCGGTCCAGGAAAAGCGTCCGGTCTGTTGATCGAGCATGCAGTTTTTCTGGCCCCAGTTCGCGTGGCCGTGATCACTCGGCCCGTCGTCCTTGCGTTCTCGGCGCAGCATGCGCCAGGCCACCATGAACATCAGCAGGCTGAACAGGATCATCAGGATTTTTTCCGGCAACTGATGGGCGAAGTAGATACCCACCGGGGAAAACACCGCGCCGAGCGCTGCGATCAACAACGCCGCGCGGTAACGCACCAGGCCATGACGCAAACCATCGATAGCGCCGACCGCTGCCGCACTGCCCACCGCAAACAACGCCACCGGCGCGGCCTGAGTCATGCTCCAGCCCAACCCCAACACCAGGGCCGGCACCGCGAGAATCCCGCCACCCGCGCCGGTCAGCCCCAACACCAACCCCATCACCACGCCAAACAGACTTGCCAGCAACATAAAACACTCGTGATCCGCAACTGAACTCCGGGAGCGCCCGGTATCGATGAATGACAGGATAGAGCCCGCGCAGGATTTTTCATTAACTGAATGCAGGCAAGACTGGTCAGCGCAGGGAAAATGAATCTACCCTCAACGCTTATCCCGAAAGAATTGGCCACCATGCCTGCCCTGATTGAAGCTTTTTTTGACGACGCCTCGTCGACCTACAGTTACGTGATCTACGAAGACGATGGCGGACAATGCGCGATTGTCGACGCGGTGCTTGACTACAATCCGGCCGCCGGCCGCACGGCCACCTCCCAGGCCGACAGGATCATCGCCTTCGTGCGCCAACACCAGTTGCATGTGCAATGGCTGCTGGAAACCCATGCCCATGCCGATCATCTGTCCGCCGCGCCTTATCTGCGGCGCGAGCTGGGCGGCAAGATCGCTATCGGTCAGTCGATCTGCAAAGTCCAGGACGTGTTCAAGGCCCTGTTCAATCTTGAGCCGGAATTCTGCATCGATGGCTCGCAGTTCGACCATCTGTTCGCCCCGGACGAGTCATTTCGCATCGGCAACCTCAAGGCCACCGCGTTGCACGTGCCCGGCCATACTCCGGCGGACATGGCGTACCTGATCGACGGCGATGTGATTCTGGTGGGCGATACGCTGTTCATGCCGGACGTCGGCACCGCGCGCTGCGACTTCCCCGGCGGCAATGCCAACCAGATGTTCGCCTCGATCCACAAACTGCTGGCCTTCCCCGCCAGCGTGCGCCTGTACGTCTGCCACGACTACCCACCCGAGGGCCGCGAACCGCACTGCATGACCACCGTCGGTGAACAGCGCAAAGGCAACATCCACGTCCGCGACGGCATCGACGAAAATGCCTTCGTTGAGATGCGCACCAAGCGCGATGCCGGGTTGGGCATGCCGACGCTGCTACTGCCGGCGATCCAGGTGAACGTACGGGCGGGAAATTTGCCGCCGGCCGAGGACAATGGCGTGACTTACCTGAAAATCCCCCTGAACAAATTCTGACCCTGTAGGAGCGAGCTTGCTCGCGATGGACGTTAACGATAACGCGAGTTTTCTGAACAAACGCGTTGCCCTCAAGTCCATCGCGAGCAAGCTAGCTCCTACAAGGTGATCGTTATGTCAGTTGCCCAAAGTCAGGCCATTCGCCGGCAACGGCAATGCCGTTTTATAGCGCACCTGCTTGAGCGCAAAGCTCGAACGAATGTTCGCCACCCCCGGCACCTTGGTCAGAAAGTCCATCATGAAACGCTCCAGCGACTGGATGGTCGGCACCAGTACCCGGATCAGGTAGTCCGGATCGCCCGCCATCAGGTAGCACTCCATCACCTCGGGGCGATCGGAAATCGCCTCTTCGAAATGCTGCAACGCCTCCTCCACCTGCTTCTCCAGGCTGACGTGAATGAACACGTTCACGTGCAGCCCCAGCAGGTCGGCGTCCAGCAGCGTCACTTGCTCGCGAATCACCCCCAGTTCTTCCATGGCCTTGACCCGGTTGAAACACGGCGTCGGCGACAGGTTCACCGAGCGCGCCAGGTCGGCGTTAGTGATGCGTGCATTCTCCTGAAGGCTGTTGAGAATGCCGATGTCAGTACGGTCCAGTTTGCGCATGAGACAAAACCACCAGTTTTTTATGTTTATGCAGATTTTTTATCTGCAAATGATCTTTAGCGCAACGAAACAGAGAGAAATATTCTTCTGGGGCGGGCCTATGATTGTTGTAGGACAAGATTTCATTTACCGAATGAAATCTGTCAGCTCACTACAAGAAATTCACAAGATCGAGCGTAGAAGCCATGACCCAAGCGTACGAACCGCTGCGCCTGCACGTCCCCGAACCCTCGGGCCGTCCAGGGTGCAAAACCGACTTCTCCTACCTGCACCTGACCGATGCCGGCACGGTGCGCAAACCTCCCATCGACGTTGAACCGGCCGACACCGCTGACCTGGCCCGTGGCCTGATCCGCGTGCTCGACGACCAGGGCAATGCCCTTGGACCATGGGCCGAAAACGTGCCGGTGGAGATCCTGCGTAAGGGCATGCGCGCCATGCTCAAGACGCGGATCTACGACAACCGCATGGTGGTCGCCCAGCGCCAGAAGAAAATGTCGTTCTACATGCAGAGCCTTGGCGAAGAAGCCATCGGCAGCGCCCAGGCCCTGGCCTTGAACATCGACGACATGTGCTTCCCGACCTACCGCCAGCAAAGCATCCTGATGGCCCGCGACGTACCGTTGGTCGACCTGATCTGCCAGTTGCTGTCCAACGAGCGCGATCCGCTCAAGGGCCGGCAATTGCCGATCATGTACTCGGTCAAGGACGCGGGTTTCTTCACCATTTCCGGCAACCTCGCCACCCAGTTCATCCAGGGCGTGGGCTGGGGCATGGCCTCGGCGATCAAGGGCGACACCAAAATCGCTTCGGCCTGGATCGGCGACGGCGCCACCGCCGAGTCGGACTTCCACACGGCCCTGACGTTCGCCCACGTGTACCGCGCGCCGGTGATCCTCAACGTGGTGAACAACCAGTGGGCGATTTCCACGTTCCAGGCGATTGCCGGTGGTGAAGCGACCACCTTCGCCGGTCGTGGCGTCGGTTGCGGCATCGCCTCCCTGCGGGTCGATGGCAACGATTTCTACGCGGTCTACGCCGCCTCTGCCTGGGCCGCCGAACGTGCGCGCCGCGGCCTCGGCCCGACCATGATCGAATGGGTCACCTACCGCGCCGGCCCGCACTCGACTTCCGATGATCCGTCGAAATACCGTCCCGCCGACGACTGGAGCCACTTCCCGTTGGGCGATCCGATCGCGCGCCTCAAGCAGCACCTGATCAAGATCGGCCAGTGGTCCGAAGAGGAACACGCCGCCGTCAGCGCCGAACTGGAAGCCCAAGTGATCGCCGCACAGAAAGAAGCCGAACAGTACGGCACCCTCGCCGGCGGCCAGATTCCGAGCGCCGCGACCATGTTCGAAGACGTCTACAAAGAGATGCCGGAGCACTTGAAGCGCCAGCGTCAAGAGTTGGGGATCTGACATGAACGATCACAACAACAATATCGAGCTGGAAACCGCCATGACCACGACCACCATGACCATGATCCAGGCCCTGCGCTCGGCCATGGATGTGATGCTTGAACGTGACGACAACGTCGTGGTGTTCGGCCAGGACGTCGGCTACTTCGGCGGCGTGTTCCGCTGCACCGAAGGCCTGCAAGCCAAGTACGGCACCTCCCGGGTGTTCGACGCGCCGATCTCCGAAAGCGGTATCGTCGGCACCGCCGTGGGCATGGGTGCCTACGGTCTGCGCCCGGTGGTGGAAATCCAGTTCGCCGACTACGTGTACCCGGCCTACGATCAGATCATTTCCGAAGCCGCGCGCCTGCGTTATCGCTCGGCGGGCGAATTCACCGCGCCGATGACCCTGCGCATGCCCTGCGGCGGCGGCATCTACGGCGGCCAGACCCACAGTCAGAGCATCGAGGCACTCTTCACTCAGGTATGCGGCCTGCGCACCGTGATGCCGTCCAACCCCTACGACGCCAAAGGCCTGCTGATCGCCTCCATCGAAAACGATGACCCGGTGATCTTCCTGGAGCCGAAACGCTTGTACAACGGCCCTTTCGACGGCCACCACGAACGCCCGGTAACGCCGTGGTCGAAACACCCCGCCGCACAGGTTCCGGACGGTTACTACACCGTACCGCTGGACGTTGCCGCTATTGCCCGTCCGGGCAAGGACGTGACCATCCTGACCTACGGCACCACCGTGTATGTGTCGCAAGTCGCCGCTGAAGAAACCGGCATCGACGCCGAAGTCATCGACCTGCGCAGCCTGTGGCCGCTGGACCTGGAAACCATCACCAAGTCCGTGAAGAAAACCGGCCGCTGCGTGATCGTGCACGAAGCGACCCGTACCTGCGGTTTCGGCGCCGAACTGGTGTCGCTGGTGCAAGAGCATTGCTTCCACCACCTGGAAGCGCCGATCGAACGCGTCACCGGTTGGGATACCCCGTACCCGCACGCGCAAGAGTGGGCGTATTTCCCAGGCCCGTCCCGAGTGGGCGCGGCGTTGAAACGGGTCATGGAGGTCTGAATGGGCACGCACGTTATTAAAATGCCGGACATTGGCGAAGGCATTGCAGAAGTTGAATTGTCGGTATGGCACGTCAAGGTCGGCGACATGGTCGTCGAGGATCAGGTGCTGGCCGATGTCATGACGGATAAAGCGATGGTGGATATTCCGTCGCCAGTGCATGGCAAGGTAATCGCTCTTGGCGGTCAGCCGGGTGAAGTCATGGCGGTCGGCAGCGTGCTGATCAGCATCGAAGTCGAAGGCGCGGGCAACGTTAAGGAATCGGCGCAACCGGCTCCCGTCAAAGAAGCCCCGGTGGCCGCACCCAAAGTTGAAGCCGTGGCTGAAAGCAAACCCGTCGCCGCTGCGCGTCCGGCCGCCGTTTGTCAGGGTCCGATGGTGGCCCGCGAAGCCGATGAACGCCCACTGGCCTCCCCGGCCGTGCGCAAGCATGCGCTGGACCTCGGCATTCAATTGCGTCTGGTACGTGGCAGCGGCCCGGCCGGCCGTGTATTGCATGAAGATCTCGACGCCTATCTGGCCCAGGGTCAGTCGAACGCCTCGGCACCTGTCGCTGCCGCGTACGCCCAACGTAATGACGAGCAGCAGATCCCGGTGATCGGCATGCGCCGCAAGATTGCCCAGCGCATGCAGGACGCCACCCAGCGCGCCGCCCACTTCAGCTACGTCGAGGAAATCGACGTCACCGCTGTGGAAGAACTGCGCGCGCACCTCAACGAGAAACACGGTGCGACTCGCGGCAAGCTGACGTTGTTGCCATTCCTGGTCCGCGCCCTGGTCGTTGCCCTGCGTGACTTCCCGCAGATCAACGCCCGTTATGATGATGAAGCACAGGTCATCACCCGCCTCGGCGCCGTGCATGTCGGTATTGCCACGCAAGCCGATATTGGCCTGATGGTGCCGGTGGTACGTCACGCCGAAGCCCGCAGCCTGTGGGACAGCGCGGCGGAAATTTCCCGTTTGGCCACCGCTGCACGCAACGGCAAGGCCAGCCGCGATGAACTGTCCGGGTCAAGCATCACCCTGACCAGCCTCGGCGCCTTGGGCGGCATCGTCAGCACGCCGGTGCTGAACCTGCCGGAAGTGGCGATCGTCGGCGTGAACAAGATCGTCGAACGGCCAATGGTGATCAAAGGCCAGATCGTGATCCGCAAGATGATGAACCTCTCCAGCTCCTTCGATCACCGCGTGGTCGACGGTATGGACGCGGCGCAATTCATCCAGGCCGTTCGCGGCCTGCTCGAACAACCCGCAACGCTGTTTGTGGACTGATCTTTAGTGGAGCTTCGATGCAAACTTTGAACACTACGCTGCTGATCATCGGCGGCGGCCCCGGCGGCTATGTGACGGCGATCCGTGCTGGCCAGCTGGGCATCCCGACCATTCTGGTGGAAGGCCAATCGCTGGGCGGCACCTGCCTGAACATTGGCTGCATTCCGTCCAAGGCACTGATCCACGTCGCCGAGCAATTCCACCAGACGCAGCACCACAATCAGCATTCGGCACTGGGCATCAGCGTTTCGGCGCCAACCCTGGACATCGGCAAGAGTGTGGAATGGAAGGACGGCATCGTCGATCGCCTGACCACCGGCGTCGCGGCACTGCTGAAGAAGAACAAGGTTCAGGTCGTTCAAGGCTGGGCCAAGGTCATCGACGGCAAAACCGTGGAAGTCGGCGATACGCGTATCCAGTGCGAACACTTGGTGCTGGCCACTGGTTCCAAGAGTGTGAACCTGCCGATGCTACCGATTGGCGGCCCGATCATCTCGTCCACCGAAGCCCTGGCACCGACTTCGGTACCGAAGCGCTTGATCGTGGTCGGTGGTGGTTACATCGGCCTGGAGCTGGGCATTGCCTATCGCAAGCTCGGCGCCGAGGTCAGCGTGGTGGAAGCGCAGGAACGCATCCTGCCGGCCTATGACGCCGAACTGACCCAGCCTGTGCACGACGAGTTGAAGAAACTCGGTGTGAAACTTTACTTGAAACACAGCGTGCAAGGCTTTGATTCACAACAAAACACTTTGCAAGTTCTGGATCCGAATGGCGCCACCCTGAACCTGGAAACCGATCAAGTGCTGGTGGCCGTCGGTCGCAAGCCGAACACCCAGGGCTGGAACCTCGAAGCGCTGAACCTGGACATGAACGGTTCGTCGATCAAAATCGACAACCGCTGCCAGACCAGCATGCGCAACGTGTACGCCATCGGCGACCTGAGCGGCGAACCGATGCTCGCGCACCGGGCCATGGCCCAGGGCGAGATGGTCGCCGAACTGATCAGCGGTAAAACCCGCGAGTTCAACCCGACCGCCATCGCCGCCGTGTGCTTCACCGACCCGGAACTGGTGGTGGTCGGCAAGACCCCGGACGAGGCCAAGGCTGCGGGCCTGGACTGTATCGTGTCGAGCTTCCCGTTCGCCGCCAATGGCCGGGCCATGACACTGGAGTCGAAAAGCGGCTTCGTGCGCGTGGTCGCCCGTCGCGACAATCATGTGATTGTCGGCTGGCAGGCAGTGGGCGTCGGCGTGTCGGAGTTGTCCACGGCGTTTGCGCAGAGCCTGGAAATGGGCGCGCGGCTGGAGGACATCGGCGGCACCATCCATGCACATCCGACGCTGGGTGAGGCGGTGCAGGAAGCGGCGTTGCGTGCGTTGGGGCATGCGTTGCATCTGTGAGTCAGGGCGATTAATGGTGGCTGTAATGGCCTCTTCGCGAGCAAGCCCGCTCCCACAGGGAATGCATTCCAAATGTGGGAGCGGGCTTGCTCGCGAATTCTCAAGGTCAATGCGAATTATCTGCCGATCACCCGATAGTCTGGGCTGCGATTTAGCCCAAGAATGAAGTATTGTTGTGCCCATCCGGAAAAACGTCAGAAGCCTTGAACCGTTTCGGCGGTTGTTAAGTGATAGAGGGTGTCATGGGTAACGAAAGCATTAATTGGGACAAGCTGGGTTTTGACTACATCAAGACCGACAAGCGCTATCTGTCGTACTGGCGCAATGGCGAGTGGGACAAAGGCACCCTGACCGAAGATAACGTGCTGCACATCAGCGAAGGCTCCACTGCCCTTCACTATGGCCAGCAATGCTTCGAAGGCATGAAGGCCTATCGCTGCAAGGACGGCTCGATCAACCTGTTCCGTCCGGACCAGAACGCCCTGCGCATGCAGCGCAGCTGCGCCCGCCTGCTGATGCCGTTCGTCGAAACCGAGCAATTCATCGAAACCTGCAAACAAGTGGTCCGCGCCAACGAGCGTTTCATTCCGCCGTACGGCACCGGCGGCGCGCTTTATCTGCGCCCGTTCGTGATCGGCGTGGGTGACAACATCGGCGTGCGCACCGCGCCGGAATTCATCTTCTCGATTTTCTGCATCCCGGTTGGCGCCTACTTCAAGGGCGGCCTGACCCCGCACAATTTCCTGATCTCCAGCTACGACCGCGCCGCACCACAAGGCACCGGTGCCGCCAAGGTCGGTGGCAACTACGCCGCCAGCCTGATGCCAGGCTCCCAGGCCAAGAAGGCGCATTTCGCCGACTGCATCTACCTGGACCCACTGACCCACACGAAAATCGAAGAAGTCGGTTCGGCCAACTTCTTCGGGATCACCCACGACAACAAGTTCGTGACCCCGAACTCGCCATCGGTACTGCCGGGCATCACCCGTCTGTCGCTGATCGAACTGGCCAGGTCCCGCCTGGGTCTGGACGTGGTCGAAGGTGACGTGTTCATCGACAAGCTCGCCGACTTCAAGGAAGCCGGTGCTTGCGGTACTGCGGCGGTGATCACGCCAATTGGCGGCATCAACTACAACGACCATCTGCACGTGTTCCACAGCGAAACCGAAGTCGGCCCGATCACCCAGAAGCTCTACAAAGAGCTGACCGGCGTGCAAACGGGCGACATCGAAGCGCCAGCGGGCTGGATCGTCAAAGTCTGACCTGACGCCAGATACAAAAAAGCCCCCCATCGAGTGATCGATGGGGGGCTTTTTCATGGCCAAGATCCAACAACTGCCGCCGCGCTCCTGTGTAGGAGCTGGCTTGCCAGCGAAGGCGCCCGCAAAAACAACGCAAAATTCAAAGCCCCCTTCGCCAGCAAGCTGGCTCCTACAGGTCCGGGCTAAACGATGCTCCTCGAACTGCCACCGGCTGCGATCTTTTGCCGTCACGCTCAAGCGGCAACTCAACCCCAAACCGCCCCGCTATTTCCTTGCGCCCCAACACTGTCAGCGCCAACGCGCGACTGTCCAGATCCTGCGTCACCCACTTGCGCTTGAGCGCCGTTTGCAACAACGCCGCCCCTAGCGATCCACCCAAGTGCGGCCGGCGCATGCTCCAGTCCAGGCACGGGCAGGCAAAGCGGCGGCGCAATGTACTCAAGTCCTGCACCTCGATCCCAAGCCCTTGAAACATTGCCGAACCACTGTCACTCAAGCGATAGGCCTGTTCGTCGGTTTCCTCCAGCCAGCCCGCTTCGAGCATCCGGTCATGCAACAGCACGGCCAGGGTGCCCGCCATGTGGTCGTAGCAGGTGCGGGCAAATTGCAGGCGATCCGGGGTACGCGACTGGAAGCTCGGCGCGCTGTTCTGGCCGATCACCATCAGTGCTTCCAGGGCCTGGGCCACACGTTTGTCCGCCAGGCTGTAATAGCGGTGACGTCCCTGAACGTGCAGCCGAATCAGCGCCAGCTCCTTGAGTTTGGCCAGGTGGGCACTGGCGGTCGACGCGCTGACTTCGGCCACGGCCGCCAGTTCGGTGCTGGTGCGAGCGTGACCGTCCATCAGCGAGCAAAGGATTTTCGTCCGCGCAGGCTCCGCGATGGCTGCCGCCACTTGCGAGACACCGATGTCGTGTTGTTCTGCGCTCATATTTCGCTCCCGGACGAATCAACGCTCTTTCGGACTGGAGATAGTAGCAACACTTTCCAACAACAAAAGGCTGTGACCCATGGACCCGATCATCGCTGCGACCGATACCGATCCTTATCCCTACTACGCACAACTGCGTGCCGAGGGTGGGCTGGTTTTCCATCCAGGGCTGAAAATGTGGGTGGCCAGCAGCGCCCAGGCGGTGGCCGCCGTGCTGGCTCATCCCGATTGCCACGTTCGCCCCGCGCAGGAGCCAGTCCCCAAGGCGATTGCCGATGGCATGGCCGGCGAGGTATTCGGTCAACTGATGCGCATGAATGAAGGTGAGCGCCAGCGTTGTCCACGGTCGGCGATTGCGCCAGGGCTGGAGTTGATCAATGCGCAGGAAGTCGAGGCCCTGGTCAGCGCCCGATTGATGACGGCGGATGCCGCTGGCCTGTACAACGCCATGTTTCGTGGACCGGTGTGCGTGGTGGCGGCGTTGCTGGGTTTCACCCCGGCTCAGGGCCGCGCCATCAGCGAGCTGACGGCAGACTTCGTGGCCTGCCTGTCGCCCCTGAGTCGTCCGGCGCAACTGACCGCGGCCCATACCGCTGCTGAACAATTGAGCGGTTACTGTGTCGAGCTTTTGGCCGATTCGGACAACCACAGCCTTCTGCTTGCAGGCATCCGCCAGCGCTTCGCGTCCGGCGCACCGCAAACGCTGATCGCCAACCTGATCGGCCTGTTTTCCCAGACCTTCGAGGCCACTGCCGGGCTGATCGGCAATGCCGTGCTGGCATTGATTCAACACCCGTCGTTGCACAGCGAATCAACCCCTATCGAAGACCTGCTGGCCGAAGTGCAGCGCTTCGACCCGCCGGTACAAAACACCCGCCGCTTCGTCGCCGCCCCATGCGAGATTGACGGGGTGCGGCTGAATGCCGGAGACGTGATCCTGGTGCTGCTGGCCTCGGCCAATCGCGACCCGCAGCTCAACGACAACCCCGACACCTTTCTGCTCGATCGCCCGAACCGGCGCAGCTTCACCTTCGGTGCGGGGCGCCATCAATGTCCGGGGCAATTGCTGGCGTTGAGCATTGCTGGCGCGACGCTCAAACAGTTCCTGACAATGGAGCCAGCATTGGACCAGCTGAAACGGAAATACCGCCCCTCCACGAATGGACGGATTCCACTGTTCAGTGATTGACCGAAGGTTCAGTCGTGAATGCCGCTCAAGCTGTGCGGTATTCGACGGTCAGGTGAGACAACTCATGAACCGGCGCCAGGCGTTCGCGAATGGTGTCGGCGCTGACATTTGCCGCCGCCACAACGCTGACAATCGCGGCCCGCGCCTGAGGGCCGACCTGCCAGACATGCAGATCGCTGATGCGCACATCGTCCGACGACTCGAGCAGTTCACGAATCTCGTCGGCGACGTGTGTATCCGTGACATCAAGCAACACCGCGGCGCTGTCACGCATCAATCCAACAGCCCATTTCGCGATCACGATGGCGCCGACGATGCCCATCACCGGGTCCAGCCACACCCATCCCAGATAGCGCCCCGCCAGCAATGCGGCAATCGCCAGCACCGAAGTCAAGGCGTCGGCCAGCACATGGACATAGGCCGAGCGCAGGTTGTTGTCGTGATGGTGATGATGGCCGTGGTCATGGCTGTGGCCATGATGACCGTGGTCACCCGCCAGCAAAAAGGCACTGGCGATGTTCACCGCCAGCCCCACCACCGCAATCACTGTCGCTTCGGTGAATGCCACTGTGGTTGGCTGAAACAGGCGAAAAACCGATTCCCCGGCTATGCCGATCGCTACCAGCCCCAGCACCATGGCCGAGGCAAAACCGGCGAGATCCCCGACCTTGCCAGTGCCGAAGCTGTAACGCGCATTGTTGGCATTGCGCCGTGCGAATCCATAGGCCGCCGCAGCGATGCCCAAGGCCCCGGCATGGGTGGCCATGTGAAAACCATCGGCCAGCAACGCCATGGAACCGGTGATGTAACCGGCGGCAATTTCACCAATCATCATCACAAACGTCAGCGCCACCACCCATAAGGTGCGACGTGCGTTTTCATCATGGGAAGCGCCGAGAAATACATGGTTGTGAGAAAAACGCGAAGCCTGTGGTGTCAGAGCCATGGAATTCGGGCCTCTATTTGGCATATCGACGGATGGCCAGCAACAAGTCTTCCACGCCTTGGGCGCGTTCTTCGTCACTGAGATCTGGATGCGCCACATGCTCACGGGCGTGGGCGTCGATGAACTGGTCCAGCAGACCATTGACCGCCCCCCGGATGGCGGCCACCAGATGCAGGGTCTTGGCGCAATCGGCATCGGATTCAAGCGCTCGCTCAACGGCTTCCACCTGACCGGCAATCCGCCTCACCCGCTTGATCAAGTCATCTTTGTTTTCGTGAATGTGCGACATACGTATACCCCCTACCCCTATATAGCGTCTATGGTCGCCGATAGAGCGGAGGCAAGCAAGGCATAACCAGATGAAACGCTTGGGTTCATCACCCCAACTGCCCAACCCGCCCCGCCTCCGGCCAGAACAACGCCGCCTGCCCCTGGCGCACACCCATCGAGTCCACCAACATCCACACCTTACCTTCATGACTCATGAAGGCATTACCCTCCCGATCCACCCGATAGCCACTGTAACCGTGAGCAATGCCATTGGCCGTGACCTGGTCCAGCAGGGCCTGGCGCAGGGCGCAGTCCAGTGCCTAATGCCAGTCAGTTAAGCCATTTCAGCCGCGACACCCTTTGTAGCAGCTGCCGAGCCCGCGAGGCTGCGTTCGGCTGCGAAGCAGTCGTAAAATC
>NZ_JBWKXF010000068.1:0-28710 GCF_059422645.1 Pseudomonas sp. GW821-FHT01C01 | reverse complement strand
GGCGTCTTTTCATTCAACATTTATGTTGACTGATACGCCGCCTTCGCGAGCAAGCCCGCTCCCACATGGGTTACTGCATCAAGCCGGCTTGGTTTCCGCCAACGCCTCTTGCGCCAACTCCTTCTCGGCTTCTTTCAGATCATCTTCACTGATCATTTCCGCGATAACCCGCAGGCGTTCCACTACCCGTGCGTTCACGCTGCCTTCAGGGAATTCGCCATTCTCGTCCGGCTCGCCGGCCGGCTCGCCGACCAGCAAACTCAAGGCTTCGTCGGCCTGACGGACCGCGTAGACATGGAACTGCCCCGCACGCACCGCCGCCAGCACCTTCTCGTCGAGCATCAGCGTGGCAACGTTGGCGTGAGGAATGATTGCCCCCTGCTCGCCGGTCAACCCGCGAGCTTCGCACAGACGGAAGAAGCCCTCGATCTTCTCATTGACCCCACCGACCGCCTGCACTTCGCCGAACTGGTTGATCGAACCGGTGATGGCGAAGCACTGCTTGAGCGGGGTTTTCGACAAGGCCGAGATCAAGGTGCAGGCCTCGCCCAGAGAAGCACTGTCACCATCGACATAACCGTAGGATTGCTCCAGGGCGATGCTCGCGGAAATCGCCAGCGGGAATTCCTGGGCGTAACGGCTGCCCAGATAACCGGTAAGGATCATCACGCCTTTGGAGTGGATCGGCTGGCCGAGGTTGACCTCGCGCTCGATGTCGACAATGCCGCTGCCGCCCGGGTACACCGTGGCGGAAATCCGCGCCGGTATGCCGAAGGCCGAGTCGCCGACTTCCAGCACCGTCAAGCCATTGCACTTGCCGACCGCCGCGCCCGCGGTGTCGATCAGGATGATCCCGGCCAACATATCATCGAGAATCCGCGCCGACACACGGCCGGTGCGAGTCGCCTTGGCCTTGAGCGCGCGTTCGATGTGCCCGGCGTCAGTCATTTCGTCGGACGCCAGGTGGCGAATGAAATCCGCCTCGCTGACCAGCTGGAACAGATCGCCAATGCGCGCCGACAAACGCCCCTGGTGCTCGGCCAGACGCGCACTGTAAGTCGCCAGGCGTGCCACCGCATCGGCGGTCAGCGGCGCCATGCCTTCTTCGGAAGTACGGGTTTTGAGCAACTGGGCGAACTGCTCCAGGCTCTCGTCGACCATCGGGATGTCTTCGTCGAAATCCACCAGGACGCGAAACATTTCCTGGAAGTCCGGATCGAGGTCTTGCAGCGTGTAATAGAGCTGACGGGCACCGATGATGACGACTTTGACCTGCAATGGAATATGTTGCGGCGTCAGGGTCACGGTGGCCAGGCGGCCCAGTTCACCAAGCGGCGATTCCATTTTCAGCTTGCGCGATTGCAGGGCGCGTTTCAGCGCATCCCACACGAAAGGCTCGCTGAGCATTTTGTCCGCTTCAAGGATCAGGAAACCGCCGTTGGCCCGGTGCAAGGCACCCGGTCGCAACTGGCGGTAGGTGGTGTACAGCGCGCCTTGATCGGTGCTGTATTCGATGCGACCGAAGAGGTTTTCGTAGGTCGGGTGCGGCTCGAACACCACCGGCGCGCCGCCGCTGGCCGAGTGACCGACCACCAGGCTCGGTGCGTATTGTTCTTCCAGCAGTTTGCGGGCGACCGCGTCGGTCTTGCTGTCGTCCACCAATTGCTCGACCACGGTCTTGAGCAAGTACACCTGCATGGCTTGCAGATAACCGCAGACCGCCGCGTTCTCGGCGTACTTCTCCGACAATGGCGACAACAATGGCTGCAAGGCCAGGGTGATGGTTTCTTCGTTGAGGTGGCGCAGTTGATTGCTCGACTCACGCTTCCATTGCGGCAGGCTGGCGAGCTCTTCGTTCAGGCGCTCCTCCAGTGCCGAAATATCCTCGTGAAAGCGGTCGCGCTCGGCTTCCGGCAACTGGGCGAACTCTGCTTCGTCCAACGCCTTGCCGTCGCCCATCGGGGTGAAGGCGATATTGCTGGCGTCGCGGTACAGCGCGACGTCCTTTTCCAGGGCCAGACGCTCGATGACGTCCAGGGCCTTGTCATAGCGCTGATTGAACGCGCGATCGATGGCGCTTTTCTTTTGCTGGTAGGACGGATGCTCGAAGACTGCCGGAAACGTCGCCAGCAGGTTGTCGATCAAACCGTTGATGTCACCGATAAAGGCGCCGGCGCTGCCCGACGGCAGTTCCAGTGCGCGCGGCTCGCGAGGCTCGTCGAAATTGTTGACGTAGACCCAGTCCGCCGGGGTCTGCAGGCGTTTGCCTTCGGCCTTCAGGTAGCGTTTGACGAACGAGAACCGGCCAGTGCCGGGCTCGCCCATGACGAATACGTTGTAACCGGGGCGTGGCATGGCCACACCGAACTGCAAGGCTTCAACCGCACGTTCCTGGCCAAGCACACCGCGAAAGGGCTCCAGATCATTGGTGGTAGAGAAGCTGAACTGTTCAGCGGAAAACGGACGGGTCAGCGCTTCGGGCGCTAGACGCAAGCTGGCAGCAACAGGATCAGGCATCGGGCTTCCTTAACAATCAGGCGGGGCAGATGGCAGCATTCTGGCGCTGCCCATGCCCGACTGGCAAGGAGTGCCGCAGGCCTGTGCATAGACAATCCGCCAACCCCAGGCGGACCGGGCTTGCGCCGCGGTTTCCCATGAATGTTTTGCAAAAAATCACGGAACCCCGTGATCGTGCCTAAACTCCAGACTGCGCGGCTGGACTGATGACCGGCCCACTGGCACCAGACGGGCCAGACCCCTTGTCCATTGGTAGGCACATAAAGAGAACAAAGCTATGAAACGGATTCTTCTTGGTACTCTCTTCACCGCTGTATCCATCAACGCCATGGCTCAGGCCCCGGGCGGCCCGGATTGCGGCTGGGGCAACATGCTGTTCGAAGGTCAGCGTGGTACTCCAGCTCACTTTATGGCATCCACCACCAACGGCACCTCCGGCAACGCAACCTTCGGCATGACCTCCGGCACCAACGGTTGCGCGACCAATTCGTCGCTGACCTATGGCGGCAAATCCTGGATTGCCATGAATGGCATGATGAACGAGCTGTCCGAGGACATGGCCAAAGGTCAGGGCGAAGCGCTGACCACTTACGCCGTGGTACTGGGCGTGGCGCCGGAAGACCGTGCGCACTTCGCCGCCGTTACTCACGAGCACTTCCAGCAGATCTTCAGCAAGGCTGACGTGACTGCCGAAGACGTGCATACCAATACCCTGGCCGTGCTCAAAGCCGACCCTCGACTGGCCAAGTACGCCACCCAGGCATAAGCTCGACCCGCCCCGCTTCTTTCGGGAAGCGGGTTTTGTTTTTTGGACCTACCCTTCCTCGGGTAATGTTGCTGACTATTGTAGGAGCTGGCTTGCCAGCGATGATTTCAAAGGCGCTGTGTTTATCCAGTAAACACGCGTAATCGTTAACGACCATCGCTGGCAAGCCAGCTCCTACAGGTAAAAGGCATCCACCTCGTTGGGTCTTTGTTTTTTTCGACTTAAGTTGCCATCTATGTTCAAACGCCTTGCCTGGCTGGCGCTGTGTGCCTGCGCCCCGCTGTCCGCAGCGCCTTACATCGACCCACAACGTTTGCAGCAACTGGCCAACGACCCTTTCTGGATATCCCTGGGCCATTACGAAACCGCCAAGCTCGGCGGCTGGCGCAGCTATGTCAGCGACAGGAAATTTTTCCTCGCCGCCGATGGCAATGAACATCCGGACCATGAACTGGCGGCGACCGTGCAAGCCTTGTACGCCCCGGCCAGTGCCGGTGAACAACACGCGCAATGCGTCTACCCGGCCCGCACCCGCTGGCTGAAAGAACAACTCGGCCTGACCGGCCTGCCGACACCGGACTGCGCCGAGTTCAAGCAATGGTTCAAGGACGTCTCACCCGACAGTGCGGTGATGATCTTCCCGGCGGCTTACCTGAACAGCCCGTCCTCGATGTTCGGCCACACCCTGCTGCGCATCGACCAGGCCGACGTAAAGAGCGACAAGACTTCGCTGCTCAGCTACGCCATCAACTTCGGCGCCTACATCGAGGGCTCGGACAACAGCATCCTCTATGCCTGGAAAGGCCTGATGGGCGGCTATCCCGGCCTGTTCGCGCTGGTGCCCTATCAGGAAAAACTCTCGGAATACCGCAGTCTGGAAAACCGCGACCTGTGGGAATACCGGCTGAACCTGACCCGGCAGGAAACCGCGCGCATGGTCGAGCACGTCTGGGAGCTGAAGCAGATCAAATTCGACTATTTCTTTTTCGACGAAAACTGCTCATACCGCTTGCTCGAACTGCTGCAAGTGGCCCGCCCGAGCCTGCGCCTGACCGAGCAATTCCCGCTCACAGCGATCCCGACCGACACCGTCAAAGCCGTGAAAAATGCCGGACTGGTGGAATCCATCCAGTATCGTCCGTCCCGGGAACGCGAGTTGCTCAGTCGCGCCGAGCCGTTGAACCCCGAAGAGCAGCAATGGGTGCTGAAAGTCAGCGCCGATCAGAAACAATTGCAGGACCCGGTGTTCAAGACACAACCCCGCGAACGCCAGGCGCTGATCATCGATGCGGCCTATCGTCTGGAGCGTTACCGCGCCAATGGCCAGGAACGCGATCCGGCGCGCGCCCAGCGCAGCTTCGAACTGCTGCGGGCGATCAACCAGAACCCGGCGCCGGAGCTGGATATCCCGCAACCCGGCCTGCCGGAAGACGGCCACGAGTCCCGCACCTGGCAGCTGGGCCTTGGCACCCGTGGAGATAAAGCCTTTGGCGAGTACGGCTTGCGCATGGCTTATCACGACCTCAATGACAACAGCGAAAGCTTTCCCCTCGGTGCGCAGATTGAAATCCTGCAATTGAAACTGCGCCAGTACGAAGGCAATGACTGGCAAGTGCAGCGACTGGACCTGGCGACCATTCGCTCCCTGACCCCGCGTAACGAGTTGCTGCAGCCGCTGTCATGGCAAGTCACCGGCGGTCTGGAACGGGTACCGGGCAAACATGATGAACAAACCCTGGTCAGCCACGTCAACGGTGGCGGCGGCGGTACCTGGCAACTGGGCGACGATCTGCTCGTTTTTGCCCTGGGCACTGTGCGTATTGAACACAACAACGACTTCGCCGCATTCATTGCCCCGGCCGCCGGTTTCAACAGTGGGGTGCTGTTGAAAAACCCGCTGGGCAATTTGAGCCTCGAAGCCAAGGGCGATTACTTCAGCAATGGTGAAGTGCGCCGTAGCCTGAGTCTGAATCAGCAATGGGAAATATCCCGCAATCTGGGACTGCGCTTGAGCGCCCAACGCGAATTCAGCCATTTGGCGACGGCCGAGAACGAAGTGATGCTTGAGCTGAAGTGGTATCACTACTGACCCGAACGAACCGCACATCCCTGTGGGAGCGGGCTTGCTCGCGAAAGCGGTGAGTCAGTCAAGATTAATTTTGAATGGCAGATCGCATTCGCGAGCAAGCCCGCTCCCACAGGGGGGACGTAGCGCTGGACAAAATGCATACGCACCTTTCACAAACACCCGACGCATCCACTTCTAGACTTTCATTATCAGCCGCGTATCGGCCTGGGAGAGTGAGATGGCGCGGTATACGACCGCAACAGTCATCTGGAGCAGCCGCAGAGAGATCGGGATGCCGCCCGGGCCTATCGCTCGCCGTGAGTCGTTTTCAGACATTCGCTGAAACCAAATGCCTGCGACCATGGCCTAAACCCTATACCGGGAGAACGCCATGAGCCGTGCCTTCGTCAATGAAGATAACGCCGCCGCGCAAGCCGATCAGCCTGTCGAACGGCAGGTCAGCGCGCAGCCCAATTACGTGACGCCGCAAGGCCTGAGCCTGTTGCAGGGTAAAGTCGCGGAACTGCAATCTCTGCATGCCGAGCAATCGGACAAGGGTGAGCAGGCCGACAAGCAGCGCCTGGCGGATCTCGAGCGCGATTTGCGTTACTTCAAGCAGCGCTTGGGGAGTGCTCAGGTGGTACCCGCCGCGACCTCGACCGAAAAAGTGCAGATCGGCAGTTGGGTGACCTACGCCGACGAACACGCCACCGAACGTCGGGTACAACTGGTGGGCGAAGACCAGGCCGATGCCGCCCACGGCCTGATCAATTGGGGTTCGCCGCTGGGGCGGGCACTGCTCGGTGCACGACTCAACGACGAAGTGCTGTGGCTGCGCCCCGCCGGGGATCAATTGATTGAAGTGATCCGTATCGAACCGACTTAAACCACGCCTTGGGCCAGCATGGCATCGGCGACCTTCACGAAGCCGGCGATGTTCGCGCCCTTGACGTAATTGACCCGGCCATTCTCTTCACCGTAATGCACGCAGGCATGGTGAATCGACTGCATGATCGCGTGCAGTTTGCTGTCCACTTCGCCAGCGGTCCATGCCAGGCGCATGGCGTTCTGCGACATCTCCAGCCCGCTCACTGCCACGCCACCGGCGTTGGATGCCTTGCCCGGCGCAAACAGAATGTCCGCCTCGATGAACAGGTCCACCGCCTCAAGGGTGGTCGGCATGTTCGCGCCTTCAGCCACACAGATGCAGCCGTTGCGCAGCAAGGTGCGAGCGGCTTCGGCGTCCAGTTCGTTTTGCGTCGCGCACGGCAACGCGATATCGCAGCTCAGGCTCCATGGCAGTTGACCGGCGCGGAACTCCAGGCCAAAACGGCCAGCCAGTTCACGGATCCGCCCGCGCTGCACGTTTTTCAGTTCCAGCACCGCCAGCCATTGCTCCTCGGTCAAACCGCTCTCGCAGTACAGCGTACCCTCGGAGTCGGACAGCGAGATCACCTTGCCACCCAGGTCCATGACCTTGCGCGCCGCGTATTGCGCGACGTTACCGGAACCGGAAATCGCCACGCGCTTGCCCTCGACCGCCAGGCCACGGCGCTTGAGCATTTCTTCGGCGAAGTACACACAACCGAAACCGGTGGCTTCCGGACGAATCAGGCTGCCGCCATAGCTCGGTCCCTTACCGGTCAACACACTGGTGAATTGGTTACTCAGCCGCTTGTACTGGCCGAACAGGAAACCAATCTCGCGAGCACCCACGCCGATGTCGCCGGCCGGCACATCAACGTCCGCACCAATGTGACGGTACAACTCGCTCATGAAGGCCTGGCAGAAACGCATGACTTCCGCGTCGCTTTTGCCTTTGGGGTCGAAGTCCGAACCGCCCTTGCCGCCGCCCATGGGCAATGAAGTCAGGGAGTTTTTGAAGGTCTGCTCGAACGCGAGGAATTTCAACACACCAAGGTTCACCGAAGGATGGAAGCGCAACCCGCCCTTGTACGGACCGATCGCGCTGTTCATCTGGATGCGGAAACCGCGATTGACCTGAACCTTGCCCTGATCGTCGACCCACGACACGCGAAACACCACCGCCCGCTCCGGCTCGCAGATGCGCTCCAGAATACCCGAGGTCAGGTAATGCGGATTGGCTTCAAGAAACGGCCACAGACTGCGTAGTACTTCTTCCACGGCCTGGTGAAATTCAGGCTGGTCCGGATCGCGATTTTTCAGGCGGGCAAGGAAGGATTCGACGGATTCGATCATGGAAAAGTCTCGGCAAATTTATTGTCGTTGGAAGGGATTGAGCCGGACTGTAACAAACGATTCGCGCACAAGAACAGAGCAAAATGTCGCATTTATGAAATCAAATGGTGCACAGGATATAAAACAGACTGCTTTTTGGCCTGATATTGCACCTGAATGGGGATTAACAATTCATTTCATGCACCTTCAGGAATACCGCCTTCGCGAGCAAGCCCGCTCCCACTGGGAATCGATGTTGAATTGAGAGGTGTACCTTTCACAAAACCTGTGGGAGCTGGCTTGCTCGCGAAGGCCGCTGCTCGGTCTCACTGAAAAAACGCAAAAAAAAACGGAGCCCGAAGGCTCCGTTCTTTGCAACCAACCCGAAATCAGGCCAGTTTCTTGTGACGCACCCGGTGTGGCTGGGCAGCCGCGTCACCGAGACGTTTTTTACGATCGGCTTCGTACTCGGAGTAGTTGCCTTCGAAGAACACGGCTTGCGAGTCGTCTTCGTACGCCAGGATGTGAGTCGCGACGCGGTCAAGGAACCACCGGTCGTGGGAGATCACAATGGCGGCGCCCGGGAAGTCCAGCAGGGCTTCTTCCAGGGAACGCAGGGTTTCAACGTCGAGGTCGTTGGATGGTTCGTCGAGCAGCAGGACGTTGCCGCCCTCCTTCAGGGTCAGGGCCAGGTGCAAGCGACCGCGCTCACCACCGGACAGGTCCTTGACGAACTTCTGCTGATCGCCGCCCTTGAAGTTGAAGCGACCGACGTAGGTGCGCGACGGGATCTCGTAGTTGCCGATGCGGATCTGGTCGGAACCGTCGGAAATCTGCTGGAACACGGTCTTGCTGCCGTCGAGGTCTTCGCGGCTCTGATCCACGCAAGCCAGTTGCACGGTTTCGCCGACTTCGATGCTGCCCGAATCCGGCGTTTCCTTGCCCATCAGCATGCGGAACAGGGTCGACTTACCGGCACCGTTACCGCCGATCACGCCGACGATGGCGCCTTTAGGCATGGAGAACGACAGGTTGTCGATCAGCACGCGGTCGCCGTAGCCCTTGGTGACGTTCTTGAATTCGATGACCTTGTCGCCCAGGCGTGGACCGGCCGGGATGTAGATCTCGTTGGTTTCGCTGCGCTTCTGGAATTCCTGCGATTGCATTTCTTCGAAGCGTTGCAGACGAGCCTTGGATTTCGACTGGCGGGCCTTGGCGCCTTTGCGCACCCACTCCAGTTCTTCCTTCATGGCTTTCTCGTGGGCCGACTGCTGCTTGGATTCTGCAGCCAGACGATCGGACTTGGCTTCCAGCCAACCCGAATAGTTGCCCTCGTAAGGAATGCCCGCGCCGCGGTCGAGTTCCAGAATCCAGCCGGCAACGTTGTCCAGGAAGTAACGGTCGTGCGTGATCGCGACCACGGTACCCGGGAAGTCGTGCAGGAAGTGCTCAAGCCACGCAACGGAGTCGGCGTCCAGGTGGTTGGTCGGTTCGTCGAGCAGCAGCATGTCCGGTGCCGACAGCAGCAGACGGCACAGGGCCACGCGACGCTTTTCACCACCCGAGAGGAATTCGACCTTGGCGTCCCAGGCCGGCAGACGTAGCGCATCGGCGGCGACTTCCAGCTGACGTTCCAGGTTGTGACCGTCGCTGGCTTGCAGGATCGCTTCGAGCTTGGCCTGTTCGGCGGCCAGTTTGTCGAAGTCGGCATCCGGATCGGCATAGGCCGCGTAGACCTCGTCCAGGCGTGCCTGGGCGTCCTTGATCACGCTGACCGCTTCCTCGACCACTTCACGCACGGTCTTGGCCGGATCCAGTTGTGGTTCCTGCGGCAGGTAGCCGATGTTCAGTTCCGGCATCGGGCGGGCTTCGCCTTCGAACTCGGTGTCGACGCCAGCCATGATTTTCAGCAGCGTGGACTTACCCGAACCGTTGAGGCCGAGCACGCCGATCTTGGCGCCAGGGAAGAACGACAGAGAAATGTTTTTCAGGATTTCCCGCTTCGGCGGAACAACTTTGCCCAGCCGATGCATGGTGAATACGTATTGAGCCATGGAGAACCTAGGGTCAGTGACTGATGAATGAATAAGGTACAGGCGATGCCTGGCCAGGCTGTGCGCGTCGTCCGATTGAGAGCTTTCAATACAGGCGCGCTGAAAAAGCCTAGGAGCTGGAACGCTCCCGCGTAACCGGCAAAGCTACCTGAATGACCGGTGGCAGTCCAGCCGACGGGCAGGGGCTGGCACTTCGCCACAACTCAAGGCATGCTAGCCGCCCTTCGGGCGTCCGGCTTATAGTGCACGTCGCGCCAGTCCAGCCAAACCGCAGGATTACAGCTTGTCCAATGTCCCTCCGCCTCTGACTTCCAGCGCGCCGGCCACAGCGCCCGGCTCCCCCCTGCGCGGAACCTTGAAGGGCACCTTGGCGACACTCGTATTATTGCTGCTGGCACTGCTGTTCTGGCAGTTGCTCGATCAGTTGCGCGAAACCCAGAAAAACCAGCGTCAGTACACCATCGACTACACCGCCGATCTGGCCGCGCAAGTCAGCCTGAACATGGCGCTCAACGCGCAGATCGCCCTCAACCTGTTGCCGATCGTCGAGCAGCCGCAAGACGCCGATGAACTGCAGGTGCTGCTGCGCAAGCTGCAACAGTCGCTGCCTGATCTGCGCAGCCTGGCTTTGCTCAGCCCTTCGGGAAGAGTCATCAGTGACAGCGCCCCCGACAGCGATGACAGCAACTACCTGGGTGAACTGGTACGCCGCAGCCACGCCCAGGCGCACTACTTCAGCAATGCCACCGACGGCTCTGTGGTGCATTTATTGTTGCATCAGGCCAGCGGCAGTTCCCGAGGCTACTGGGCCTTGCGCCTGACGCCCACCTTCTTTTCGTCCTTGACCAAGCAAAGCGAAGCCGGCGGCCGCCCGTTGTGGCTGGTGGAAAACCGCATCAATCACCAGATCGTCAGCCGCGACGACGCGCTGCCCTCGGTCAATCCGGGGACGCTGACCGTCGACGATGTTGCCAACAGCGTGCTGACCGTTCCGTTGAGCAGCAGCGATTGGCAACTGCGCGGGTTGTTCGACCGTCAGCGAGTGCTGGAAGAACTGCTACCGGCGTTCATCGGCAAATGCCTGCTGGGCCTGGCGTTCTCCATGCTGCCATTCATCGCCTTGCTGAACACGCGCCGGCGTCAGCGCCAGTTGAATGAAGGCCGCCGACGTTACCAGGACATTTTCGAAGGCACTGGCGTGGCCCTGTGCGTCCTCGACATGTCCGGGCTCAAGGTTTTTTTCGACAAGGCTCAGCTCAAAGGCAGCGAACAACTGCACGCATGGCTGGCGATTGCGCAACAACGCCGGCAACTGCTGCAGGAACTGCGGATCACCGAAGTCAACCAGGTCGCGCTGCAACTGCTGAATGTCGATAGCGCCGACAAAGCCTGGAAACTGCTGATCGACGGCCATCCACAGGACGGCACCGCCATCGGCAACCAGGTGCTCGACGCGGTGCTCAATCAGCAGCAACAGCTTGAGCTGGAAATCAAACTCCAGGACGCCAGCGGTCGCGACCAGCACCTGTGGCTGGTGCTGCGCCTGCCGCAAACCCAGGTCGACTATCAAGCGGTGATCCTGAGCATCACCGACATCACCAGCCGCAAGCTCATCGAACTGTCACTGCAGGAACGCGAAGGGTTTTGGTCGGACGTGGTGCGCACCGTACCGGATCACCTGTATGTGCAGGATGTGATCAGCCAGCGCATGATCTACAGCAACCACCATCTGGGCCAGACGCTGGGTTACAACCGCACCGAACTGCACCAGATGGGCGAATACTTCTGGGAAATCCTCCTGCACCCCGAAGACGCCGACTATTACCACCGCTCCCGCCAGGTCCAGCGCCAGGCCGGTTATCGCCAGTTGATGCAGTGCCAGTTGCGCTTCCGCCATCGGGACGGCCAGTGGCGACGCTTCGAGATTCGCGAGCAGGCACTGGCGCGGGACAAAGAAGACCAGGTCACACGGATCATCGGCGTGGCCAAGGACATTACCGACCAGATCGAAGCCAGCGAATCCCTGCGTGACAGCGAGCAGCGCTATCGCATGCTCGCCGAAAGCATCAGCGACGTGATCTTCTCCACCGACAGCCGCCTGAACCTCAATTACGTCAGCCCTTCGGTGCAAGCCGTGCTGGGTTACGACGCCGAGTGGATTTTCCAGAACGGCTGGCAATCGACCATCGCCAACCCGCAACAACTGACCGGCATCTACCACCTGATGGACCGGGTCAGCAAAGCGCTGGATCAACCGGAACAACTGGCGCTGCTGCGCAGCCAGGTGCAAACCCAACTGTTCCTGTTCGATTGCCTGCGGGCCGACGGGCGCAAGATCCCGATCGAGTTGCGACTGGTACTGGTCTGGGACGAACACGGTGCTTTCGAAGGCGTGCTGGGCGTCGGCCGCGACATCAGCCAGCAACGCCGGGCCGAAAAAGACTTGCGCATGGCCGCCACGGTATTCGAACACTCGACCTCGGCGATCCTGATCACCGACCCGGCCGGCTACATCGTCCAGGCCAACGAAGCCTTCAGTCGTGTCAGCGGCTATGCCGTGGAGCAGGTGCTCGATCAGTTACCGAACATACTGACCGTCGACGATCAGCAGGAAGCCCACCTGCGGTATGTGCTCAAGCAGTTGAGCCAGCACAGCACCTGGGAAGGCGAAGTCTGGCTCAAGCGCCGTAATGGCGAGCATTACCCGGCCTGGGTCGGGATCACCGCCGTGCTCGACGACGAAGGCGACCTGGCCAGTTATGTGTGTTTCTTCAGCGACATCAGCGAGCGCAAGGCCAGCGAGCAGCGGATTCACCGCCTCGCCTACTACGACGCCCTGACGCACCTGCCCAACCGTTCGCTGTTCCAGGATCGCCTGCACACGGCGTTGCAATCGGCCGAACGGCAGAAGTCGTGGGTGGTGCTGATGTTCCTCGACCTCGACCGTTTCAAGCCGATCAACGACTCCCTGGGCCACGCCGCCGGCGATCGCATGCTCAAGGAAATGGCCACGCGCCTGCTGGGTTGCGTCGACGATGACGACACGGTGGCGCGCATGGGCGGCGATGAATTCACCTTGCTCCTGCAGCCGCGGGCCAACCGTGAAATCGCCTTGAACCGGGCGATCCATGTGGCCGAGCAGATTCTCGCCAGCCTGGTGAAACCGTTCGTGCTCGAAGGCCGTGAATTCTTCGTCACGGCCAGTATCGGCATCGCCCTGAGCCCGCAGGACGGCAACGAGCTCAGCCAGTTGATGAAGAACGCCGACACCGCGATGTACCACGCCAAAGAGCGTGGCAAAAACAACTTCCAGTTCTATCAGGCAGACATGAACGCCAGCGCCCTGGAGCGGCTGGAACTGGAAAGCGACTTGCGCCATGCCCTGGAACAGAATGAATTCGTGCTGTATTACCAGCCGCAGTTCAGCGGCGACGGCAAGCGCCTGACCGGTGCCGAAGCTTTGCTGCGCTGGCGTCATCCACGTCGTGGACTGGTGCCGCCGGGGGATTTCATTCCGGTACTCGAAGAACTCGGGCTGGTGGTGGATGTCGGCGACTGGGTGATCAGCGAAGCCTGCCGTCAACTCAAGGCCTGGCATCAGGCCAAGGTGCGAGTGCCGAAAGTGTCGGTGAACATCTCGGCGCGGCAATTCTCCGACGGCCAGCTCGGCACGCGGATCGCCACCATCCTCAAGGAAACCGGCCTGCCGCCGGCGTGCCTGGAACTGGAACTGACCGAAAGTATCCTGATGCGCGAAGTCAGCGAGGCGATGCAGATCCTCGATGGTCTGAAAAACCTCGGCCTGAGCATTGCGGTCGACGATTTCGGTACCGGCTACTCATCGCTCAACTACCTCAAGCAATTCCCGATCGACGTGCTGAAGATCGACCGCACCTTCGTCGACGGCCTGCCATCGGGTGAGCAGGATGCGCAGATCGCCCGGGCAATCATCGCCATGGCACACAGCCTTAACCTGGCGGTGATCGCCGAAGGTGTCGAAACCCACGAGCAGCTGGATTTTCTGAGGGAGCACGGTTGCGACGAAGTGCAGGGCTACCTGTTCGGTCGCCCGATGCCGGCGGGCCGGTTCGAAGGGCAGTTCAGTAATGATGCGCTGTTTATGTTTGACTGAAGCCTTGCGGTGATGCGGGCGGCCCCTTCGCGGGCAAGCCCGCTCCCACAGGGGAACGCATTCCAAATGTGGGAGCGGCGGTGCGGCGATCCGACTTGCCCGCGAAGAGGCCCGCCCAGGCACCGCATATCCGCTCATGAAGCCCACTTGTCTGCGACATGATGTCGTTTCATATGCCATCTAAAACCCATTGGGTTAGAATGCCCCCCTTTTCCGCCCCCGATCCTTGAGGACCGCCATGTTCAGCCGTGATTTGACTATTGCCAAGTACGACGCCGATCTCTTTGCCGCCATGGAGCAAGAAGCTCAGCGCCAGGAAGAGCACATTGAGCTGATCGCTTCGGAAAACTACACCAGCCCTGCGGTGATGGAAGCTCAAGGCTCGGTACTGACCAACAAGTACGCCGAAGGCTACCCGGGCAAGCGCTACTACGGTGGTTGCGAGTTCGTCGACGTCGTCGAGCAGCTGGCTATTGATCGAGCCAAAGAGCTGTTCGGCGCCGACTACGCCAACGTTCAGCCACACGCCGGTTCGCAAGCCAACAGCGCCGTTTACCTGGCCCTGCTGTCCGCTGGCGACACCATCCTGGGCATGAGCCTGGCCCACGGTGGTCACCTGACCCACGGTGCCAGCGTTTCGTCCTCCGGCAAGCTGTACAACGCCATCCAGTACGGCATCGACGCCAACGGCCTGATCGACTACGACGAAGTCGAGCGCCTGGCTGTAGAGCACAAGCCGAAAATGATCGTGGCCGGTTTCTCTGCTTACTCGCAGATTCTGGACTTCCCGCGTTTCCGCGAAATCGCTGACAAGGTTGGCGCCTACCTGTTCGTCGACATGGCCCACGTGGCCGGTCTGGTCGCCGCTGGCGTCTACCCGAACCCGGTTCCATTCGCTGACGTCGTGACCACCACCACCCACAAGACCCTGCGCGGTCCACGTGGCGGCCTGATCCTGGCTCGCGCCAACGCCGACATCGAGAAAAAGCTGAACTCCGCGGTATTCCCGGGCGCCCAGGGTGGCCCGCTGGAGCACGTGATCGCAGCCAAGGCGATCTGCTTCAAGGAAGCACTGCAGCCAGAGTTCAAGGCTTACCAGCAGCAAGTGGTGAAAAACGCCAAGGCCATGGCCGGCGTATTCATCGAGCGCGGTTTCGACGTGGTTTCCGGCGGTACTGAAAACCACCTGTTCCTGCTGTCGCTGATCAAGCAGGAAATCTCCGGTAAAGACGCCGATGCCGCTCTGGGCAAAGCGTTCATCACCGTGAACAAGAACTCCGTGCCAAACGATCCACGCTCCCCGTTCGTCACCTCCGGCCTGCGCTTCGGCACCCCGGCTGTGACCACTCGCGGCTTCAAGGAAGCAGAGTGCAAGGAACTGGCCGGCTGGATCTGCGACATCCTGGCAGACCTGAACAACGAAGCGGTGATCGACGCCGTTCGTGAGAAGGTCAAGGCTATCTGCAAGAAGCTGCCGGTGTACGGTGCTTAATCAGCCCCGCTAAACCGCAGTTAAAAAAACCGGCCAGAGATGGCCGGTTTTTTTTCGCCTGTATGTTATTGCACCTCATTGTAGGAGCCGGCTTGCCGGCGAAGGCGTCCTTGAGGCGGGGCATGATCTTTCGTCCGCCTTCGCTGACAAGCCAGCTCCTACAGGATCAGCACAACTGGTAAGACCGGTCATGCCAATTTTGTGTTTTTCACTTGTAATCGAGAAAAAACCGAGCGTAAACTGCGCCTGCACTGGACATACCGGTAAGACCACAATAATTAAGTCCTGAAGTCGATGCGTCTTGCGCACGACAGCCAGGACACCGACCAGGATTCCTCCCATGCTCAGATGGTGCTCGCGTTCAATCTTCCTCCAAGTGGTTCTCGGACTGGTGCTCGGCATCGTCTGCGGGCTGACCCTTCCCGAATACTCCGCTCAGCTCAAACCACTCGGTGACGGCTTTATCAAGCTGATCAAAATGCTCATCGGCCTGATCGTGTTCTGTGTGGTGGTCAGCGGCATCAGCGGTGCGGGGGATCTGAAAAAGGTCGGGCGCATCGGCCTGAAATCGGTGATCTACTTCGAAGTGCTGACCACCATCGCCCTGGTGATCGGCCTGGTGTTCGCCTTCAGCACCGGTATCGGTAGCGGTGCAAACATTCATCTGGAACAGCTTTCCGCCGCCGACATCGGCGATATCGCCCAGCGCGGGCAGCACATGCACACCACCACGCAGTTCCTGATGGACCTGATTCCCACGTCTGTGATCGGCGCCTTTGCCGATAACAACATCCTGCAAGTCCTGCTGTTTTCAGTGCTGTTCGGCAGTGCGCTGAATCTGGTGGGCGAGGCGGCGTCGGGTATTTCACGGCTGATCAATGAACTCAGCCATGTGATCTTCCGCATCATGGGCATGATCGTGCGCCTGGCACCGATTGGTGTGTTCGGCGCGATCGCGTTCACCACCAGCAAATATGGCCTGGATTCGCTGCAACACCTGGGCAGCCTGGTTGGCCTTTTCTACCTGACTTGCGCGGCCTTCGTAGCGCTGATTCTCGGTCTGGTGATGCGCCTTTCCGGGCTGCGGATGTGGCCGTTGCTCAAGTACCTGCGCGAAGAACTGTTGATCGTCATGGGCACCGCTTCATCCGACGCCGTGTTGCCACAAATCATGCGCAAGCTTGAACACCTGGGCATCGGCAGCTCGACAGTCGGGCTGGTGATTCCTACCGGTTACTCGTTCAACCTCGACGGTTTCTCGATCTACCTGACATTGGCCATCGTGTTCATCGCCAATGCCACCGGTACGCCACTGGCGATGACCGACCTGCTGACGATTCTGCTGGTGTCGCTGATCACCTCCAAGGGAGCGCACGGTATTCCGGGCTCGGCGCTGGTGATCCTGGCGGCCACCCTGACAGCGATCCCGGCGATTCCGGTCGTGGGTCTGGTTCTGGTACTGGCCGTGGACTGGTTCATGGGCATTGGCCGGGCGTTGACCAACCTGATCGGCAACTGCGTGGCGACCGTGGCCATCGCGCGCTGGGAAAAGGACATCGACGTGCAGCGGGCGAACAAAGTACTTTCCGGTCAGGTGGGTTATACCTTCCAGCCGCGAAAACCGGTGGCACCGGCCCATCAGCAGGAATTTTGAATACACGCCGTGCCTGCTTCCGGGCAGGCACGGCCAACAACCGTTACAGATGCTCATGGAGCGAACAGTGATTACCTCGTCGACCGTCGTAAATTCAGTCGTAGAAAAGCTTCGGGCCGCGCTGGCCCGCGGTCAGTGGCGCTCCGGCGACATGCTGCCGGGGCAACGGGAGCTGGCCGAACAACTGGGCATCAGTCGTCCGAGCCTGCGTGAAGCGGTCATCGTCCTGGAAACCCTTGGCCTGGTGCGCTCGATGCCGGGCAAAGGCGTGGTGGTGCTGGAAGCCAATCTCAGTGACAGCCAATCCCACGACAGCGCAGTCGCTGCAGCCAGCCTCGAAGATGTGCTGCAACTGCGCTACACCCTCGAGCCGTTCATCGTCGGCCTGGTGGCGCAATCCATCAGCAGCAAGGAAGTCGGGCAACTGCGCCTGACCCTGATGGACATGCGCGAAGCCCTGGAGGCCAACGACAGTGAAGCCGGCGTGAACGCCTACATCGCGTTCCACGAAGAGCTGTTCACGCTGACGTCGAATCCGATCTTCCAGAGCGTGGTGCAGCAGACCAGCAATGCCCTCAAGCAGAGCGCCGAAGTGCTGCGAAACTCCCCTGAGCACCTGGCTGAACGCCTTGAAGAAAACGAAGCCGTGGTGCGCGCGATCCGCAGCAAGAACAGCGCCCAGGCCAGCGCCGAGATGCGCCGGCACATCTTGCGCGAAGGCCAGCGCATGGGCATCGAACTGAACATCCCGGACGACAACCTTCGCAGTTGATCCCTCTTCGAACTGGAGACAGGCCATGAACAGCTTCGCCACAGCGCCGTACAACCGCGAGATACCGACGGCCCTGCCCTTCTCCCGCGCCCATCGCGCCAAACCCTTGGTGGACGACCTCTACCCGCGGGTATTCGATGCCATTCTTGAGCAGCGCATCGCCCCGGCCAGTCGATTTACCGAAGAAAGCCTCGGGCAAATGTTCGGCGAAAGCCGCAGCGACATTCGCCGTGTACTGACGCGTCTGTCACATGAACAGGTCGTCATCTTGCGCCCCAATCATCGCCCGCGCGTCGCGGCACCCACTTGCGAACAAACCCTGCAAGTACTCCACGCGCGTCGCCTGGCTGAAACCACGCTTGTCCAACTCACCTGCCAAAGGCCTCGCCCCGGTGAACTGAATGCACTGCGTGAATTGATCGAAAAACATCGCCGTTACCAGGAGTGCGGTCAGCGCGGGTCAGCTATTCGCCTGTCCGGTGAGTTTCACCTGCAACTGGCCAGCATGGCTGGCAATACTCCATTGTTGCACTTCCTCGACAGTCTGGTAGCACAGACCTCACTGGTCATTGCACAGCAAGAAAAAAACACTGAAGGCCATTGCACCTGGCGCGGACACGCTGCGATTGTCGATGCTTTGGAACGAACAGATGTCAGTTCAGCGGTTCTGTTGATGACTCAACATTTGAATGAACTTGAACAACGGTTGACCCGGTCGAATCCCTGAATCGACCGACCGGAAAAAGCTCAAGCAGCATTAGTCGGCCTTGCAAACTCCATGGACAACACGTCCGGCAACCCGCCATCAATGACAGACAACAGGGACAGGCCGACGCCTGTGATTCCCAGCATCATGCCCAACTCGGGGACATTGCGCTCCTCCAGAAAGTTTTCATTGAAGAAGTTATGGGCCACCTGCGAAATTGCCTGCTTCACCTTTGCGATACCCGGCTCATTGCTCGTCTCGCGATAGTGCTTCAACAGACACAAGAGATTGCCGAAATCGCCATGGCACAGACTGTAGCCAGCCCCTAGCCCCAACTCCCAGAGGTGGCGCTCGCAACGCTCAGCGTCCTGCTGGAGCACGGTTCTTGTTTTGACATCCAATGTCTCTCCCATGGCTTGAGCCAACCAGCGTCGGGTAATCAGAATTCCAGCGTCGCCATGACACCACTTGCTCATGGACCGAGTCGCTGGGCTTTTGCGCAGATCAAGCCAGAATTCATCGTCGGCAAGGCGATTTTCTGCGTGCAGCCACTGCACGATCAACTCTGCCAGCCGGGGTTCCTTCGTCACTTCCCAGACTTTGCCTATCGCAAGGAGAGCGCCGGAGATGCCATGGGAAAATCCGGTCCACAGTGGTTTGCTCGTCGCTTCGAACAGCAATGCCCCGTTTTCCAAGGTTACGGCTGATTGAATGGCTTGCGAGTACCTTTCGATCAGAGGCAGCAGGGTTTCGCGCCTTTCAAGCTGATAGAGATTCACCAGGACAGTCACTGTTCCGCACCTGCCATGAATGAAGTCGAATTGATCACCCTCGCGTGGAAACTCAGCCAGCTTGTGCAGCAGTTCTTCAATGGTCGTCAGATACGTCTGGCGACCAGTCATGAGTTGATAATTGACCAGTACGTACAAATAAGAGGTCAGACCGTTGTAGGCGCTGACAGTCGACTCCTGGGTAAATTGCCCCTGGGACTTGGACATCGCGCAGAGAATTCGCTCGGCTTCATTCAAATAGCGCGTGGCGCCGCAGACCCGGAACAGACTCAGATAGAAAATCGCCAGACCGCCGACCCCGTTGTACAAGCCGTTGTTCATCGGCGAAATAAAATGGCGCAAGGTTCGCGGGTGCGTATCCATGAATGTCCAGCCGACATCGCCTTCCTCGCCTTCTATACGCATCGCTTCGATGGCCCCGGCAATACTCGTGGCACCTTCGAGGTAGTGGGCGTGGCTCAACTGGGTAACGGTTTTGAGCTGATGCCTGCGGTTCAACGCCAATGTTTCGTTGGCGACGGGGAACACACACATTTGCACGATGTGTAACTGAAATACTTTGTCTTTGAGCGAGAGGCTGTCGAGCTTGCGACGGCAACTCTCGAACGGCGACTCAATAGCCAACGAGGCCACGGGCTGACCATGGGCGTCGATCAATTGACTGGACAATAGCGGCATGGTGAAACACGGAACGTTGGCCTTCTCCAGATCTTTGATTTCATGTCTGGGAATATCGTACTCGCCGAGAGTGCCGCTCAGATCCGACCACAAGGTTGCCAGCAGCAACTCCTGGTGAAACCGGCATTTTGTGAATCGAGGGTGAAACATCATCCCGATGAAGTCACCGTAGCGCTTGGTATTTTTGATCAGGACACGGGTTTTCAACGCGCCCGCATGCTCTGCGAGCAACTCGAGTACCGCGTGGCGGCGGTTCATCACTTCATCGTAGGCCAGTTCGAAACCAAGGAAAAAGGCTTCCTTGTACTCTGCTACCGAACGCGCCTGACCTTCGAAAACAGGCAGGTGCCGAACCATTGGCTGATGATCGGCGTCGGCTTGCTTCAAGCGATAGAACCGCTGCTCACGGACCAGCTGCTTTTGTTTTACCGCGAAACATGGCTGTCGACACAGCCCACTGTAGTCGTCGTCACTCTCCGCGCTGGTAGGCAAGAAGCCAGTTGAGAACACGGACTGGCTATTGAACTTGATGGTTTTGAACAGGGCTCGGCTTTGCGGCAGATCAATCTTCAAATCGATTATGGACGACGTGAACAGACACTCCAGGTCAATCAACACTGGGTTGCTCCCGCAAGCAATAATGTTTTCGAAGTGAAAGTCGATGCCGTTCAGGGCATGAACCACTGCAACCTGGGCACCCAGCCGCTGATAGAACAGAGCCAGATCATTTTCTGTCTCACAGGCAACGTTTTCGATTTTCTCAATCCAGCTATGGTCGCCTGACGACACCATGACAGGCGCATAAATGGAAAAACCGGCATAGCCTGTACTCTCATGCAATTGCTCAAGCAATGCACCGTAAAACAGCGCCTCCCGGTTACTCCTAGGCTTGTACACCAGTGGATGGTCACCTATCTGGATACAACAGACTGTTTCCCCATTTGCGTGAGCATCCCCCAGACCCAGTGTTATAGAGTCGATTCGCCGCCCGGCCAATGCGAATGCGGCTTCGAGTTGATCAATATCCTCGGCGAAATGAGCGACAACCTTATAGAGGTAAGCCACTGTGTCTTCGATTCGCTCCACAACCAGGCGGGTCAGTACCGGGTATGAGGTCAGGAATGAAGCCAGGGTTTCATCGACGAGTTTTCTGCTAAACGTCTCCACGTCCAGATCGGCGCCGTCAGCTATGTGACTGTTCAACTGATGGACCAACGATTTTTCGGAGAACATTTTGATTTGTGAAGTTAAATGCGCTCGGACACCGGGAATAAAGGTCTCCATATCAACCCACTGAGCGGCAAAACCGTATCTCTCATCATTTTCAAAAACATGTTTGAAATAACCAAACCAGCGAGTGTAATACTCCCAAAATATTTCACACTCACCGACATCACCGTCAACGGCCAGTGATACTATCACGTTAATTTTTTGGCCGAGCGCTTCAACTCCCGGTAATTTTTTTACATCACGAGAGCATTCAAGACGATCAACTTCTGCCAGCAAGCCTTGTCGACTTATTCCAAAATTACGAAGAACGGCTTGATCATCCTTATGTAAAAGATCCAGAGTCTTACGCAGCGCCTTGTGATCTGGCGCCCCTGAGACACCCGATGATTTACGCTCATTGAAACTCAGTATATCCGTCAACATTTCCAGCCACTCTTGAACAGGGCGGATCAATGATCCGCCCTGATTTACGGGAGGATTAGCAGGGCGTGCAGCCGAAGGTGCAGCCCAGGGTGTCGCACGAAATCACGGTGCTGCAAACTGCATTCTCACCGTTTTCGCCAATGTTGCCAGCACTTGCATAAGCTTCAAACTCGGCATCGAGTTCACCGGACAGGTCCATGATTTGTTCTTGCATGATGTTTCTCCCAATAAATTTCAAGTCGCCTTGATTGGCGCCAGTAAAAGTTATCACTCAAAACAAAGGCACACTGCCGGGCAAATCAATCCAAATGTAAACACCACACAAAACCTGGTACTTGATTAAAATCCAACAAGTTGTATTCACCCTACACACAAAGAAACAGTCACCTCAGCTTCTAACATACCCATTCAACAAGACCGGCAATATTTATGAACTTCGGTGTTAAACCAGAAAAACCAGAATACAAAACGCTATGAAATCGACAGCCTCGACCGGGGCACTGTTCCAGTAAAAACAAATATTCATTTACAAGAAAACGCCCGCTCAAGGCGGGCGATCATTGGCTCAGGTCCCGCTTCGCGACGGGGACCTGGTAGATCAGTTCACGGTGACGCGTTCAAACCCTGCCCGAATTTTCTCTTCCGGCAGGTCATCGGCGATAAACACGATCACACTTTCGCGGGTTTCGTTGTCGGCCCACTCGGTGTCCCAGTCGAAACCATAGAGCTTCAACACGCCCTGGAACACCATGCGCCGCGGCTCACCCATGATGTTCAACACACCTTTGTAGCGCAGCAACTGCTTGCCATGCTCCTCCAGCAATTCGTTCATGAACTCGCTGAGCTTGTCGATATCCAGTGCCTTGTCGGTGCGCAGCACCAGGCTGGAAATGCGGTCGATAGACGATGCCTGGCTGACCGGTCGCAAACTCACACCACCACCGAGGTCGGCATTGAGGTTGAAGCCGCGTACATCGAGCAGTTCGGCGAGATCGATCTTGCCGTGGTCAACCACGCGGATCGGGGCGCGACGGTTGATCCGGGTCAGGCGTTCGCTCAACGCGGTGAAGGTCGGCTCGTCCACCAGATCGCGCTTGCTCACCAGCAAGCGGTCGGCAAAACCGATTTGCGCCTGGGCGATGGTCTGGGTCAGGTGCTGATCGGCGTGGGCCGCGTCCACCAGGGTAATGATGCCGTCGAGGATGTAGCGCTCGCGCAACTCCTCGTCGATGAAAAAGGTTTGCGCCACCGGTGCCGGATCGGCCAGACCGGTGCATTCGATCACCAGGCGGTCGAAGGCGATGTCGCCGCTATCCAGACGTTCGAGCAGCAGGTACAGCGCCTTGGTCAGATCGGTGTGGATAGTGCAGCAGACGCAGCCATTGGACAGCGTCATCACTTGCACCGGTTCATCACCCAACAACTGGGTATCGATACCAGCGTCGCTGAACTCGTTCTCGATCACGGCGATTTTCAGGCCGTGCTCGGCTTTGAGCAGATGACGCAGCAATGTGGTCTTGCCGGCGCCGAGGAAGCCGCTGAGGATCGTGACCGGGATGGGAGAGGACAAACTGGATCTCCTTTTTCACAAGATGAAAAAACAACACAAAACAAATGTGGGAGCGGGCTTGCTCGCGAAGGGGTCGTGTCAGTCGACATGAATGTTGAATGACACACCGCTTTCACGAGCAAGCCCGCTCCCACAGGGATAGCCGTCAATCCGATAGCCGGATCAACAGCACTTCGGCCCACCCTTGCCACCGTAACGGGCTTCCTGACGCTCCCGAAAGAACATCTCATAGCTCATCACCGGTTTGTCCGGGTGTTTGGTCTGCATATGCTCGACGTAGTTGTCGTAGTCGGGCATGCCGACCATCAGGCGCGCAGCCTGACCGAGGTATTTACCGAGGCGACTCAGGTCATTGAACATGGTGCAAATCCTCGATCACGCTTCCGGCAGCGCCTGGAATGGCGATTCTTTATCCGTACGCTCCTTGCTGCCCCAGGCGGAAATACCGACCTTGAGCGCATAGAACAGGATGCTGAACACCACGAACAGGAACAGCGCGGTCAGCGTTGCGTTGGTGTAGGCGTTGAAGATCACGTGCTGCATCTGGGTGATGTCCTTGGCCGGGGCGAGGATCTGACCATTGGCCAGCGCATCGCTGTATTTCTTGGCCAGCGACAGGAAGCCGATCGCCGGGTTGGCATCGAACAGCTTGATGAAGCCTGCGGTGGTGGTGCAGATCAGCAGCCAGGCTGCCGGCAGCAAGGTCACCCAGATGTAGCGTTGGCGTTTCATCTTGATCAGCACGACGGTGCCGAGCATCAGCGCGATACCGGCCAGCATCTGGTTGGAGATACCGAACAGCGGCCACAAGGTGTTGATGCCACCCAATGGATCGATCACCCCTTGGTACAGCAACCAGCCCCACATGGCCACGCAACCGGCGGTGGCGATCAGGTTGGCGGTCCAGGATTCGGTGCGGCGCAGGGCCGGCACGAACGAACCGAGCAAATCCTGCAGCATGAAGCGCCCGGCACGGGTACCGGCGTCGACCGCGGTCAGGATGAACAACGCTTCGAACAGGATCGCGAAGTGGTACCAGAACGCCATGGTGTTTTCACCCGGCAGGACACTGTGCAGGATTTGGGCGATACCGACTGCCAGGGTCGGCGCGCCACCGGCACGGGCCAGGATGGTGGTTTCACCGATGTCATGGGCCACGGCTTGCAACGCTTCCGGCGTGATGGCGAAGCCCCAGTTGCTGACTGCTGTCGCAACCGCCACCACATCACCGCCAACCACAGCGGCCGGGCTGTTCATGGCGAAGTACACGCCCGGCTCGATCACCGACGCGGCGACCATGGCCATGATGGCCACGAACGATTCCATCAGCATGCCGCCGTAACCGATGTAGCGGGCGTTGGTTTCGTTATCCAGCAGCTTCGGCGTGGTACCGGAAGAGATCAGCGCGTGGAAACCGGAGACCGCGCCACAGGCGATGGTGATGAACAGGAATGGAAACAGCCCGCCCTTCCATACCGGGCCAGTGCCATCGATGAACTGGGTCAGCGCCGGCATTTTCAGCTCGGGCATAGTGATCAGGATGCCGATGGCCAGGGCGACGATGGTGCCGATTTTCAGGAAGGTGGAGAGGTAGTCACGCGGCGCCAGGATCAGCCACACCGGCAACACGGCCGCGACAAAACCGTAACCGATCAGCATCCAGGTGATCTGGATGCCGGTGAAGCTGAACGCCTTGGCCCACACCGGATCGGCGGCAATCTGCCCACCGAGCCAGATCGAACCGAGCAGCAACAGCACGCCGATAACGGAAATCTCACCGATGCGGCCTGGGCGGATGTAGCGCATGTACACGCCCATGAACATCGCGATCGGGATGGTCGCCATCACCGTGAAAATACCCCACGGGCTCTCGGCCAGGGCTTTGACCACGATCAGCGCCAGCACCGCAAGGATGATGATCATGATCAGGAAGCAGCCGAACAACGCGATGGTGCCGGGGATGCGGCCCATTTCCTCGCGGACCATGTCACCGAGGGAACGGCCATTGCGGCGGGTGGACATGAACAGGACCATGAAATCCTGCACCGAACCGGCCAGCACCACGCCGGCAATCAGCCACAGCGTGCCGGGCAGATAACCCATCTGCGCCGCCAATACCGGGCCGACCAGCGGACCTGCGCCAGCGATGGCGGCGAAGTGGTGACCAAAAAGAATGTGCTTGTTGGTCGGCACATAGTCCAGACCGTCATTGTTGAGCACGGCGGGAGTGGCCCGTCGCGCATCGAGTTGCATGACATTGTTAGCGATGAACAGACTGTAGTAGCGGTAGGCGACCAGATAGATGGCCACGGCAGCGACCACAATCCACAAGGCGTTGATTGCCTCGCCTCGGCGCAATGCCACGACGCCCAGGGCGCACGCACCTACGATTGCCAGCACCAGCCAAGGCAAATGGCGTAGCGGGCTATTATTATTTTTCATTTTATTATTCCAGCCAGAGTGGACAAGAAAGACAGCCACCCCGAGTTTAGCTCTCCTGACGGCAAAGACCATACCCCGACATTGGTCTAGACACCTGCACGCGCTGGCAGCCATTGATCATGCGGGTCTATAGTCAGCGTACATTTCCGAGGATCGTGCCATGAGCGAGCACCCTGCCGAACGTCGTCGCTTCAAACGTATTGCGTTCGATGCCCGAACCGAGCTGAGTCAGGGCGAATCCACCTGGCCGGTGAAATTGATTGACCTGTCGCTCAAAGGGTTGCTGATCGAGCGACCCGATCCGTGGATGGGCAATCCGCAGCAGGATTTTCTAGTCGACATTCATTTGAGCGAAGAGGTCGACATCACCATGGATGTGCAACTGGCCCACAACGACCATGGCCAACTCGGCTTTGTCTGCCTGCACATCAGCCTGGAGTCCATCGAGCGTCTGCGGCGATTGATCGAGCTCAACCTCGCTGATCCAGAAGAGTTGGAGCGCGAACTGGGTGCCCTGATCGAGATCTAGCCATCAGCGAAAATCATTGTGGGAGCGGGCTTGCTCGCGAAGAGGCCATTACATTCAGCATCTCTGTTGACTGACACAGCGCTTTCGCGAGCAAGCCCGCTCCCACAGGGTTGTGCATTAACCCGAAACTATTCGAACAACGCATCGAGCGCCTGTTCCAGCCGAGTGACCGCAATAATCTGCAACCCCGCCGGTGCCTCTTTCGGCGCATTGCCCTTGGGCACGATGGCCCGCTTGAAGCCGTGCTTGGCAGCCTCTTTCAAACGCTCCTGACCGCTCGGCACCGGACGCACCTCACCGGAAAGCCCGACTTCACCGAACACCAGCAGATCGTGGGGCAGCGGCCGGTTGCGCAAACTGGACATCACCGCCGCCATCAACGCCAGGTCGGACGCCGTTTCCAGCACCTTGACCCCGCCGACCACGTTGAGGAACACGTCCTGATCGTGGGTCGGAATGCCACCATGACGGTGCAGAACCGCCAGCAACATCGCCAGCCGGTTTTGGTCCAGCCCCAGCGTGACCCGACGCGGGTTGGCCAGGTGACTGTCGTCCACCAGCGCCTGAACCTCCACCAGCATCGGCCGCGTGCCTTCCCACGTCGCCATCACCACACTGCCCGGGACTTCCTCCTGGGCACGGGTCAGAAAAATCGCCGATGGGTTGGAGACTTCCTTCAAGCCCTTGTCGGTCATGCCGAAGACGCCCAGTTCATTGACTGCGCCGAAACGGTTCTTCACCGCCCGCAGCAGACGCAGGCGCCCGTCGGACTCGCCTTCGAAATACAGCACGGTGTCGACCATGTGCTCCAGCACCCGAGGGCCAGCCAGCGCGCCTTCCTTGGTGACGTGGCCCACCAGGAAAATCGCCGTACCGCTCTGTTTGGCATAACGCACCAGCAGTGCCGCGCTTTCGCGCACCTGGGATACACCACCCGGTGCCGATTGCAGTTGCTCGGTGAAGATCGTCTGGATCGAGTCGATCACCATCACCTTGGGCTTTTCCTGGCGGGCCGTGGCAATGATGGTTTCGATGCAGGTTTCGGTCATGACCCGCAGTTGATCCTGAGGCAACCCCAGGCGCCGCGCACGCATGGCCACTTGCTGCTGGGATTCTTCACCGGTGACGTACAGCGCCGGCATGCTCTTGGCGAGGTTGCACAAGGTTTGCAACAGAATGGTCGACTTGCCGATGCCCGGGTCGCCACCGATCAGCACCACCGAGCCATCCACCAGTCCGCCACCCAGAACCCGGTCCAGTTCGCTGGACGCGGTGGAGAAGCGCGGAATTTCTTCGACACTGACTTCGGCCAGGGTCTTGATCTGCGCCTGTTGGCCGGCCCAACCGGTACGCCCGCTGGGGGCGGCTGCTCCGCCACTTTCCACCATGGTTTCGGTGAGCGTGTTCCAGGCCCCGCACTCACCGCACTGGCCGGCCCATTTGGGGAAGGTTGAGCCGCACTCGGTGCAGCCGTACATGCGCTTGGCCTTGGCCATCGGAACTCCCGGCAAAAAAACGCGATGATAGCTCAGCTGAGGCGCAGGAGCGCGGCCAGATATTTTGTAACCACTTTGTTGTTTTCAAGCCGCCTCATTAAACAGGACTGGTTGAAATATGCTCGCCCGATAAAAACCTTGTATAAGCTTTTTCGTTCAATACGTTCAATAAACTCCGGAGACACGCCTTAATGTCAGACATGAAAACCTGTACAAGCGTTAATCATTTACACACTTAATGCACAACCCTGCCATCCCCCACTCAACATGCGACCCTTAAACAAATACGCAACTTATTTAGCAATTACTCTCAACTAAAAACAACTCACCCCACCGCCACTACAGTTAGCACTCAACAAGAGCTTCTGCCCATCAACTACCCACCCAATTTCAACCTTTCCTGATTCAGGGGTGTAATTCAACTCTGGCCTGCTCACGCAAACGAACCAATACATCTGAAAAAACTTTCTGCGACTCGCCGCAGAAAGCCTGGTCGGCCCAGGGAGGAGCTCAATCGGTGATTTTTCAGCAACGCCCTGGTCGATTGCAGGCAAGCACAGCAGGCAGTTGATCTGAGCAAGATTCGATTTGCTGATTTACACTGCGCTCATCAACCTCATCTGTAACAAGGAAATAACCTATGGGCGTGCTAAATGAGTTCAAGGCCTTCGCGGTCAAGGGCAACGTGGTCGACATGGCCGTCGGCATCATCATCGGTGCGGCCTTCGGCAAGATCGTTACGTCGTTTGTCGGCGACCTGATCATGCCGCCAATCGGGATGCTGATCGGGGGCGTGGACTTCAGTGATCTGGCCATAACGCTCAAGGCAGCGGAAGGCGCCACCCCGGCAGTGGTGCTGGCTTATGGCAAATTCATCCAGACCATCCTCGATTTCGTCATCGTTGCCTTCGCGATCTTCATGGGCGTCAAGGCCATCAACCGTCTGAAGCGCGAAGAGGCCGTGGCCCCTAGCCTGCCGCCGGTTCCAACCAAGGAAGAAGAGTTGCTGGGCGAGATCCGCGACTTGCTAAAGGCCCAAAACAACAGGTCTTGACCGCAATTACGAACAAAACGGCGCCTTTGAGGCTAATGCCAGTCAGTTAAGCAATTTCAACCGCGACACCCTTTGTAGCAGCTGCCGAGCCCGCGAGGCTGCGTTCGGCTGCGAAGCAGTCGTAAAATCAGTCATTG
>NZ_JBWKXF010000067.1:0-28716 GCF_059422645.1 Pseudomonas sp. GW821-FHT01C01 | reverse complement strand
CGAATGCGGTGTGTCAGTCGATGCAAATGTTGTCTGGCACACCGCTTTCGCGAGCAAGCCCGCTCCCACAATTGACCGCGCACAGCCATGGTTCAGCTAACCTGTCTCTGCGCTGAACACGCCGTCGAAACACGGCTTTGCAGAAAATGACCGTTGAAACCACCGCCAACCTGCCCCATCTAAGACCCATACCCATTGCGCAGGTGCCCCCATGAGCGACCAGCAGGAATTCCCCGAAGACCCACGCGAATACGCCGACCCGGAAAACGCCCCGCACCAAGCCACCGGCAAAGGCCTGGCCCTGCCTGGCCAGAACCTGCCGGACAAGGTCTACATCATCCCGATCCACAACCGACCGTTCTTCCCGGCCCAGGTGCTGCCGGTCATCGTCAACGAAGAGCCGTGGGCCGAGACCCTGGACCTGGTGGCAAAGTCCGAACACCACTCCCTGGCCCTGTTCTACATGGACACGCCCCAGGATGACCCGCGCCATTTCGACACCTCGGCCCTGCCGCTCTACGGCACCTTGGTCAAGGTGCACCACGCCAGCCGCGAAAACGGCAAGCTGCAGTTCGTCGCCCAGGGCCTGACCCGTGTGCGTCTGAAAACCTGGCTCAAGCACCATCGCCCACCGTATCTGGTGGAAGTCGAATACCCGCACCAACCCACCGAGCCGACCGACGAGGTCAAGGCCTACGGCATGGCGCTGATCAATGCGATCAAGGAACTGCTGCCGCTCAACCCGCTATACAGCGAAGAGCTGAAGAACTATCTCAACCGTTTCAGCCCCAACGATCCATCGCCGCTGACCGACTTCGCTGCCGCCCTCACCTCGGCCACCGGCAGCGAATTGCAGGAAGTGCTCGACTGCGTGCCGATGCTCAAGCGCATGGAAAAAGTCCTGCCGATGCTGCGCAAGGAAGTCGAAGTCGCGCGCCTGCAAAAAGAGATTTCCGCCGAAGTTAACCGCAAGATCGGCGAGCATCAGCGCGAGTTCTTCCTCAAGGAGCAACTCAAGGTCATCCAGCAGGAGCTGGGGCTGACCAAGGACGACCGCAGCGCCGACATCGAACAGTTCGAACAACGATTGACCGGCAAGGTGCTTTCGCCGCAAGCACAGAAGCGCATCGAAGAAGAGATGAACAAGCTGTCGATCCTCGAGACCGGCTCGCCCGAGTATGCGGTCACCCGCAACTACCTCGACTGGGCGACCTCGGTGCCGTGGGGCGTGTACGGCGAGGACAAACTCGACCTCAAGCACGCACGCAAGGTGCTGGACAAACACCACGCCGGCCTAGACGACATCAAGGACCGCATCCTCGAATTCCTCGCGGTCGGTGCCTACAAAGGCGAGATCAGCGGTTCCATTGTGCTGCTGGTGGGGCCGCCGGGCGTGGGCAAGACCAGCGTCGGCAAATCCATCGCCGAATCCCTGGGCCGGCCGTTCTATCGCTTCAGCCTTGGCGGCATGCGCGACGAAGCCGAGATCAAGGGCCACCGCCGCACCTACATCGGCGCACAGCCGGGCAAACTGGTGCAGGCGCTGAAAGACGTCGAAGTGATGAACCCGGTGATCATGCTCGACGAGATCGACAAGATGGGCCAGAGCTACCAGGGCGACCCGGCCTCGGCGCTGCTGGAAACCCTCGATCCGGAGCAGAACGTCGAATTCCTCGACCACTATCTGGACCTGCGTCTGGACCTGTCGAAAGTGCTGTTCGTGTGCACCGCCAACACCCTCGATTCGATCCCAAGCCCGCTGCTGGACCGGATGGAAGTGATTCGCCTGTCGGGCTACATCACCGAGGAAAAAGTCGCCATCGCCAAGCGTCACCTGTGGCCCAAGCAACTGGAAAAAGCCGGTGTGTCCAAAGGCAGCCTGAGCATCAGCGACAGCGCGCTCAAGGCGCTGGTCGACGGTTATGCCCGTGAAGCCGGCGTGCGCCAGCTGGAAAAAAATCTCGGCAAACTGGTGCGCAAAGCGGTGATGAAACTGCTCGACGAACCGAAAGCCGTGATCAAGCTCGGTCCAAAAGATCTCGAAGCTTCGCTTGGCAAACCGGTGTTCCGTAACGAGCAGGTGCTGTCGGGGGTTGGCGTGATCACCGGTCTGGCCTGGACCAGCATGGGCGGCGCGACCCTGCCGATCGAAGCCACGCGCATCCACACCCTCAACCGTGGGTTCAAGCTCACCGGGCAACTGGGTGACGTGATGAAAGAGTCGGCGGAAATCGCCTACAGCTACGTCAGCTCGCACCTGAAGTCCTATGGCGGCGATCCGAAGTTCTTCGACGAAGCCTTCGTGCACCTGCACGTACCGGAAGGCGCCACGCCGAAAGACGGCCCGAGCGCCGGCGTGACCATGGCCAGTGCCCTGCTATCGCTGGCGCGCAACCAACCACCGAAAAAAGGCGTGGCCATGACCGGTGAATTGACGTTGACCGGGCATGTACTGCCGATTGGCGGGGTGCGGGAAAAGGTGATTGCGGCGCGGCGGCAGAAGATTTTCGAACTGATTTTGCCGGAAGCGAATCAGGGGAATTTCGAAGAACTGCCGGAGTATCTGAAGGAAGGCATTACCGTGCACTTTGCCAAACGCTTTGCGGATGTGGCGAAGGTGCTTTTCTGATGGTGATGTAGCGTCTGCACCAGCGCTTTCGCTGGCAAGCCAGGCTCCTACAAGGATTGCGACATCCCTGTAGGAGCTGGCTTGCCAGCGAAAGCGTCGGTACTGGCGACGACAAATTCCCGCGCTGTCACACTTTGTCTCATCTTAAGTTATGCTCGCCGTTCGTCGTGAACGCCGGAGCCCCTGAGCCTATGTCCCCCATTCGCCTGATTGTCCCACTCGCCCTCGCCTTGCTGGCCGCTTGCGCCACGCAACCTGCACACAACGTGACCGTGGAAAAACAAAGCGAATGCCCGGTGCAGCTCAGCAATGGGCAAAACCTGATCCTGACCCTGCCGAGCAATCCGACCACGGGCTATCGCTGGGCAATTCAGGATTCGGCCGGCGGTGTACTGCACGCCTTGGGGCCAGAGGTTTATCGAAACCCGGAAGATGCCGGCATCGTCGGTGCGGCCGGGGTTTCGACCTGGCGTTTCCAGGCTTTTGCAACCGGCACCGGGCGTTTGCGCCTGACCTCGCAACAACCGTGGGCACCGGAAGTGCTGCCGGTGGACTCGTTCGACTGCGCGATCTCGGTTAACTGACCGTGGGCTGGCTGATTCTGGCGCTGATGGGCGCGGTGACCTTTCTTTATGGCCTGAGCGTGCATGCCTCCATGCTGTGCCTGCTGGTCAAGCCGCTGCCGGTGCTGGCCCTGCTCGGGTGGCTGCATGACGCACCGCCCGGCGAATATCGGCGCTGGATCAGCCTGGGCTTGATCTTCTCCCTGGTCGGCGATGTGTTGCTGGCTTGGCCGGGGGACTTGTTCGTGTTCGGCCTCGGGGCGTTTCTGGTCGCCCACCTGGCCTATCTGAAAGCCTACTTGAGCGATTGCCGGCGCCTGGCTCCTTTCCCCCTGATCATCGCCCTCGGCGTCGGTGCGGTGCTGTTGGGGATTCTGATTGCTCATGGACTGGGGCCACTACTGGTTCCGGTGATCGTCTACGGTTTGGCCATCAGCGCCATGCTCTGGCGCGCGCTCGCGCGGCTCGGCACCGACGTGCCCAAGCGTTCGGCGCTACTGGCCGCCGGTGGTGCGGTGGCGTTTGTGTTTTCGGACAGCGTGATTGGCATCAGCCGTTTCGTGGTGCCGTTCGACGCGGCGGCTTATGTGATCATCCTCAGCTACTGGCTGGGGCAATGGGGGATAACAGCCTCGGCATTTCCCCAGTCCCGCCGCATTTTGTAGCAGCTGCCGAAGGCTGCGTTCGAGGGCGAAGCCCTCGCCATCCAGTCCACCTGAAAAACGAGTCGCAAGATTTACGACTGCTTCGCAGCCGAACGCAGCCTTCGGCAGCTGCTACCTGGATTGCGCGCTCATCCGGCGCTTTATCAGACAACCCGCGCATCCCCGCGCCAACTTGGCTAAAATGCCGGCCTTTTCCACCTACGCCGCTGGAACCGCCGTGAGCAAAGAATCCGATCGCCTTTTCGCCCAGCCTTTGGCCCAGGTGCCTGACTTCGCCTTTAACGAGGATGTGGTGCGGGTGTTCCCGGACATGATCAAGCGCTCGGTACCGGGCTATCCGACCATCGTCGAAAACCTCGGTGTGCTCGCCGCGCAGTTCGCCCAGCCCAATAGCGTGCTCTACGACCTTGGCTCGTCGCTGGGGGCCGTGACCCAGGCCCTGCGCCGGCATGTGCGCACCGACGGTTGCCGGGTGATCGCTGTGGATAACTCTGCGGCCATGGTCGAGCGTTGCCGCGAGTACCTCAACGGGCAGGATTCGATGTTCCAGGAGTTGCTGCCGGTCGACGTGATCGAAGGCGACATCCTCGCCCTGCAATTCCAGCCAGCCTCGGTGGTGGCGCTGAATTTCACCCTGCAATTCATCGCCCCGGACCAGCGCCTGGCGTTGCTGTCACGCATCCGTCAGTCGCTGTTGCCTGGCGGAGCCCTGATTCTCTCGGAAAAACTGCGCTTCGAAGACGAGCAGGAACACGCGTTGCTCACCGACCTGCACATCGCCTTCAAACGCGCCAACGGCTACAGCGAACTGGAAATCGCCCAGAAGCGCAGCGCCATCGAAAACGTCATGAAGCCCGACAGCCTCGAAGAACACCGCGAACGCCTGCTGGCCGCCGGGTTCTCGAAAGTCGTGCCATGGTTCCAGTGTCTTAACTTTGCCTCGTTGATTGCCTTGCCATGATTGATCTGTCCCCCCTCGCCCGCCGTCTGGCCGGCACCCCGCTGACCGACTGGGCCAACACCCTGCAAGCGCAACTCGACAAGAAAATGGAAAAAGGTCATGGCGACCTTGAGCGCTGGCAAAGTGCGCTGGATGCCTTGCCGAAAATCCAGCCGAGCGAAGTCGATTTGCTCAACGGCCTGAAGCTGGACACCGATTGCGACGATGAAACCCGTGCGCAAATGCGCACTGCGTTGATGGGCCTGTCGCCGTGGCGCAAGGGGCCGTTCGACCTGTTCGGTGTGCACGTCGACACTGAATGGCGCTCGGACTGGAAATGGTCCCGGGTCGCCCCGCACCTGGACCTTGCGGGCAAACGCATCCTCGATGTCGGCTGCGGCAACGGCTATTACATGTGGCGCATGCTCGGCGCTGGCGCGGACAGCGTGATCGGTGTCGACCCCAACTGGTTATTCTTCTGCCAGTTCCAGGCGGTACAGCGTTACCTGTCGGAACCGAATGCCTGGCACCTGCCCTTCCCGTTCGAGGACCTGCCGCCGAACCTCGAAGGTTTCGACACGGTGTTTTCCATGGGCGTGTTCTATCACCGCCGTTCGCCCATCGAGCATTTGCTGGCGCTGAAGGATTGCCTGGTCAAGGGCGGTGAACTGGTGCTGGAAACGCTGGTGGTCGAAGGCGACAAGCATCAGGTGCTGGTGCCGGAAGACCGCTATGCGCAGATGCGTAACGTGTGGTTCCTGCCGTCGGTGCCGGCGCTGGAGCTGTGGTTGCGTCGCGCCGGGTTCACTGATGTGAAGTGCGTGGATGTGAGCACCACCACGGTCGAGGAACAGCGTGGGACGGAGTGGATGAAGTATCAGTCGCTCAGTGACTTCCTCGATCCCGAAGATCACAGCAAGACCATTGAAGGGCTGCCGGCGCCGATGCGGGCAGTGATCGTGGCCCGCAAGTAACGGCCACTGAAGATCAAATGTGGGAGCGGGCTTGCTCGCGAAGAGGGAGTGTCAGTTGGCATATAAGTCACTGACACACCGCATTCGCGAGCAAGCCCGCTCCCACAGGGGTACGGTGTTCAGTCTGAAGGCTTTGCTCTGCGGGCCTTGAAGAATTCGCTGAGCACCGCCCCACATTCTTCCGCCAACACCCCGCCTTCATACAGCACCCGGTGATTCAGGAAACCCTGGGTAAAGAACTGCCCCTGGCTCTGCACAATCCCGGCTTTCGGCTCCAGCGCGCCGTATACCACCCGTGCAATCCGCGAATGCACGATCAGGCCTGCGCACATGCTGCACGGCTCCAGGGTCACATACAGCGTGCTACCCGGCAGGCGATAGTTGCTCACCGCTTGCGCAGCAGCGCGGATCGCGACCATTTCCGCGTGGGCGCTGGGATCGCTGGCGCTGATCGGGCAGTTGAAGCCGCGACCGATGATTTCACCGTCCTGCACCAGCACCGCACCCACCGGCACTTCGCCCAGGGCTGCGCCTTGAGCAGCCAGGGCCAGGGCTTCGCGCATGAAGTCGCGGTCACGGCTGCGGTCGATGATCGCGGCGGGACGAATCTGACGCATCACGCTACCTCGATGGCGGCCATCAGGCCGGTTTCCATGTGATCGATCACATGGCAATGGAACATCCATACACCAGGGTTATCCGCCACCAACGCCACTTGTGCGCGCTCGTTCTTGCCCAGCAGGTAAGTGTCGGTGAAATACGGAATGACCTTGTGCCGGTTCGAGGCGATGACCTTGAAACTCATGCCGTGCAGGTGAATCGGGTGCTGATACTGAGTCATGTTTTTCAATTCGAAAATGTAGCTCTTGCCCTTTTCGAGCTTGGCAATCGGGCGGTCGGCGCAGGTCTTGTCGGTGATGTCCCAGGCCTTGCCGTTGATCTGCCACAGGCTCGGCGGTTTGCCGTTGTCGACGTTGACCGACACCGAACCCACCCATTCGAAATTGAAGTTGAGTTTCTCGGCATTGACCAGGTCGGGCTCGGCAATCGGGTTGGCAGGCAGTGCCGGCGGCCACTCGGTGGGTGCATCGCTATTGGCCACCGAACGGAACGTGCCCAGGCGCACCGGGCCGTTGCGCAGCGACAATTCCTCACCGGCCGGCGGGGCCTTGATCGCCAGGCAAATGCGCATGCCGGGGCCGAGCCAGTATTCCTTGCCGAGCGGGCGTGGCTCGATCGGGTTGCCGTCCAGCGCGTAGATCTGCGCTTCGACGCCGGGAATGTTCAGGCGATAGGTCAATGTGTTGTCGAGGTTGAGCAAACGCACGCGAGTGATCTGCCCGGCGGGCAACTCGATCACTGCCTGCGCGACGCCGTTGATGGTCGACAAGCGCCCCGCCGTACCGCCCCGGGCCGCTTCCCGGGGAATGCTGAACTCGACGAAGTTGCCCTCCTCGTCGACGTGCCAGCTCTTGAGGCTCAAGGTTTTTTCGTACTTGAATCCGGTCGGCTCGCGTTCTTCGACAATCAAAGGCCCGACCAGCCCACGACCGAGTTCCTCGCTGCTGTTCACGTGCGGGTGATACCAGTAGCTGCCGGCATCGGGGACGCGAAACTTGTAGTCGAAGTATTCGCCCGGCAGCACCGGAAGTTGCGAGACGTAAGGCACGCCGTCCATTTCCAGCGGCAGGCGGATGCCATGCCAGTGAATGGTGGTGGCGACCGGCAGGTGATTGATGAAACGCACCCGCAACCAGTCGCCCTGACGCGCCCGCAACTCGGTGCCCGGTGCCGATGGACCGAACGCCCAGGCCTGGGTCTTGTGCCCGGCCACCAGCTCGACGTCCAGCGGTGCTGCGATCAACTCGTAGTCGTGACCTGCGTCCGCATCGGCCATCTTGCCCAGCCAGTAACGCGACGCCCCCCCGGCTCCCACGCCAACGACAACAAGACCGGCCAGGCCACCGAGTATTTGGCGACGGGTAAAGGACATGAACTCAACTACCTCACAAATCAACGACAGGCCAGGGGCCCGGAAAAGGCGAATACGATACACCTGCGGTTGAGAAACAGTAAGGGCAGAGCGGCGACTGGTCACAGTCGATCCATGGTTGTTGATGCCCTGTAGGAGCGAGCTTGCTCCGGGCGGCGTTCCGACGAAGGTCTTGAAAGCAACGCGTTCATTCAGGACGAACGCGTTATCGTTAATGTCTTTCGCGAGCAAGCTCGCTCCTACAGACCGGTAATAAGATGCACCACCCCATCATCCAGCGTCATGACTCCCGGCACACCCGCCATCGTCAACGCTTGCCGATCCATCCGTGCCACATCCCGCAATTCCACCCGCACCCGGGTCAGCGCTATGGGCTGCTGAGACTTGAGGTTATCCACACCGCCCAGCGCGGCCACGACATTCGCTGCCAACCCGGAGACCGGTTCGACAGCCACCTTCGGCTCATCCACCACCAGATCCGGCGTCAACGCTTTCCAGAACGCCCGCTGCATTTTCTCGAACATGCTCAGTTCTCCAGAACCAGTGAAGTATCGACCGTCGCCTCGTGATACAGCCGCAAGGCCTCGCGCACCTGTTCAGCACTTTCCAGGCCCAGCACCTGTTGGGCGATAACCTGGCAATCCACCAGATCCACTTCGCGAACCGCCGCTTTGACGGCCGGAATCAACGGCACGCTCACCGACAGCTCATCCACCCCAAGCCCGAGCAATAGCGGCACCGCCAGCGTCTCGGAGGCCATGGCGCCACACACACCGACCCATTTGCCGTGGGCATGGGCTGCTTTCACAGTGCCGGCGATCAGTCGCAGTACCGATGGGTGAAAACTGTCGGCCTGGCTGGCCAGGCGCGGATGATCGCGGTCCATGGCCAAGGTGTATTGCGTCAGGTCGTTGGTGCCAATGGAGAAGAAGTCCACCTGCGGCGCAAACAGATCGGCCATCAACGCCGCCGCGGGCACTTCGATCATGATCCCCAGTTTCGGCAGCTCATTGAGGCCCAGTGTCAGCGCCTCTTCTTCGAGGATTTGCCGGGCCAGTTGCAACTCCGACAACTGCGTGACCATCGGCAGCATGATGTGCAGACGGGCCAGTCCGGCGCTGCTCAGAATCGCCTTGAACTGATCACGCAACAGCTGCGGGCGCTCCAGGCACAAGCGAATCCCGCGCATACCGAGGAACGGGTTGGCTTCGCTGTCCATCGGTACGTAGGCCAACGGTTTATCGCCACCGACATCCAGCGTGCGTACTACCAGACTGCGAGCCGGCCCCAGTGCGCGGGCGATGGCGCTGTAGGTGGAGGCCTGTTCGTCATGACTCGGCGCGTGGTTACGATCCAGATACAGGAACTCCGACCGCAACAGGCCGACGCCTTCACCTCCCAGGGTCATGGCCTGCTCGGTTTCGCTCAGCGAAGCGACGTTGGCCGTCACATCGATGTGATGACCATCGCGGGTACAGGCAGCTAACGCGGCGTGCGCCAGTTCATGTTGCTGACGCTTGTGTTGCAACTGACGATTGGCTTGCTGCTGCTCGATGGCCGCCAGGTCCGGGTCCAGATTCAGCTCGCCCTTATCGGCGTCCAGAAGAACCCGGGTACCGTCGGCCAGCGCCAGCACCTGTGCGGGCAATCCACAAATCGCCGGTAAACCGAAGGCCCGAGCGAGGATCGCGACGTGGCTGGTGGCGCCGCCGCCGACCGTGGCGAACCCCAACACCTTGCGGGTATCGAGCCCGGCGGTCTGGGACGGTGTCAGTTGTTCGGCAATCAGGATGGCGCCTTCCGGTAACGCCAACGCACGATCCTCCACACCGAGGATCAGCTTGAGTACACGTTGGCCGACGTCGGCGAGGTCTGCCGCGCGCTCCGCCAGCAACGGGCTGCCCAGGCTCTTGAACAGTGCTGACGTCGCTTCGGTCGCCGCTCGCCAGGCAAACGCAGCGCTTTTGCCTTCGCTAATCAGCGCCTGGGCCTGATCCAGCAAGCTCGGGTCTTCGAGCAGTTCTTGATGAGCCTTGAAGATGTCTGCCTGAGCGTCGCCGATGGCGTTTTCGCGCAAGTGCTGCAAGGCCAGAACCGCCTCGGCCAACGCACGAGTCAGATGCTCGCGCTCAATGTGCGAACCGGCACCGCGTTCACTCACCTCAAGCTTCGTCTCGGTAATCTGTATCACCTGACCAAACGCCGAACCCGCCGACGCACACACCCCGCGCAGAACGTTCAGCGAGGGCGCCTCGATGCTCTCTGCCTCAGCCACTGGCGTCACTGTTTCACCGCAGCCTGCAACCAGCAACTCAGTCAATGCCTTGATCGCCAAGTCCGCATCCAGCCCCGCCGCACTGACTTGCACGATGTCACCGTGAGCCGTCTGCAACGCCATGATTGCCACCAGGGATTTGGCGTTCGCGCTGCTCTGCTGTTTATGCAGGCAAATATTCGCCGAAAAACCCTTCGCCGCCTGAGCCAACACCGCCGCTGGACGAGCGTGCAATCCGTTCGGGTTGGCCAGCGTCACCGGTTTGGAGAACAGCGCCTCACCGTCCTCCTGCATCGGCTCATCGATTGTCTGCCCGCCGGGATTCAGGCTCAGCAATGGCTGGCCGCTTTCCACACCACCCGTTTCAGGCACCTGCCAGGTGAATGGCTCACCACTGACCACCAGCATCAAGGTCAACAGACTGCGCGCATGCAAGGCGATGTAATCGGCATCGAACTCGATCAACGCCTGACCGGCCTCTACCCGCTGACCTTCCTCCACCAGACGGGTAAAACCTTTACCGGCCAGGTTCACGGTGTCCAGGCCGATGTGCATCAACACCTGCACACCGTCGTCATCGGTGATGCTGACGGCATGCCCGCTGGCTTGCACATTACTGATCACCCCGGCCAACGGTGCGCACAGGGTTTGCGAGGTCGGATCGATGCACAGACCGTCACCGATCACGCGGCTGGAAAACACCGGATCCGGCACCAGGTCCAGTGGCATCAGTACGCCGGACAAAGGCGCGAGCAGTTGCAATTGTTGGGGTGTGGCCATGACGTCACCTGCTGTTTTGTTCTTTGAAGTGCCGATGGAGCGCGAGGCCCCGACAGCATCGCTTATTTCCACCAGTACTCGACCTGCAACCCGACGTTCGAACCGTGGCGTGCCGTGCCGAAAGCGCCGGTGTCGGACAATGCCGAACCCGCCGACAGTTCATTGGCCGCCCGTTTGGCCGCCTCGTTCCAGCTGGCATAGGTGTAATACAGACGCACCTCGGGGCGCGCCCAGAATTCCGGCCCCTTGGGCGACCAGGTCGGCGCAAACGTGAATTTGCTCAGCTTGCGCGTGCCGCCCGTGGCCTCCACCTGATCGTGCCCCAGCTCGGTCACCAGTTTGAACTGCTCGGTGATCGCGTAGACCGGACGAACGCCCAGCGAAAGCCAGTTCTGGTCAGCGCCGTCCGGGCGAATGTCTTTCTGGTAAACCGCCTCGATTTGCCCGCCAAAGCGCGGCGTCACCTGCCAGTCGAAGAACTCCACCACACGGTAGCTTTTGTTGCTGTCGTCCAGCTTCACGTTACCGGTATAGCCCAACCCGGTACCGGGGCCTTCGCCGTACTGGAAGGCCAGTTTGTTCTTGCCACCGAGAAAACCCTTTTGCACATGTTGGGTGGTGATCGCCCAACCGCGATGAGCATCGCGGCTGTCGGGTTTGTCGATGTAGCTCAGGCCCAGTTCCAGCGCGCCACCGGGGTTGGTGTTGAAGCCGGCAACGTTGAAGTCGTGGCGGCTGATGTAGTCCTTCTGATACAGGTTGTCCTTGCGCGAGAAGGCGTAGCTGTATTTCAGATCGCCGATCAGCACATCCTCGATACCGCCGCCAGTGGCGCTCTGGTTCCAATAGTAGAAATCGGAAATATAGATATCGTTCCGTTTGTAGTAACGCCGACCGGCCCACAGCGAGCCGCCGTTGAGGCTGGGCATGTTCGACCATTGCGCATACATCTGCGGCATCCGCACCGAGCCGTTGTCACCGTTGAAGGTCAGGTCCTTGTTGTACTGGTTATACAGCGACGCCATGCCGTCGACACTGAGCACCGAACCGTCGTCCAGGGTGTACAAATCCTGGCGTAACTCAAGTTCGGCGTACTGCTCGCATTCGTTGCCCAAACGGTATTTGGTTTGCGCTCCCGGCAATTGAAAACATTGCTGATTACCGCTGTTGGTCGAAGTCCCGACACCGCTGCGCACGTAACCGCCAAACTCCAGCGCCTGGGCCGACAGTGGCAACACCAGGCATACACTCGCGGCTACAAGGCCGCGATTTATAGTTGCTTTCAAAAGCCACCCATTATTTTTATTGTGTGATTCGGCAAAATCGGCGCGCAAAACTCCCCCGCGCAGCGTTCTGCGTGTTTTTGAATCAGTGCTTGTATGGTTAAGCGTTAGTGGTCAGTCAGGTGCAGCACGAACGATTCATACGGCCGTAAAAAGACCTGTCGATTTCGCGTCGGACAGTCCGGGAAGTTGCTGATCACCAGGCGTTGGCTCATCGCTTCGTTGATGACTTCATCCGGCAGTTGGACTTCACACGAGGTGCCGTAGAAGTTGTTCAGCACCAGCAACCGCTCACCCTTGCCTTCGCGAACGTACGCCCAGATTTGCGTGTGCTCGGGCAGCAATTGCCGGTAAACGCCATCGGACATCAACGCTTCAGTGCGGCGCAGGGCAATCAACTGACGGTAGTGATGCAGCACGGAATCCGGGGCGTCGAGTTGGCTGGCAACGTTGATCTGCGCGGCGTTGGCCGGCACCCCGATCCACGGCTCGGTAGCGCTGAAACCGGCGTTCGGCTCGGCGTTCCAGTGCATCGGTGTGCGGCCGTTGTCACGGGACTTCTGCATGATCGCCGCCATGTTGTCGGCGTCGCTCGCGCCCGCCTCACGCTTGAGTCGGAAGATGTTCAGGGTCTCGACATCGCGGTATTGATCGATGTGATCGAAGCCCGGATTGGTCATGCCCAGTTCCTCGCCCTGGTACACAAACGGCGTGCCCTGGAGAAAGTGCAGCGCCGTACCAAGCATCTTCGCCGAGACCACCCGATGCTCGCCGTCATGACCAAAACGCGAGACCACGCGCGGCTGATCGTGGTTACACCAGAACAAAGCGTTCCAGCCACCGCCGGCCTGCATGCCGGTCTGCCAGTCGGAGAGGATGCGCTTGAGTGCGAGGAAATCGAAGTCGGCACGAATCCACTTTTGCAGATTCGGGTAATCGACCTTCAGGTGATGGAAGTTGAAGGTCATCGACAGCTCTTTCGACTCGGGTCGCGAGTAACGAATGCAGTGTTCGAGACTGGTGGACGACATTTCACCGACGTTGATCAGGTCATGGCCCTCGAACACTTCGCGGTGCATTTGCTGCAGGTATTCGTGGACGTTCGGGCCGTCCGTATAGAAGCGTCGACCGTCGCTGTTGTCCTCGGCGAAGTCCGCCGGTTTCGAGATCAGGTTGATCACATCGAGACGGAAACCACCCACGCCCTTGTCGCGCCAGAAACGCATCATCTTGAACACTTCGGCGCGCACCTTGGGGTTGTCCCAGTTCAGGTCGGCCTGGGTGTGATCGAACAGGTGCAGGAAGTACTGACCGGTCTGGGCCTCGTACTCCCAGGCTGAACCACCAAACTTGGACTCCCAGTTGTTCGGCTGATCGCGCCAGATGTAGAAATCGCGGTACGGGTTGTCGAGACCGCTGCGGGCTTGCTGGAACCAGGTGTGTTCGATGGACGTGTGGTTGACCACGATATCGAGCATCAACTTGATCCCGCGCTTGCCGGCCTCGGCGATCAGCAGCTCGCAATCGGCCATGGTCCCATAGCTCGGATCGATGGCGTAGTAATCGCTGATGTCATAGCCATTGTCGCGCTGGGGCGAACGCAGGAACGGCGTGATCCACAGGCAATCGACCCCCAGCCAGTGCAGGTAGTCGAGTTTGGCGACGACGCCGAGCAAATCCCCCGTGGGGTTGCCGGCGTGGCTGTGAAAACTTTTCGGGTAGATCTGGTAGATCACCGAGCGCTGCCAGTCTTGCATGGCGCTATTCCTTCCATTAATTGATGCGGTGACCGTTGTGGCCCCTTCACGAGCAAGCCCGCTCCCACATGGGAATGTGGTCAACCTGTGGGAGCGGGCTTGCTCGCGAATGCGATCTATCAAGCGACCCGATACCCAGGCCGAACAATTTTCATGCTCAACCCACAGGTCAAAACAAACGGCACGACCATGGCGATGATCATCCCGATCACAAACATCGGAATGAACTGCGGAATGATCGAGATGAAACCGGGCAACCCGCCGACGCCGATCGCCGACGCCTGGACCTTGTTCAGCGACAGGAAGATGCAGCCCAGGGCCGAGCCGATCAGGGCCGCATAAAACGGAAACTTGTAGCGAAGATTGACCCCGAACATCGCCGGTTCAGTGATACCGAAGTAAGCGGAAATCGCTGAAGTCGAGGCCATGCTTTTGTCTCGCACATTGCGGGTCATGTAGAACACCGCCAGTGCCGCACTGCCCTGGGCGAGGTTGGACATAACGATCATCGGCCAGATGAAAGTCCCGCCCTGGGTGGAAATCAGCTGCAGGTCGACTGCCAGGAACATGTGGTGCATGCCGGTGATCACCAGCGGCGCATAGAGCAAACCGAAAATCGCCCCGCCGACCATCGGCGCCAGGTCGAACAGCATGACCACGCCTTCGGTGATCAGAATCCCCAGATGCCGGGTTACCGGGCCGATCACTGCCAGTGCCAGCACACCCGTCACGACGATGGTGGTGATCGGCACCACCAACAATTGCACCGCGTTAGGCACCCGCGCCCGCAACCATTTCTCGATGGTGCTCATGACATAGGCCGCCAGCAGGATCGGCAGAATCTGCCCCTGATAACCGACTTTCTCGATCTGGAACACACCGAGGATGTCGAAGTACGGCAGGCTCTGGCCATCCAGCCCGGCTACCGCCTTGCCGTAGTTCCAGGCATTGAGCAGGTCCGGGTGCACCAGCATCAGGCCAAGCACAATGCCGAGGATTTCGCTGCCGCCAAACCGCTTGGCCGCCGACCAGCCCACCAGGGCCGGGAGGAACACGAACGAGGTGTTGGCCATCAGGTTGATCAGGCTCCAGAGCCCGTCAAGTTTCGGGTAGGCATCCAGCAGGGTCTGGCCCTCGATGAACATGCCCTTGGCGCCGATCAGGTTGTTGATGCCCATCAGCAGGCCGGCAATGATCAGGGCTGGCAGGATCGGCATGAACACGTCGGAAAACACCCGCACCAGCCGTTGCATGGCGTTGATCTTCTCGGCGCTTTTTTGTTTAACGTCAGCGATGGTCGAAGCGGCGAGACCGGTTTGACGGCGCAGTTCGGCGTAGACCTTTTCCACTTCACCGGGACCAATAACCACCTGGAACAGGCCACCGGTGAAGAACGAGCCTTTGACCAGATCGATCTGGTTCAAGGTGCCGCTATGGACCAGGCTCGGGTCCTTCAGGGCCAGGCGCAGGCGTGTGACGCAGTGCGCAGCCTGCTCGAGGTTGTCGATGCCACCGAGGCTTTGCAGCAACTCGCTGGCGATATTCGGATAGTCGTGGCTCATGCTTGTTCTTCCGCTGTAGTTTTTTGTTATTGGCAGCACGCCGAAGCGAAAAGTACTCGTCTGTACGAGTTAAAGCAACAACTCGTACAGACGAGTTTGAATTTGTTTATCCACCACCTGAAAAACGGCCCGTTTCCCCACCGAAAAAAATCCCCTGTAGCAGCTGCCGAAGGCGGCGTTCGGCTGCGCAGCAGTCGTGAAATCAAACAATGAGGTCTATCAGACAAACCCCATGCGCAGGGCTGGCGACTGCTTCGCAGCCGAACGCCGCCTTCGGCAGCTGCTACAAACGCACATCAACTGCGCCATGGACAAACCCCCACCCTGCCCTTAAGGTTCAAAGCCTTGAGTACAGTGCGGCACAGAGCCATCCCCATGAGTAAATACAACCAGATCTATAGCGATCTGCTTGCCAGCATTACCACCGAACGCCTGGAACGCGGTGCCCGGTTGCCCTCCGAAACCGAATTGATGGAGAGCTATCAGGCCAGTCGCGGCACCGTGCGCAAAGCCATCGAGCAACTTCAGGAGCGCGGCTTCGCCCAGAAAGTCCACGGTAAAGGCACGTTCGTGCTGTCGACCAACCCGATCGAATTCCAGCTCGGCGGCATCGTCAGTTTCCAGGAAACCTATCCACGGCTGGGCAACGATGTCAGCACCGACGTGGTCGAGTTCACGCAAATCCCCCTTGAAGGTCCCCTGCTGGAACACATCAAGGCGCAAGAAGGCAGCCTGATCACGCGGATCAAACGGGTGCGGCGGATCGATGGCAAACGGGTGATCCTCGACATCAACCATTTTGTGAGCGATGTGATTCCCGGCCTGTCCCGTGATATCGCCGAACACTCGATCTACGCCTTCATCGAACAGACCCTGCAATTGCAGATCGCCTATGCCCAGCGCACCATCGAAGCAGTGCCCCGGAGCAAGGACGATCAGCAACACCTGGACCTGGACGGCCAGAGCCATGTGATCGTGGTCAGCAACCAGACCTTCCTCCAGGACGGTCGACAGTTCGAGTACACCGAGTCACGGCATACGCTGGACAAATTCTACTTTTCGGATGTGGCCAGACGCTGACACTACACCCTGGCGAATCGCCAAAAAGCATAACTATGTAGTGCACCCTCCTTGAGCAAACGGGCCAATCTCGACGAGCCATTTCTCAAGGATTGAACGTGCATGAACACGACAGAAACCCGCCCATTACCCAATGCCGCCGACAAGGCTGCCCTCAAGACCATCGCCACCCGCATCATCCGGACATGCCCGAGCCTGCAAGACACCGCTCACGAGGTCGCGAGCAATTTACTGAGGAAGTACGCCATCACCGGCCTTGATCCGGATCGGGTGTACTTCCACCGCTTCGACGCGTCCCAAAGCAGCTCCAAAACCTTTACCGGTTGGGAACATGCCAACGCAACACCGACGTCGTCCATGACTTTGACCCAACTGGTGATCCACCGCTTCCGTGCCGCCGATCAGGACAACGCCGATCTGCTCGATGTGTATGCGGGCTTCTATACCGCTGGCCCGAGCGCCGGCACTTTCAATGAAACCAACGAAGTGCGCCTGCACGGCAACGACGTGCTGAAGGACTTCTGGAGCGTCGACTTCAGCTCGCTCTACAACGAACGACTGACGACCTTCTGGAACGATTCCGGCACCGACTTCCGCACCTTGGCCAAGTGCAATTTTCTCCTCAGTGCCGTACAGGCACGGGATAAACGCCAGTTGAGTGACGCAGATTTCCAGTTCGTCACTCAGGCCGTCATTGGCCCGATTTCCTGGCCAATCAGCCTGCAATTGTTGCAATCACAGCACCCTGGCGCCGACAACGTTCGTACGCTGGATGTCGCCGGTTATGTCTCGACCAACATTCTGCGGTTTGTCGCGCCCAAGGGCCGGCAAATCATTTACCTGCCCGGCGACACCGAGGCCTTCCAGGTACTGGAAACTGCCACGGACATGCACTTCTGGATGTTGCAGCGGATGAACATGGAAGAGGCGCGACAGGCGTTCCTGACGCATTTTTCCCTGTCCGATCGGCAGGACATCACCGAGAGCATCACCGATCTGATGAATCGGCTGGTCCAGACTTGGGGCAAGTACGACCATCATCTGATCAACCAGAAAAACCAGGTGATCAGCGGCGATGCCTTCAGTTGGCTACGAGACTCGACCAAAGCCGCGATGTTCTCCGAGGCCGCGTTATCGCTGACTTCCAATGGCGATCTGCGTGAAAAACTGTGGATCGGTTATCTCAGCGCCGGCGTGAAAGTGTTCGGTCCGATGGCGGTGATCGGCTGGCCGGTCGCACTGCCGGTGATCGGCGCCAGCATCGCCAACATGGGGTTGAACATCGATCAGGCGGTCAATGGCAAAACGGCCGAGGATCGCAAGGCCGGCGTCCTTGGCGCGGTGCTCAGCGGCATCGATGTGCTGTTCAATCTGCTGGTGCTGAAGGGGCCGGGGTCGCTGGAAGAAGTCGGCTCCGAGATCGACGCCGCCGAGGCGAAGGAAATGGCTGAGCTGAAGGAGACAACACAACTGCCCAAAGCCCCCAAACCTGCACCGACCGAGGTGGCCGTTGAAACACCGGTCAATGTTGAACCTACGGTGAAGGTGCCGGAATCTTTCAAGATCAATGTATCGCTCAGCGACGACACACTGGTTCGCGAACCGGGCAAGTTTCAAGGCACCTATCGGCTTGCTTCCAACCCTTCGTCCGCGATAAAGCTCAACGACAGCGCGTACTACGTGCGCTATGAATCCGATATCAACGGCCGTGGCACCTGGGCCATCATCGATCCGGCAAATCCCCATGCATTCTCCGGTTCGATTCCTGTGCGTTTGAGTCCTGCGGGTAAATGGGAAATCATCCCGCGCCTGGGACTGAGAGGCGGAATGATCGTGCCGTCAGTTGCGACGGCTGGCGCGACGAGTGAGCCCGTTGTCGAAGAATGGGCGCGTACACCGGGCATTCATGTGCCCGGCCTCGAAGACCCGGAAATGAGGGCCTGGGCACTCGGTGGACCCGATGTGCGCAATCTGTACAGGCGGGTGTGGACCCTCGGCGACATTGACGTGCGCAGTGTGCTCGGGATCGATGAAGATACCGTCGGCGCCCGCAGTGTGTTGATGTCCCCTATCGACGAGTTCACGGAGTCCTTGAGCGAGTTCGACCTGGACCAGGAAGAGCCACGCAACAATCTGATCAGCGATGCAAACGCCTACTACGAGCTCAATCCCCCGACTCCTCGCCTTCCAGTCCCTGCACGGGTGTTAAACACATCGACCGAACTGCTCGACACCGCCTTCGCGGAAAAACCGGGACTGATCGTTGGCGAGAGCCGCGGCAGTATCGGCAGCAAACAGTTCCTGATTCAAAACATGCCCGCCCTTGCCCGTCACGGCGTGAAGACCCTGTACTTGCAGGAGCTGCTGGCCAACGTCAATCAGCTCGATCTTGACACCTTTGCCAGAACCGGCGAAATGCCCGAAGAGCTGGAGAACTATTTGAAAAAACTCGACATCAAGGCCGGCAACGACCCCGAGGGCAGATTCAATCTGCTGACCCTGGTGAAGGCAGCCAATGCCCAGCGCATCCGTGTTCAGGCCATCGACATGACGACGACCTGGAACATCAACGAAAGCCCCCTCACCCGCAATCCGAACAGCATGATGATGAGGAATTTCTTTGCCAGCGAGGTCATTCGGTTCAATGAAGAACTGAAGGGACCAGCCAAATGGATTGCCTTGGTCGATCAGGAACACATGGCAAGCTTCAGGGGTTACCAGGGCATCAGCGAGCAGACCGACGCCCTGAGTGTAAGAATCGATGATGTGTCACCGGGTCAGGCACAGCCCATCGGCACCGATCCTGGATTAGCGGTGGAATATGCAGACTATCCGGATTCACCTGTCGAAGAAGCAGGGTCCGATATCACTGGTTTCGACCACATCCAGGACCGCATCAATGGCGACTGGCGTGTACAAATGCAAACGCCGTGGGCCTACAGAACGACACATGAACTTCGAGCGCTGCTGCCGGAACCGGGAATGTTCACCTTTCAGCGCTATCGAAGCAGCCTGTTGGTGGTCTATCGCAATGCCGAAAACCGAATGGCCGACAGTGTGATCAGAATGACCCCCGGCGGCCGGATGAATCTGGATACTCCGCTCGGGCCAACCCACGATTCCATGACCGTGGATAACCTCGCTGAACTGAAACAGGCATTGATCGAAAAAGGCATGCAGCCGATGGGCTGGCCTGAAGTCGCTGGCGAGGCTGAGGGCGCGGGTTCGGTGATTGAGGACCTCGGCCAGGTGCGACCCGAAGTCCAGCAACCGACCATACCCGAGCACTGGCAAGCCAACGAATTGCTCGAAGGGATAACACCCGAAACCAGCCCCGGAAAATTCCAGGGTATCTATCGACTAAACGGTAATCCTTCGACAGCCATCATGCTCAACGATGCGGCCTGGTACGTACGCTATGAGGCCGACGCCAACGGTGTCGGCAACTGGGCGATTATCGATCCTGAAAACCCGAACGCATTTTCAGGCTCATTGCCGGTACGCCTGAACGCTCAAGGTGAGTGGAAGCTGACACCACGGGCCGGCCTGAAGGGTGGCGGCAACGATCTGCAGGGAATGTCGCCAGGGGTCACTCAACCCCGGCCACAAATCACGCAACGCAAACCCGCCACAAACTACGATGCACCGCAAAGATTCAGCCTCAGGAAGCTGGCGATGGGCAAACCGGAGACCCACGTCAAAATCAGCCGTTTGCCCGACGGCACAATGAAAGGCATAACCACCTACGACGAATACGTCGCCGCCCCTCGTGCAGAATTGTCACGGGACGCTCGCAGCTTCTTTGCTCGCAACGGATTCTCCACGTCCTTGCCTGCCCGCCCGGCCGTCCCCGCCGTCACGCCCTCGACCACTGCCACAGAACTGATCGAGCAGGCGCTGGATGCTGCAAATGGCCTGGTCATCGGTGAGAGTCAGGACCGCATTGCCAGCATGCGTTTTCTCATCGAGAACATGCCGACCCTGTCCAGGCAGGGCGTCAAAACACTCTACTTCCATCGTCTGCTCAACGATTTCAGCCAACTGGACTTGAACACTTTCTTCAGCACCGGGGAAATGTCCGATGACCTGGAAGAAACGCTGCAACAGCTGCAAAGCGATCCGTCCGGGCAGTACACGCCGCTTGAAGTGGTCAAGGCTGCGCGAGTCAACGGGATCAGGGTTCAGGCGACTGACTGTCTGGCGAGCTATCGGTATCCTGGCTCGCCACTCCCTGACACGCATGAACAAGCGATCAAGAATTACCTCACCCACACGATCATGCAGGCCAACGAATCGCTCAATGGCGCGGGCAAGTGGGTTGTGCTCACGGGCGAGGAAAACACCAACACCTTTCGCGGCATGGCCGGCATCAGTGAAATGCAGGGCGGTATCGGCTTGCGCATCGAAGAAGTGCTACCCGAACAAAGCCTGCTGATCGAGACTGACCGGGGCATTGAAGTGGGACGGGGGTTCTCCACGCAACCTGAACATGTCAGCGGGGACTTCGATACGTTGTACGCCGATCTGAATGTGAAGATGCCAACGCCATTACTGACAAGAACACCGGCGGAACTCAATCGCCTGCTGTTTCGCCAAGGCATGTTCACCTTCGAGAAAGTCGACGGCACCTGGACGTTGATTCATCGCGGCCGAGACCGCCAGATCGCACGCACGCTGGTCGAGCGTACGGTTGATGGCAAGTTTCTGATCAATCGTCCGACATGGACTGATCTGCATCAGGTGCCTTACGCCAGTATCAATGAACTGTCCTGGGCCCTGAGCCGCATGGGCATGGACCTCGAAGGTCGTCTGCCGCTGTAAGGCATTGCCTGTTGTGCCAGGCATATAAGCAACAAGCCCCCGGACTCGCGGCCGGGGGCTTGTTTACGCGACGCCGGAGCCACTCTTTCTCACAGCACCTATCCATGATCTCAACCCGACACGCGCCCCGGATCCTACATATTCATCGATGTAAGCACCGCATAGTGCCCCCACCTACCCCCTCATTTTTCAAGGAGAGAGAAATGAACAACAACGAAACTCCAACCCTGCTTCCCGATCCGTTTGACGAACTGGCTCTCAAAGACCTTGTGGTGCCGTTCGTGCAAGCATGCCCCGATATGTACGATATGGCACATGCCCAAGCCCAAGGCATTCTGGACAAATACGGCACAGAGCACATCGATCCGGATAACGTCTGGTGGCACCGCTTCGACAACACCTCGGTTAGCAGCGACACAGCCTTCCTGTTCTGGGAGCACTACCCCAAACCCATCGAATCATTGACGCTGCCGCAACTGGTCATCCAGCGTTTCCACGCCCATGACCAGGACAACGCCGACCTGCTGGACAGTGATGGTGGTTTTTACAATGAGGGAGCAAACGCCCGCATCTACAACGAAACCAACGAAGTACGGATGTACCCCAGCAAGGTCATCAAAGATCTTTGGCGGATCAATTTCCATGACCTCTACTGGGAAAAGATGGGCAATTTCTGGGTCAACCATTCGGATGACTATCGGACCCTGGCCAAACTCAATTTCATATCCAAGGCCCTGGAAGAACATGACGGCTCACGCCTGAGCAACGAAAACCTCAAAACCGTGCTCAAGGCCGTGGCCGGCAATATCTCCTGGCCGATCACCCTGGACATGCTCAAGGCCGAAGCGCCCGTCGTCACAGGCCTTCGGGTCACGCCCCTGACCATCGGCAATTACCAATCCACCGACATCCTGTGCATCAGCGATCAAAAGGGTTACCAGATCGTCTATACGCCCGGCGAGCTGGATGCATTCCATGTATTCGAGACGCCCCACGATTTGCACTGGTGGTTGATGAACCAGAACAACAAGCCCGACAACCGTTCACGCTTCATGTCGCATTTTCCACTGTCGGCCCAACAACAGGATGAAGATAACGTCGGTTTGAACCACACCCTCGATTTGCTCTTTTTCGGCGGTTCCTACGACAACAGTCAGCTCAATCTGGACAGACCCGCGCTGGACGTGGACGCCTTCACCTGGATGCGCGACTCGGTCAGAGAGCGCATGTTCGACGATGCCGATCTGTCCCTACGATCCAATGGCGATCTGCGGGAGAAAATGTGGGTCGGTTACCTGTCAACATTCACCCGCCTTTTTGGTGCCATGGCCGTCGTCGGCTGGCCAGTCGCCCTGGCGGCCGTCGGTGCCGGTCTGGCCAACATCGGCCTGAACATCGTTGAGGCCGTTAACGGAAACAGCGCCGCCGACCGCAAGAGCGGTGTCATTGGCGCCATCACCAGCAGCATAGATACCGTTTTCAATCTGCTGGCCTTGCGTGGCTCCGTTGAAATATCGGAAGTCGGCAGCGCCAAAGAAGAGTTCACCCCCCAGGAAAACCTCGCCGAGCCTGAATACACCGCCGGCGCCACGCCCCGCCCCCCGGTGATTACCACGCGACCAGTCCCGCCCCTGGAAAGCGAAAGCCCGCTGGCCCCTTTCGAGACCAATGAAATTCTCGATGGTCTGCAAGTGGTCAGCGACGAAGGCAAGTATCGCAATATTTATCAGCCCCCGACTGGCGGCAACTACATCGAGATCGACTATTCCTACTATCAGGTCCGATACGTCAACGAGATGAAAACCTGGGTCATCATCGAGCCGGCCAACCCATTCTCCTTCCACCGCAACCTGCCGGTTCGCCTGAACGCCGAAGGTGAATGGGAACTTCTCGGTCGCCCCGGACTGAAGGGGGGCGGGAAATTTTTCGACCAGCTGCCGTGGGGACGCCCGGCCGCCCCTCTGCCCGACGTCGATAGCACCCCGACACCCTACGATATTCCCACCGAGTTACGACAGGAACTCAAGCCCGTGGCCTGGAACGAAGTGGACGACAACGCTTTGAATGACGATTTCGTCAACATCCGAAACCCGGAGGGGCGCACCAGCCAGTTCAAGGCATTGCGCAAAACTTTGTACCGGGATGCACATGACTACTTTGCCAACGCTTCGTTGCCGCCGCGCCCCACCATCCCGGCTCTGAGCGCGGCCAGCAAACCGAAAGACATCATCAAGACGTTGCTCAAGGAATCTCCAAGTCTGGTGATCGGCGAAAACCACTCGAGCGTCGGCAGCAAGCAATTTCTCATCGAAAACATGGACGTGCTCGCCAAGCAAAAGGTCAAGACCCTGTACATGGAGCATTTGCTCACTGACTATCATCAGGCCGATCTGGACATCTTCAACAGGGGTGGCGATCTTTCGGAGGATCTGGAGAGTTACCTGAAACAGCTCGACAAAGGGCACAGAACTGATCCTTCCGGTCGTTTTTCCTTTCGCGAAGTGGTCAAGGCCGCACAGAAAAACCACATCCGCGTGCAGGCCATTGACTGCACGGCCAGTTATCAATCGAGAGGAATTTCCGGCGCATCCGCCAACTATCGGCAAGAAATGATGAATTACTTCGCCAAGACGGTCATCGATGCAGACCAGGCAGCCAGAGGTGCACATCGCTGGGTGGCGTTGGTCGGTGAAACTCACGCCAATACCTTTAACGCAGTGCCGGGGGTCAGCGAGCTCGAAGGTGGTATCGGCCTGCGCATCGAGAGTGCCGAAGCAGGCCAGGCCAGAGGCATCGAGCCAGATCCGGGAAGAACCGGTGCCGATCCGGAGAAGCTGACGCCAGTCTTCGTCAAAAACGACTTGCGGCTACAACTGGAGTTGCCGCCTGGGCTGGTCAGGGAGCAGGCCTTGAGTGTTGCTCTCAAGAAGCCCGGCATGATTACCCTCGAAAAAACCGGCAGCGAGTTTGAACTGGTTCACCGCAGCAAGACCGGGTCATTGGTGCGCACGCCTGTTGCACACGATGCCAAAGGCTACTACATCACGAATTCGAAATGGAACATCAACAACCAGCGTTTTGGCACGTTCAAGGCTTTGATGGACGCCCTCACCGACATGGGCATGACACTGACCCGGGTTCCCTGAGACGCTGATCAGCGAGCCCCGCACAAAAAAGAGCCGCGTGAAACTCAGGTTTCACGCGGCTCTATGTGGTCCAGTCTTCAGGCCATCAGGGCCTGCAGTGGATCATTCCCACTCAATGGTCGCTGGCGGCTTGCTCGACACGTCGTAAGTGACGCGGGAGATGCCTTCGATTTCATTGATGATGCGGCCGCTGACGGTTTCCAGCAGTTCGTAAGGCAGGTGTGCCCAACGTGCGGTCATGAAGTCGATGGTTTCCACGGCACGCAGGGCCACGACCCAGGCGTAACGACGGCCATCACCCACAACGCCAACCGATTTCACTGGCTGGAACACCACGAATGCCTGGCTGACCTTGTGGTACCAGTCGGCCTTGCGCAGTTCTTCGATGAAGATGTGGTCGGCACGACGCAGCAGGTCGGCGTATTCCTTCTTCACTTCACCGAGGATGCGCACGCCCAGGCCCGGGCCCGGGAACGGGTGACGGTAGACCATGTCGTACGGCAGGCCCAGTTCCAGGCCCAGACGACGGACTTCGTCCTTGAACAGCTCGCGCAGTGGCTCGACCAGCTTGAGGTTCATTTCTTCCGGCAGGCCGCCCACGTTGTGGTGCGACTTGATCACGTGGGCCTTGCCGCTTTTCGCGCCAGCCGACTCGATCACGTCCGGGTAGATGGTGCCTTGGGCCAGGTACTTGATGTTGTCCAGTTTGCAGGATTCGGCATCGAACACGTCGATGAAGGTACGGCCGATGATCTTGCGCTTCTTCTCCGGGTCGGCTTCGCCGGCCAGGTTGCCCAGGAACTGCTCCTCGGCGTTGGCGCGGATCACCTTGACGCCCATGTTCTCGGCGAACATGGCCATCACTTGCTCGCCTTCGTGCAGACGCAGCAGGCCGTTGTCGACGAAGACGCAGGTCAGCTGATCGCCGATGGCCTTGTGCAGCAGCGCGGCAACCACGGAGGAGTCAACCCCGCCGGACAGGCCAAGCAGCACGTTGTCGGTGCCGACCTGGGCGCGAACCTGGGCGATGGCATCTTCAGCGATTTTCGACGGAGTCCACAGGGCTTCACACTCGCAGATGTCGAGGATGAAGCGCGACAGGATGCGACCGCCTTGTTTGGTGTGGGTCACTTCCGGGTGGAACTGCACGCCGTAGTAACGACGCTCATCGCTGAACATGCCGGCAATCGGGCAGCTCGGGGTGCTGGCCAGGATGTGGAAATCGCTCGGCATCCTGGTGACTTTGTCACCGTGGCTCATCCATACGTCGAGGCCGAACAGGCCATCAGCGTCGATGTGGTCTTCGATGCCGTCAAGCAGGCGGCTCTTGCCGACCACGTCGACGCGGGCGTAACCGAACTCACGCAGCTCGGAACCTTCAACCTTGCCGCCCAGTTGCTCGGCCATGGTCTGCATGCCGTAGCAGATACCGAAGACCGGTACGCCCAGGTCGAAAACGGCTTGCGGGCAGCGAGGGCTGTTGGCTTCGTGGACCGACTCCGGGCCGCCTGCGAGGATGACGCCTTTAGGAGCGAATTCGCGGATCGCATCTTCGTCCATGTCGAACGGATGCAGTTCGCAGTACACGCCGATTTCACGCACGCGGCGGGCGATCAGTTGGGTGTACTGGGAACCGAAGTCGAGGATCAGGATGCGGTGAGCGTGAATGTCGAGGGCCATGATTCAGTCTCGTCTAAAAAATTCGGAAACAGTCGTGATTCAGAAACAACTCGGGGCTGAATAAAACAGCCCCGGTTGCTTAGCTTGTTGCTTGAAGGCTCAACCTACGCGGTAGTTCGGCGCTTCTTTGGTGATCTGCACGTCGTGCACGTGGGACTCGGCCATGCCAGCGCCGGTGATCCGCACGAACTCGGGCTTGGTGCGCATCTCTTCGATGTTGGCGCTACCGGTGTAGCCCATCGAAGAGCGCAGGCCGCCCATCAACTGGTGGATGATCGCGCTCAGGGTGCCCTTGTACGGAACACGCCCTTCGATGCCTTCCGGAACGAGTTTCTCGGCGCCTGCCGAGGAGTCCTGGAAGTAACGGTCGGAGGAACCTTGAGCCTGGGACATGGCGCCCAGCGAACCCATGCCGCGATAAGCCTTGTACGAACGGCCCTGGAACAGTTCGATCTCGCCCGGTGCTTCTTCAGTACCGGCGAACATCGAGCCCATCATCACGCAGGAAGCACCGGCCACGATGGCCTTGGACAGGTCACCGGAGAAACGGATACCACCGTCGGCGATCAACGGCACGCCAGTGCCTTCAAGGGCAGCGGCGACGTTGGCGATGGCACTGATTTGCGGCACGCCGACACCGGCGACGATACGGGTGGTGCAGATCGAGCCAGGGCCGATACCGACCTTGACCGCGTCAGCGCCGGCTTCGGCCAGGGCCTTGGCGGCAGCGCCGGTGGCGATGTTACCGCCGATGACCTGCACTTCAGGGAAGTTCTGCTTGACCCAGCGAACGCGGTCGATCACGCCTTTGGAGTGACCGTGTGCGGTGTCGACCACCACCACGTCAACGCCGGCATTGACCAGGGCGGCTACGCGGTCACCGGTGTCTTTACCGGTGCCGACCGCCGCGCCAACGCGCAGACGACCTTGATCGTCCTTGCTGGCCAGCGGGTAAGCCTTGGCTTTTTCGATGTCTTTGACGGTCATCATGCCTTTGAGGGCAAACTTGTCGTCGACGATCAGGACTTTTTCCAGGCGGTGCTTGTGCAGCAACTCACGGACTTCGTTCTTGTTGGCGCCTTCCTTGACCGTGACCAGACGCTCTTTAGGCGTCATCACTTCACGTACGGTGGCATCCAGACGGGTTTCGAAGCGCACGTCACGGGAGGTGACGATGCCGACCAGGTCGCCATCGTGCAGCACCGGAACGCCGGAAATGTTGTGCATGCGGGTCAGTTCGAACAGGTCACGCACCGTGGCGTCAGCCTCGATGGTGATCGGGTCTTTGACGACACCGGCTTCGAACTTCTTGACCTTGCGGACTTCGGCAGCTTGCTGCTCGATGGTCATGTTCTTGTGGATGATGCCGATACCACCTTCCTGAGCCATGGCGATTGCCAGACGGGCTTCAGTGACGGTGTCCATGGCAGCGGAAACCAGTGGAATATTCAGCTCGATGCCACGGGTAAGGCGGGTCTTGAGACTGACTTCGTTAGGAAGTACCTCGGAATAACCGGGCACTAGGAGAATGTCGTCGAATGTCAGAGCTTCTTGGCTGATACGCAGCATCGCGGGGGCTCCCGAGCGGGAAAATGGAAGCGCGCCATTATAGTCAGACACCCTCTCGGGTTCAATGTAAAACTCTGTCTATTATTGGCATTACTGACATACGGGGCGCTTTTTTGTAGGAGCGAGCTTGCTCGCGATGGTCGTGAACGATAATGCGGGTTGCCTGGAAACCCGCGTGGCCTGAAAGTTCATCGCGAGCAAGCTCGCGCCTACAGGGTTCAGAGTTCGACTTTGACCCAGCTGACCGGATGATCCAGCCAATCGGCGAATTCATCGAGAAAGCTCTGTTTGAACCCGGCTTCGGCCCAGTTGTTGAAGATGAAACCGAGGTTGGAGAAACCGCATTCCTGCAGGAACAGAAAGCCGTTGATGTCGTCTTCATGCCCGCATTCCGGGCAGGTGAAGTTGTCGGTGCGCCCTGGCATCCAGTCTTCCAGGCTTTCGAACAGGGCTTCACCGACTTCCTTGCGGCACTCGGCGCAGCCTGCTTCTTCAAGGAAACCCTTGGCCGGCGTATAGATGCAGCGCTTGGTGACAATTTCCAGGCCGTTAACGGCTTCGCCAAACGGCAGCGCTTCCGGATGCAGGACTACCTCACGGGCACCCTCGGCGATGGCGTGACCCATGCGGTTGCCGGTGCGGCCGCAAGTGGTCAGTTCTTCCTGGATGATGTTCTTGCGCACCAGCCAGCGCACAACGGCCCTGGCCCGGGGTTCGTGCACCGGCAGGGTGGAGATTTTCGGGACGATGATGCTTTGGGAATTCATGGGTACAGGCCTGAAGCTTTGATGAAGGGTCTTGGGCACCCCCAAATTATAGAGACTGAACACCGAACCTGTGGGAGCGGGCTTGCTCGCGAAAGTGGAGTGTCAGTCAACATTAATGTGTCTGACACTCCACTTTCTGTCTCTTCTACCCATCTCCGAGCCCACGAGACCCTGGACGCAATCTGGGGGGGGGGGGGGGGGGGGGGGGGGGGGGGGGGGGGGGGGGGGGGGG